>NZ_AP028672.1:5393797-5706164 GCF_041154505.1 Acidovorax sp. A79
CTGATGGGCGGGCAGGTGCAGCTGGCGGTGGACACGGTGGTGGCCTCCACCCCGCTCATCAAGGCCGGCAAGATCAAGCCCATCGCCGTGCTGAGCCCGCAGCGCCTGCCGCTGCTGCCCAACGTGCCCACGGTGGCCGAGAGCGGCTACCCGGGCTTCGACATGGGGTCGTGGTTCGCGTTCGTCGCGCCCGCCGGCCTGCCCGCACCGGTGCAGAAAAAGCTGGAGAAGGCCCTGGCCGACACCATGGCCTCCGCCGAGTTCAAGAAGAAGCTGGTGGACATCGGCATGACCCCCGCCTGGGGCAACGGCGATGCGCTGCGCGCCCGCATCGAGCGCGAGCTGCCGCTGATGCGCGCCGTGGCGGCGCGGGCGGACATCCGCGTCGACTGAGGGCGAGGGTTTCAGGCGGTGCTCTGCACCGCCAGGCACAGCCAGCAGGGAAACGCCCCGGTGGCGGGGTTGACGGCGAAGTGCTCGTCATAGACCTCGACGGCGGGCCGCGCGGCCACTTCCCAGCCTTCGGGGATCTGCCCCGGGGCCATCATTCCCGCCCAGGCCGCACCGATCTCGGGCCCGGTGCCGACGAACTGCAAACAGGCGTAGTCGCCGCCCGGAAAGTCCTGTACCAGCGCCTCGGTGCCCGTGCGCAACCCGACGCCCACCTGCACGCAGGCGTCGTAGCGGCATTGCGCGGGCGGTGTGCAGGCGGGGTTGTCCAGGCTGATGCCGTAGTACCTGGGGCGTGGCTCGGCGAGGCCATGGGCCGCGCACCATTGGCCAAAGCGATCCCACAGCTGCGTGAGCGACGGGCCGTAGGGGCCGGTCTGGCGCATGTAGGCAAGGCGCATCGGGGGCAACTGGCGGATGTCGAGGGGCATGGGTGGTCCTGGATGGGGTTGCGGTAGGGAGGGCGCTTTTGTGCCTTGCAGTCTAAGCCGCAGGAAACCTGCTCGGCAATTGGCGACAATGCGGGAATCCTTTGCCACCCATTTTTGTCCACGCCATGCAATTCGCCGACCGCCTGAACAATGTAGAAACCTCCGCCATCCGTGAGCTTTTCAAGCTGCTGGGCAAGCCCGGCATCATCAGCTTCGCGGGTGGCTTCCCCGACAGCGCGATGTTCGACGTGGAAGGCATCCGCGCTGCCAGCAACGCCGCCCTGGCCGAAGAACCCGGCGCCGCGCTGCAGTACGGCGCGACCGAAGGCTACAACCCCCTGCGCGAGCAACTGGCCGCCTTCATGGCCAGCAAGGGCGCCCAGGACGTGGCGGCCGACAACCTCATCGTCACCACCGGCAGCCAGCAGGCGCTGGACCTGCTGGGCAAGACCCTCATCAGTCCCGGCGACAAGGTCATCGTGGAAGGCCCGACCTTCCTGGCCACCATCCAGTGCTTTCGCCTGTACGGCGCCGAACTCATCAGCGCGCCCATCGACGGCAACGGCGTGAAGACCGACGAGCTGGAAAAGCTCATCGCCGAACACAAGCCCAAGTTCGTCTACCTCATCCCCACCTTCGGCAACCCCAGCGGCGCCATGCTGAGTCTGGAGCGCCGCAAGGCCGTGCTGGAGATGGCCGTGAAGCACAACACCCTGATCGTCGAGGACGACCCCTACGGCGACCTGTACTTCGGCGACGCACCGCCCCCCAGCCTGCTCAACCTGTCGGCCAGCGTGCCCGGCAGCCGCGAGCTGCTGGTGCACTGCGGCAGCTTGAGCAAGGTGCTGTCACCCGGCCTGCGCGTGGGCTGGATGATTGCCCCGGCCGAGCTGCTGGCCAAGGCCACCATGTGCAAGCAGTTCAGCGATGCGCACACCAGCACCTTCGCCCAGGCCACGGCCGCCCAATACCTCAAGGCCGGCCGCATGCCCGGCACGCTGGCGAACGTGCGCAAGGTGTATGCCGAACGCGCCCAGGCCATGGGCGATGCGCTCCGCAAGGAGCTGGGCGGCGCCATCGAGTTCGTGCAGCCCCAGGGCGGCCTGTTCGTGTGGGCGCGCCTCACGGGCGCGGGTGGCAAGGTGGCCGACGGCAATGTGCTGGCCCAGCGCGCGATTGAAAAGGGCGTGGCCTTCGTGCCCGGCACGCCGTTCTTCTGCGCCAACCCCGACCACGCCACGCTGCGCCTGTCGTTCGCGACGGCCGACGTGGAAAAGATCCGCGAAGGCGTGGCGCGCCTCGGCCAGGCCCTCTGAAGCGTCGATGTCGGACGCCAACGATCTCGCCCAGATTCTCCAGCGCCTGGAAAGCCTGGAGATCAAGGCCAGCTTCACCGAAGACCTGCTGGACCAGCTGAACATGACCATCTACCAGCAGCAGCAACTGATCGATCGGTTGACGCACGAGGTCATCCAGCTGCGCCAGCAGGCGCCCGAGGGCGGCTCGAACGGCCCGCGCAACCTGCGCGACGAGCTGCCGCCGCATTACTGATCTAGCGATCTAGGCTTTCACGGACCGCCAGGCCGCATCCGCCAACTCCGCGCGGTACGTGGTGGGCGAGGGCAGGCCGCCCTGGCCAGCGTTGCCCGACAGCCACGCCCTGCAATAGCTCTGCACCGGGCCCATGACCAGCGACGGCATCAGTTCGCAAGGCAGGTCGCGCAGCGCGCCCGATTGGCGGTGCGGCTCGAACCAGGCCACCAGCGCCTGGTTGCGGCCCCGCGCCGCCTCGGCCAGGTCGGCGGTGCGCGGGCCTGCGGCCACGGCGCCGCGCGCCTGGAACAGGAAACGTGCCCGCTCGGGTTGTGCCACCGCCCAGTCCAGATAGCCCGTGACCAGGGCCGACACGCCCGCCTCGACGCCCTGGGCGGCATCCAGCTGCGCCTGCACGCTGCGCGACTGGTCGTGAAAGATGTCGAAGAACAGCGCCGCCACGATGCCGTCGCGGTTGCCGAAGTGGTGATAAATGCTGCCGACGCTGGCCCCGCAGCGGGCGCGCACCCCGTCGATGGTGACAGCATCCACGCCGCCTTCGGCCGCGCAGGCGAGGGCGGCGTTCAGGATGTCCTGGCGGCGGTCGGTGGCGGCCTCGGCAGGGGATGAGGTGGGGGGCGGGGAATTGCGGCTTGCCATGGAATGTGATTCTAGAATAAAGTTCTAGAAAATACTTCTAGTCCACGATTTCCATGCATCCTTCCCCCATTGCCGCCCCTGCAGCCGCTGCATCCATGCCCGGTGCCGCCTTGTACCCGCACTTGCTCGCGCCGCTTGACCTGGGTTTCACCACCCTCAAAAACCGCGTGTTGATGGGCTCCATGCACACCGGCCTGGAGGACGGGCGCGACCTCACGCGCATGGCGGCGTACTTCCGCGAGCGGGCCGAGGGGGATGTGGGACTGATCGTGACGGGCGGCTTTGCTCCCAACATCGCGGGCTGGGCCAAGCCCTTCGCGGGCACGCTGGCGACCTCGGGTGCCGCCCGGCGCCACCGGGTGGTGACCGACGCGGTGCACGGCGCCGGCGGCAAGATCGCGCTGCAGATCCTGCACACCGGCCGCTATGCCTACCACCCGCTGGCCGTGGCACCCTCGCGCCTGCAGTCGCCCATCTCGCCGTTCACGCCGTTCGCGCTGTCGGCGCGCGGGGTGGAGCGCCAGATCCGCGCGTTCGTCAACTGTGCCGTGAAGGCGCGCGAGGCAGGCTACGACGGCGTGGAGGTGATGGGCTCGGAGGGCTACTTCATCAACCAGTTCCTCTCGCAAACCACCAACCTGCGCAGCGACGCCTGGGGCGGCGACTACAGCCACCGCATGCGCCTGCCGGTGGAGATCCTGGCCCGCATGCGCGAGGCCGTGGGGCCGGACTTCATCATCATCTACCGCCTGTCGATGATCGACCTGGTGCCCGGCGGCAGCGCCTGGGACGAGATCGTCACCTTGGGCAAGGCCGTGGCCACCGGTGGCGCGAACATCGTCAATACCGGCATCGGCTGGCACGAAGCGCGCGTGCCCACGATTGCCACCAGCGTGCCGCGCGCGGCGTTCGCCTGGGTCACGCAGAAGATGAAGGCCGAGTTCGCGGCGGCAGGCATTGCCACGCCGCTGGTCACGTCCAACCGCATCAACACGCCCGAGGTGGCCGAGCAGGTGCTGGCGGATGGCTGCGCCGACATGGTGTCGATGGCGCGTCCGCTGCTGGCCGACGCCGCCTTCGTGAAGAAGGCGGCAGAGGGCCGGGCCGACCGCATCAACACCTGCATCGCCTGCAACCAGGCCTGCCTGGACCATGTGTTCCAGAACAAGACCAGCAGCTGCCTGGTGAACCCGCGCGCCTGCCACGAGACGGAACTGGTCTACCGGCCCATCGCCACACCGTCCGCACGCAAGCGCATCGCCGTGGTGGGCGCCGGGCCCGCCGGCCTGACGGCGGCCACGGTGGCGGCCGAACGGGGGCACGAGGTGCACCTGTTCGACGCCGCGCCCGCCATCGGCGGCCAGCTCAACATGGCCAAGGTGGTGCCGGGCAAGGAGGAGTTCCACGAGATGCTGCGCTACCTGGCCACGCGGGTGGAGGACACGGGCGTGCAGCTGCACCTGAACCGCGTGGTGCAGGCCTGCGACCTGGAGGGCTTCGACGAGGTGGTGATCGCCACGGGCGTGCTGCCGCGCGACCCGCAGATCCCTGGCCAGGACCACGCCAAGGTGCTCAGCTACATCGACGTGCTGCGCCACGGCAAGCCGGTGGGCGAGCGCGTGGCCATCATCGGCGCGGGGGGCATCGGCTTTGACGTGGCCGAGTACCTCACGCATGGCGAGCACCCTTCCACCACGCTCGACCTGCCGGCCTGGAAGGCCGAGTGGGGCATCACCGACCCCGCCGAGGCGCGCGGTGGCCTGGCCCCCTCGGGCCCGCGCGCCACGCCCCCCGCGCGGCAGGTGACGCTGCTGCAGCGCAAGAAGGGCAAGCTGGGCGCGGGCCTGGGCAAGACCACGGGCTGGATCCACCGCACCACGCTCAAGATGAAAGAAGTGCAGATGGTGAGCGGCGTGAACTACGAGCGCATCGCCGACGAGGGGCTGCTGGTGTCCTACGGCGACAAGCGCGAGGACCCGGCCTGGATCCCTTGCGACACCGTGGTGCTGTGCGCGGGACAGGTGCCCCTTTTCAGCCTGGCGCAGGCGCTGGAGGCCACGGGCCGCAAGCCGCACCGCATCGGCGGCGCGCTGGAGGCGGGCGAGCTGGATGCCAAGCGCGCCATCGACCAGGCGGCGCGGCTGGCGGCGCGCTTGTAAGGCGAGTGAAGCCGGTTTTTAAGAAAAACAGGCCGCCAGCGCTGGATAGGAAAGCGCTGGCAGCTATTATTTTGATAGTGTCTGGCCGACGGCCGATGTCCCCCGCTGCGCGGCAGAACTCTCGAGTGCATTGAACACCCGCAGCGCGGCCCACGCATCGTTGGCCGCGTAGACCAGCTGGGCCTCCGTCAGCCGGGCGTTGGCCCAGTTCGAGGTGGCGGCCTTCTTGGACTTGATGAAGCGCCGGTTGAACAGCACGGCCACCGCGCCCTTCACACCCATGTCCTTGCGATAGCCGCGCTGGCGGAACACGGTGTTGAGTTCCAGCACATCGGCCGGCTGCACGCCCAGCTTGTGCTGGATGCGTTTGGTGTCGTCCCCCAGGCCAAAGCCCGCCTTGGTCACGCCGCGCAGGGCCAGCAGCTCGGCCACGCGCGCGCGGCAGCCGGGGTCGTGCAGCTGGAAGACCCAGGCGGTGTCGAGCGTGGCCAGCTGCACGATGTGGGGCCCGTCGGACTGTTCGCCCTGCACGAAGGTGGGCTTGGATTCGGTGTCGAACCCCCACGCGCTGGCCGCCGCCAGGGCATCGCAGGCCTTGTCGGCCTGCTCCGGGGTGGAGACGAGGGCGATGCGGTCGGTGCCCAGGCGCTCGAAGGGTTCCAGCAGGGCGATCTGGTCTTTGCCGGGGGTGGCGTGGTGGGCGGCGCGCGAAGGCGGGTGGGGGTGCCGGGGAGGGGGTGGTGCCGTCATGGGCCCATTGTGCCGTGCGGGCCCTGGAGCCCCGACGTGCCCGCGCCCAGAGGCCGGGCCCCTCCGCCTGCGTGCCGGCCTCTCAGCGCTTGCCCGTCTTGTGCAGGCGGGGCATTTCGGCAATGTGGCCCAGGGCCTCGTCGCAGGCAGCCACGGTCAGTGCCTGCCGCGCAGCCAGCCAGCCCACGCCAAACCAGGCCTTCGGGTCGGTGGCGGCGATGTCGCCATACAGCACGCTGGCCACGCGTTCATCGTTCAGCCGGCCCAGGGCCGCCAGCGCGGGCTGCAGGCTGTCGAGGAAAGATTCCCCTTCGGCGTCCAGCGCAGGCGCCACGAACTCCGTGAGATAGCGCAAGCGCTTGAGGCGCTTGCGCAGGCGGTGTTGCTCATCCACCGGCAGGGCTGCAAAGCCCTGGGCCCCCTGGCGCACCCTGGCGTGCAGGCGGTGCAATCGCTTTTGCAGCAGGCGGCGGGTGTCCCGGGCCTCCAGGCCTTGGTCCCCGGCCGCCGACGCGTCATCGCGGCCCCGGGCCGTGAACGCCATGAGGGCGATGAGTGCCGCCTGGAACGCGGGCGTGCGCGCGATGATGGCGGCGGCGGGAGCCTGGTCCGCCGCCGCACGCACCTCCAGCGCAGGCGCGCCCGCATCGCGCATGTCGGCGACGATGGCCTGCAGCGCCTGGCCCCGGTCGCGCAGCTGGCCCAGGCGCTGGAATACCTCCACCAGCGGTGGCTCCCAGGCGGGGTCGAACGCGCCGGGGGCCAACGGCGCCAACTCGCGCAAGGCCGTGCGCAGCCGGCGGATGCCGATGCGCAGCTGGTGCACATGTTCCTCGTCGCCCCCGCCTTCCACGATCTCGCTGGCATTGCCCAGGATCTGCTGGAGGCAGTGCGCCACCACCACGCGCTGCAGGCCGCGCCCCTGCAAAAAGTGCTTGCGCTGGCCGCTGGCACGCAGGGGGGCGGCCTTGGTGGCGGGCCGGGCCCATTGCGCGGCCAGCAGCCGCTCGCCGCGCTCCGCCTTGGACACCGTGCTCAAAAACAGCCCGTGCCGTGTGGCCCACCGGGCGGCGATGGCCGCCAGGCCTGATACCGGCCCGGTCTTGAGCTCCAGCTCCAGCTCGCAGATGCGCGCCTCTTTCTGCTGCGGCGTGCCACGGTGGGCGATGACCTGCCCGGTGTCCAGGGCCAGCTCCACCACGCCGCCCTTGAAGGCGATGTCCCGCGTCACGCGGTCCATGGCGGTGCCATAGGTTTCGGCCAGGGGGCCGCTGGCGCCCTGCAGCGCGTGCAGCAGCCGGGTGCCCGCCAGGGTGCCGGCATGCAGTGCGGGGTGGGGCTCGGGGGCGGGGCCCGCGGCGTGGGCCGGGCCCCGGTCCACGTTGTGCTCCTCCCGGTCCAGGGGGCCGTCACCCAGGGCCTTGACGGTCTGCACCCACAGGTCGCCTTCGCGGCGCAGCCGCAGCGCGATGCCGCGGGCCGCCAGCGCGCCATCGGGCGTGTCGAAGTAGCGGGCCTCCATGCGGATGGACGCGCACGGGCCCCGGCGCGCGGCCGCCTGCACGGCCGCCAGGCGCTCGGGAGGAATGCAGAACTTGAATTCGATTTCCATGGGTTTTATTTTGCCTGCGCGTGGAGGTGTTTTTATTTCTGCGGAGAGAAAATGCAGTGGTGAATAATGCGTGGAGATAATCGGAAATATCCAAGAATGATCATCATGATAATTTATTGAATGACCCCAGTGGCATCAAGCGTACCCGTGCCTTGCATCGAATTCCCGGTTGGCTGCCGGATGTGGCGGGGATTCGGCGGATTATAGGGTGGCCATGAATATCCGTGTTCGAATTGCCCTGTTCTTCGGTGGAGGATGTGTCAATACTTCCGTTTGGGCCTTGATTATCTATTGGTCACGGTTCTGTCATTTGAAACAATTAGTATCTTCTGGGTGCCCGGGGTCGTCTCCGGTGGCCATTCAAGAGGATTCCAGATGCTTCAGAAAATGAAAATTGGCACCAGGCTGGCCCTGGCATTTGCAGTGCTTCTGCTGCTGATCTCCGCGCTGGCGGCTGGCGGCATCAGTGGCGCCAAGCGCCTGACGGAGCGCAGCGCGGCGCTGTATGGGGACCGCACGGTGCCCATGGGCGTGCTGGCCGAGATCAGCCACCTGACCCAGCGCAACCGCGTGCTCGTGATGGACATGCTGATGGACCCCGGCACCAGCAATCTGCAGGCAAGCCATGCGGCGCTGTCCGCGAACGTGGAGCGAATCCGGGCCCTGTGGAAGTCCTACACCGCCAAACCCCTCGGCGAGCAGGAGCAGGCGCTGGCCCGGGCCTTCGCGCAGGCCAATGCCGCGTACCTGGACAAGGGGCTGATTCCCGCGGCCGCGGCGCTGGTGGCGGGCAAGTACGACGATGGCTCCGAGCTCTACATCAGCCAGATCCGGCCCCAGGCCGCGAAGGTGCAGGATGCCGTGGAACAGCTGGTGGCGTTGCAGATCAGCCTGGCGGACGCGGAGTTCGGTGCGGCCCGGCAGATGAGCGAAACCATCCATGTGTGGATGCTGGCGGCCACCGTGCTGGCGCTGCTGGCGGGCACGGCGATGGCATGGGTCATCACCCGGTCGATCTCGCATCCGCTGCGGCAGGCCGTGGCGTTGGCGCGGACGGTGGCCGGAGGCGACCTGAGCGCGCAGATCGAGGTGCGCGGTGCCGACGAGACGGCGGAGCTTCTGGGGGCGCTGCGCGAGATGAACCAGCAGCTGGTGCGCGTCATCACCGAAGTGCGCGAGAGCACCGAGTCGGTGGCGCAGGAGGCCGTGCTGATCGCGGGGGGCACCGAAGACCTGGCCCGCCGCACGGAGACGCAGGCCTCCAATCTGCAGGAGACGGCTGCCTCCATGGAGCAGCTCACCATCACGGTGCAGCACAACACCGACAACGCCCACCGCGCCACCCACCTGGCGCAGGAGGCCAGCAAGGTCGCGAACGAAGGCGGCAGCGTGATGCGCAATGTCATCGCCACCATGCAGGAGATCCATGTCCAGTCGCAAAAGATCACGGACATCATCAAGGTGATCGACGACATCGCGTTCCAGACCAACCTGCTGGCCCTCAATGCGGCCGTCGAGGCCGCCCGCGCGGGGGAGCAGGGGCGGGGCTTCGCCGTCGTGGCCGGGGAAGTGCGGGGGCTGTCGCAGCGCAGCAGCACGGCGGCGCGCGAAATCCGGGGGCTGATCACGGCGAGCGTGGATGGGGTCGAGCGGGGCTCGGCGCTGGTCGGCCAGGCGGGCGAGCGCGTGGCCAATACGGTGCGGCATGTCGATCAGGTGGTGGAGCTCATCAGCGAGATCCGGGACGCCGGCCAGGAGCAGTCCCGGGGCATCGCGCAGATCGGTGAAGCCGTGCGCCAGCTTGACGCCGCGACGCAGAAAAATGCGGCGCTGGTGGATGACAGCTCGTCGGCGTCCACGGGCATGAAGCACCAGGTGCGGCGGCTGCTGGAAGTGATCCACCAGTTCCGCCTTGCCCCAGACGGCGCCGCCGCGGCGGTGGACGGGACGGCGCCGCAACCATCGGGCGGTGCGCGGCAGCTTCTGGCGGCACCGCCACGGCCCCAGGCGGCGCACAAGCGCCTGGCCACGGTGCCGCGCTAGGACGGAGCCCTTTCCATGAACAGGACCGATGTACTGATTGCCATTGCCGAGGTGGCGCGCACGGGAGGCGCTTCGAGCCCCGAGGACTCCATTTCGCAGCTGGCCATGGTCATCGACGGCCTGGAGCTGTCCAGCAGTGGTTCGGAGATGGCGATGGAGATGCTGCTCAAAAGCGCCGCCTGCCTGTGGAACCTGCAGCAGGAGCGGCTGCGCCTGTGAAGCACCGGGAGGCGGGCGCTGCCCCGGTGCGCCTTCTCAGCGCGGGGCCGGTGGCGGCTCTTGCGGGGCGGCCACGTCGAGGGACGCGATCTGGTTGCGCCCCTGGTGCTTGGCCAGGTACAGCGCCTGGTCGGTACGGTCCAGCATGTCGCGCAGGCTGCGGTCGCTTTGCCGGAAGGCGCCCAGCCCCAGGCTGGCGGTGATGCCATAGCCGTGGCCCGCCTCGTCGGCCAGGCGCAGCGCGCGGATGCTCTGGAGAATGCGCATGGCCACTTCCATGCCCTCGGCCAGCGCGGTCAGCGGCAGCAGCACGCCAAACTCCTCGCCCCCCAGCCGGCCCACCGTGTCGCTGGCGCGCAGCTGGCTCTTGACGGCCTGGGCAAACGCCACCAGCGCGCGGTCGCCCTCCAGGTGGCCAAAGCGGTCGTTGATGGACTTGAAGTGGTCCAGGTCCAGCATGAGCAGCGCGAGCGGCTCGCCGTTGCTGCGCGAGCGCGCGTACACCGATTCGGCGCATTCCAGGAACGCGCGGCGGTTGGCCATCCCCGTCAGCATGTCGGTGGTGGCCAGGCGCTGCAGCTCGCGCTCCAGGTTCTTGCGCTGCGTCACGTCGCGGTAGATGCCCTCCACGCCCGCGAAGTTGCCCGCATGGTCGTACAGCGCGTGGCTGCTGATGGAGATGTCGATCACCTGCCCGTCGCGCCGCACCATCTGGCCGGGAAAGTCCGACACCTCGCCTTTTTCCACGATGGCGGCCTTGAACGCGTCGCGGTCGGAGCTGTGCGGGTAGTACGACTCGGCGGTGCGGCCCTCGATCTCGTGGGGCTCATAGCCCAGCACGCGCCGCACGCCCGGGCCCACGTGCTGCACGACACCCTTGGCGTCCGTGCGGTAGTACACGTCCTGCATGTTCTCGAACAGGCGGCGGAAGTTCTGTTCGCTTTCGCGCAGCTGGTCCTCGATCTCGCTCTGGTGCGTCATGTCCAGGCCGCACATCAGCACGGCGGGGGCGCCCTGCCACTCCACCGCCACGCTGCTGATCAGCACCATGCGCAGGTTGCCCCGCAGCGTGCGGATGCGGAACTCCGACGGCTTGTTGGGCCGTCCTCCCTGCCCGGGCACTGTGACCTGCTGGACACGGTGGTTGGAGCGCACGCGGTCCATGGGATGCACGAAGTCGTCCGAGGGCCTGCCGATGAGGCTGTCCGGGCCCGGTGCCTCCAGGAGATCCAGGCCGGCGGCGTTGGCAAAGCGGATGATGCCCCCCTGGGTGACCAGTACAGCCGCTGGCAGCAGTTGCAGCAGACGGAGGTCGTTGAACATCGGCGTGACGTAACAAAAGGTAATGCCCCATTGTGGCACCGGGGTGGGCCGGTGGGAATCGATGTTTGTCACAGGCGGTACCATCGCCCATGAGAAAAACTTTCCAACTCCACGTTGAAGGCAAGAACCGCGACCGCGTTCTGGATGCCGTCAAGCACGAAATCCGCAAGTACATCAAGCGCGAACGGCGCCGCGAGCTGCCCGAAGGCGCTGACTTCTGGGACTTTGACTGCCAGTTCGGCCGGACCAGGGAAGACGCCGCCGCGGCGCACCTGTCGGCCTTGACCGGGCTCATCAACGAAGTGGCGGCAGAAGGCGGCCCGCAGTTCCATGTGGAGATCGTCGCCAGGCCCGGCAAGCGCACGCCCCGGCCCGCGGGCGAGCCCGGGGCCCCGTCCGGCCAGGACGGCGGCGGCATGGACGAGGCCGGCGAAGGGGCTTGACCCCGGGCCGTGGCGAGCGGGCGGCCAGGAGCCCCCGCGGGTGTTCGACAGGCTCCTTCTAGGAGCCTTTTTTGTCTGCGGCCGCCGCAGCGCGCAGCTTGTCCTTCTTGCTGGGCCGCTTTCCCTTGATGCCGCCGGTGCCCTGGGGGTCGGCGGCCGAGGCCGGTGCGGGGGCCTCGGTGGGCTCAAAGCCCGCAATCTGCTCGCGCGGCAGGCTCAGGTGCTGGCGTTTTTCGATGAGCCGGAAGTGCGCTTCGGCATCGGCCGTCACGAAGCTCACGGCCACACCGCTCTCGCCCGCGCGGCCCGTGCGGCCGATACGGTGCACATAGTCCACGGCCGAGCGGGGCAGGTCGTAGTTCACCACGGCCGGCAGCTGCGCGATGTCGATGCCGCGCGCGGCCAGGTCGGTGGTCACCACCACCTGCCAGCGTTCGTCCTTGAACTCCTGCAGCACCTGCTTGCGCGCGCCCTGGCTCAGGCCGCCGTGAAAGGGACTGGCGAAAATGCCGGCCTTGTACAGCTTTTCGGCCACATGCTCGGCCGCGTACTGCGTGGCCACGAACACCAGCACGCGCGGCCAGCCGTGCTCCTTGACCAGGTGCCGCAGCAGCTGGGTGCGGCGGGCGGCATCCACCGCGATGGCGCGCTGCTCGATGGCGGGCTCGTTGCCCGGGGTGTGGGGCACTTCCACGCGCACCGGGTTTTTCAGCAGGCCGTCGGCCAGCGCCTGCACGGCGGCGGGAAAGGTGGCTGAAAAGAACAGGTTCTGCCGCTGGGCGGGCAGCAGGGCCAGCACGCGCGCCAGCTCTTCGGCGAAGCCCAGGTCCAGCAGGCGGTCGGCCTCGTCGAGCACCAGGTGCGCCACGGCGGACAGCCGCAGCGCGTTGTGCTCCACCAGGTCCAGCAGGCGGCCCGGCGTGGCCACCACGATGTCGGCGCCGCCGCGCAGCCCCAGCATCTGCGGGTTGATCGACACGCCGCCGAACACGATGGCGATCTTCAGCGGCTGCTGCAGGTGCTGGGCCAGGCTGCGCAGCACCTCGCCCACCTGGGCGGCCAGCTCGCGCGTGGGCACCAGCACCAGGGCGCGCACCCTGCGCGGGCCGCCGGTGGCGCCCAGTTGCAACTGCTGCAGCAGGGGCAGGGCGAAAGCGGCCGTCTTGCCCGAACCCGTCTGCGCGGCGCCCAGCAGGTCAGCGCCTTGCAGGACGGCTGGAATGGCGCCCGCCTGGATGGGCGTGGGCGCCACGAAACCCGCCTTTTCGGCAGCGTGGACAAGGGCAGGGGACAGACCGAGGGAGGCAAAGGGCATGGAGGCAGCGCTGGAGCGGCGTTGAAAGCGGACGCACGACAGCGCGAACGGGGAAAGATGGGGGGATTGTCGCCGCAGTTGCCCTCGGGGCCCGTGCGCCGCCTCGGCGCGCTGGCGTGCCGGGCCTTGCGGCGGGCCCCGTGGGTGGCCACCGCCCTGATAATCAGGCACCGGCGGTTCGCCGGTTTTTCCCTTGTCTTTCCCCGCACCATGGCCCTTACCCTTGATTCCTCCGCCATCACCCACGGCATCCAGCTGGCGGTGGCGCCCGTGTTTTTGCTCACGGCCGTGTCCGGCATGATCGGCGCCGTCGCGGGCCGGCTGGCCCGCATCATCGACCGGGCCCGCGTGGTGGAAGACCGCGCCCGTGCCAACACCGAGCCCGAGTTTCTGGCCCGCGCCTACAGCGAGCTGGCAGATCTGCGGCTGCGCGGGCGGCTGGCCAACGGGTGCATCGGGCTGCTCACGTTCTGCGCGTTCCTGATCGGCACCACCATCATCCTGCTGTTCCTGGGCGAGACCACCAACTTCCAGTCCAACCGGCTGGCGGTGGCGGGCTTCCTGGCGGGAGTCGCGTCGTTCTTGCTGGCGCTGGTGTGTTTCCTGACCGAGACGCTGCTGGCCACGCGGTTGCTCAACTTCCACATGCTGCAGCAAGAGGTGGAAGGTAAAAAGCCATGAAGTCGTTTGCCGACCTGGGCGGCCTGGTGTATTCCACCGACTCCGGCCGCATGTGCCCGGGCTGCCGCCAGCCCGTGGCGCAGTGCACCTGCCAGCAGAACAAACCCTTGCCCACGGGGGACGGCATCGTGCGCGTGTCGCGCGAAACCAAGGGGCGCGGCGGCAAGGCCGTGACGCTGGTCAAGGGCGTGCTCGTGGACGGTGCCGCGCTGGAGCAGCTGGGCAAGCAGCTCAAGGCCGCCTGCGGCAGCGGCGGGACGGTGAAGGACGGTGTGATCGAAGTGCAGGGTGACCATGTGGAGCGCGTGATGGTCGCCCTCCAGAAGCTGGGCCACAAGGTCAAGCGCACGGGAGGCTGAGGCCCCCTGAAACGAAAAGAAGGCACCGCACCACGATGGATCCCGAAAAACTGCAGCGCCTGGTCACCCTGGAGATGCCCTATGGCAAGTACAAGGGAACGGTGCTGGCCGATCTGCCGGGCAACTACCTGAACTGGTTCGCGCGCGAGGGTTTCCCCAAAGGCGAACTGGGGCAACTGCTGGCGCTGATGCACGAGATCGACCACAACGGTTTGTCACACCTGCTCAAACCGTTGCGTGGGGCGCGCGAACTGAACACTTGATCGCTGGTCGCGCGGGGCGCACGCCTGCCTGCCTGCTGCGCGACCAGCATGGGCCCAGGAATTGGCGAGGGCATGCGAAGACCTGCCGAGCCCGTGCCGGTCCTTGCACCGGCCACAGGCCTCACCCCGGAAGTGGTTCTGTGCGCCCCTCAGCCCTTGTGCTGGCCTGTGCTGCTGTGCAAGCTGGCGTAGTTGATCGCAATGAGTTGCGCGATAGCGAGAATATCGGCGCGTGAGTGGTCGGCTCCGGGGAACAGATCTTTCGCCAGGCTCTGGGCTTCTATCACTTGTTTCGAGGCGAGTTCGCTGGCTCGATAGAGCCCTCGTGCAAGGACGATGTCTGCGTTCTGGGTCATGTTGTTCTCCTGATTTTTCTGAGAGCCTCAGTATGAACTCCCACCCGTTCTATGGGCTTGGGGGAATGCCATTGGCGCCTCCGGTGGGAGGGTATCGCCGGGCTGGCGCATAGAGATCAAAACAACCGGCTGGCGGACACAGGGAGCCACCAGTGGCACGGCGGCGGCCAGCTTCACGGCATTGAGCCTTCGTGTCTCCTGGGGAGTCTGCGTGCCGCCATAATCGCCTTCGATACCAACTCACCACTCCGAGGGAATGCACATGAAGGGCAATATTGCGGCGATCGTCCTGGTCGTGCTGGGCGTGTTTTTTCTGCTGACCAATCTGGGGCTGATCAGCATCAGCCTGCGCGAGTTGCTGCGGGTATGGTGGCCGGTCGCGCTGATCGCGGTGGGCGTGGCCCTGTTCTTTACGCCCGGTACCAAGGGCAAGTAAGGCCGGGTTCGCGGGGCACCCGCAACACGGACCATCGCCCCGAGCGCGGGGTCAGCCGCCGGCCCGCCGTGGGCCGTGCCCGTCGTCTTCGCGCGGCGGCACAAAGGCCGGGTCGCTGCCGAAATAGCCCCGGAACAGGTTGCGCGCGATGCCATGCGCCGCCACCTGCAGGCTGTCCGCCACCTCGGGCGTGAACAGGCGCTCCGTGTGGTGCTGCCACAGCCTCACCCAGGCGGCGAAGTGGGCTGGCGTGACGCCGTCCAGCGCCATGTGCTTGCCGAAGACATCGCCGCGGAAGCTGCGCGTGCCCAGCGCCACCGTGCTCCAGAAATCGACAAGCCGCTGCAGGTGGTTCTCCCACTGGCCGTGCAGTGCCTTGTCGAAAACGGGCCCCAGGAGCGGGTCGGCCCGCACATCGGCGTAAAAGCCATGCACCAGTTGCGTGATGCTCTGCACGCTGGGTGCCGAGGCCTTCCCGGGGGGCGTGGCTGCCGGATCGCTCATGGCCGTGCGGCTCCCGCTCAGCTGCAGCCGCAGCCCGACGAACCGCAACCCTGCGAGGGGGCCGCCGCACCTGCCTCGAACGGCGGGAACAGCACGTTGTTTTCGAGGTGGATGTGGTTGATGAGGTCGTCACCCAGCTGGGCGATGCCCGCATACAGGGCGCGCCAGGTGTTGCAGGCGCCCTGGGGGGGCGTGGCGTCGTTGGTCAGGGCGTTGAGCTTGTCCAGCGCGGCGCCATGGTCCACGTGCTCGGCACGCATCATGCCGATGGGCTGGCCCACGAAGGGGTTGCCCCCGGCCTTGAGCATCGGAAACAGCACCTGTTCTTCCTTGGCCATGTGCGAAAGCAGTTCACCGTGCATGTCTTCCAGCAGGTCGGCCAGCCCAGCAGGCACCATGGGGTTGTCGCGGTGCACGGCTTCCACGCGGCGGGCCATGCGGATCAGTTCGGGCAACTGGGCGCGGTGCACCTCATGGTAGCGCGCCAGGATGTGGTCGATGAGCGCGCCGGGCGAGGCGGCTTCGGGCAAGGCGTCGCTGCGCTGCAGGGCCGCCAGTTCCGCCAGGACGGCATGGGCGTCCAGCCCCTTCTCGGCGGCGGCATGGGCCAGGCTGACCTGCCCGCCGCAGCAGAAGTCGAGCTTGAGCCGCCGGAACACCGCTGTGGCGCCGGGCAGCTGCACGGCAATCTGGCCGATCTGCTGATCCGCGCCGAGGGGCGCGTGTGCGGGGTGGGCGGTTTGCAGGTGATCAACGCGGGCGTTCATGGCGATCCTTTAAAGATTCATTTGATGTGAATATTTTATCCAATAAAATTCTCGGTAGATGCATCTTTTAATTGACCTGGGGCAAATCCCATGCGCCTGACCCAATGGACCGACTACACGCTGCGGGTGCTCATGTACTGCGCTGCCACCGAAGGCCGCCAGCAGCCGGTGACCATCACCGAGGTGGCGCAGGGCTACGGCATCTCGCGCAGCCACCTGATGAAGATCGTGCAGCAGCTGTCCGCCCAGGGGTTGCTGGAGACGACGCGCGGCCGGGGAGGCGGCATGCGGCTGATGCGGCCTGCGGGCACCATCAACATTGGCGCGGTGGTGCGGGCCACCGAGACGGATTTCAATCTGGTGGAGTGTTTCGACCCCGCCACCAACCAGTGCCGCCTGAGCAGCCATTGCCGCCTCAAGGGCGTGCTGTGGCAGGCCATGCAGGCCTACCTGGCGGTGCTCGATGGCGTGACGCTGGAGGATCTGATGGCGCCACAGGCCGCCGCCCTGGGCTTCGGCGCCCTGCCCACCGTGGCTGTGCCTCGCAACGGGGCCGCGCGGCGGGCCGCGCCGGATGGGGTTGAATTCTGAGCGAAAAAGGGCTGTGGCGCTTTACTGTCAAGCGCAAGGTGCTATTAAAAACATAGTCACCGAGGGGTTTGCACCGGCTCCCCGAACGCCTGCCGGTAGCGGGCGGGGGTCAGGCCCACATGGCGCGCGAATTCGCGCGTGAAATGCGGCTGGTCCGCGAAGCCGCAGGCAAAACCGATCTCCGCCAGGCCGTGGCGCTCCTGCAGCAGCCACTGCGCGGCGGCGCGGGCCCGGGCCTCCGCCACGATGCTGCGGCAGCTCAGGCCGGTGCCTGACAAGGCCCTTTGCAGACTGCGGCGCGCGAGCCCCGCCTGGCGCGCCAGCGCATCCACGGTGTGCGGGGCGGCGGGGTCTTGCAGCACATGGCGGGCAAGCGCATGCGCGAGGGGCGGCCAGGGCAGGGGGTCGCACAGGCCGGTGGCGGCACTCGGCGGTGGTGCCTCGGGGGCGCGTGCGCCGCTGGCTTGCCAGTGCAGCACCCACTGGTCCACCTTGCCGTGCGCCATGAGTTGCGCGAGCCGTCCGTCCAGGTCCCCGTCCAGTCCCCCTCCCCGCCGGTCATCGGCATCCCATCGCAGGCGGGACGCAGCCATCTCCACTCCCAGTGCGCGCACGCCCAGGGCCTTTCCGGCGCCCAGCAGCACACCCAGCACGGCGAGGCTTTCGGTGGGCAGGGGCGGCTGGGCCACGCCAGCGCGTGCATGATGGCGCAGTTGCAGGCGCCCTGGGCCCAGGGCCTGCACGCTGACCTGATGGCGGGAGTGGACGTAGCGCTCCAGGCGTTGCCAGCGGGCGAGCAGGGCGGCCATGTCGGCGGCGCCCATCAGGGCCCGGTGCACGGGGTCGCCTTGCAGCAGGTCCACCCGCTGGGCCAGCCGCAGCAGCATCGCGGGCCCGCCCTGCCGCAGGATGGCTTCCACCACCGCGCGCTTGCAGGCCAGGGGCACGCGGCTGCCCTGGGGACCGCCGTGCAGGCCATGGGGCGCGGGCGGCGGCGCCAGGCCGTGCGCGTGCATGGCGCGCACCAGCAGGCGGACCATGGCGGCGCTGGCGAAGTCTTGCATGGGGCCGGATTGTGCCCGCGCGGCCTAGCGCGGGGCCAGCGCGTGTTGCACGTCCGCGCGGCGCACGGGCAGGCGGGTGAACCGCACGCCGGTGGCGTCGCGCAGCGCGTTGGCGATGGCCCCCGCCCCTGCGACTATGGCGGTCTCGCCGGCGCCCGTCGGGGGCTCGCGGCTGTCCACCAGGTGCACGTGCAGCGGCGGCACGTCGCCCATGCGCGGCAGCGGGTAGTCGGCGAAGGTGGCCGCCGCCACGCCCGAACGCGCCACGGGGACTTGCTCCAGCAGCACCATGCCCAGGCACCAGACGAGGTTGCCCTCGGTCTGGGCGCGCACGCCATCGGGCTGCAGGACGAGGCCGCAGTCGTGGGCGCACCAGATCGCGGTCACGCGCACCTCGCCCGTGCCCCGGTGCACCTCCACATCGGCCACGGCGGCGGCGTAGCTCAAGCCCTTGTAGATACCGCCCGCGATGCCGCGGCCGCGCAGCGTGGTGGCGTCGCTGCGGGGGCGTTCGCCCCAGCGCGCGTGGCTGGCGGCTTGCGCCAGCACGGCGCCAAGGCGCGTGTCCGAGGTGTGGCGCAGGCGCCAGTCCAGCGGGTCGGCCCCCGCGAGGCGCGCGCATTCGTCCATGGCGCTTTCCACGGCCAGGGTGTTGGGCCCCGCGCCCAGGCCGCGCCAGGGGCCCGTGTGCACGGGCAGCCGGGCGGCGGTGAATTCGATGCGCTGCCGGGGCACGCCATACGGCAACTGCGCGCCGCGCGCCACGCCGCTGTCGCCCGCCAGGTCGGCCAGGCGTTGCATCCACACCGGCATGGCGGCGGGCGTGAACAGGATGTGGCTGCTGGCGAAGGCATGCCACCAGTGGGTCAGGCGCCCCTGGTGCACGCGGGCGCGGATGCGGTGGCTCGACGGCGGGCGCTGGAAGCCCTGGGCAAATTCCTGCGCGCGGCTCCATTGCACCTTGACCGGCGCGCCCGCCGCCTGGGCGAGCACGGCGGCTTCCAGCTCCACCGTGCACAGCGTGCGCCCGCCAAAGCCGCCACCCACGCGGCAGGCCTGCACCGCGATGCGCCCCGCCTCCAGGCCGAGCTGGCGGGCGAGCACGTCGCGGATGTAGAACATGTCCTGCGTCCCGGCCCAGACGCGCAGCGCGGGGCCTTCGCCTTCCTGCGGCATCCACTGCGCAGTGGCGCTGCGGGGCTCGATGGGAGCGTGGGCGGCCAGCGGGATGTCCATGCGCAGGTCCAGCGTCCACAGGGTGTCCCCGGGCACGTCGTCCTGGCGCACGGCATGCTGCAGGCGGCCACGGCGCAGGTGCTGGTCGATGTCGATGCGCTCGTCGATGGCTGGCTGCCCGAAGGCGCCATCCACCTCCCACTGCACGGCTAGCGCGGCCTCGATGCGGTCGAGCGCGGCGGGCGTGCGCGCCACGATGCCCAGGCCCCGGCTGCCCATCTGCCGCAGGCGGGGGCTTTGCAGCACGGCCACGCAGGCGGGGTCGGCGCGCGCGGCGGCCTCGTCGAAGGACCGGGGGTGCGAGGTCAGCTCGGCCGACACCGGTGCGCGCAGCACGCGTCCGTACAGCAGCCCGGGCAGGCGCGTGTCGCCCGCGAACAGGGGCTGGCCCGTGACGATGGCGTGCAGCTGGCCGGGGGCCGGGGCGGCGGGCGGCCGGGCGCCTGCGCGCGGCTGCAGGCTGCGCAGGGCGCTGGCAGGGATGTCGCGCGCGCCGAGCGTGCCCGTGGTCCGCCCCTGGGCCAGCGCCTCGCGCAGGGTGGCGCAGGCGCGTGCCAGCGGCAGGGCGAAATCCTGCACGCTGGCGCTGCCCACGGTGGCGCGCATGCGGGCGATGTCGGTGGTGGCGGGCAGCCGCAGGTGCACCTGCGCGGGCGGCACGCCCAGCTCCTGGGCCGCCAGGCCCTGCAGCGCGGCGCTGATCTGCTGGCCCATCTCGGTGCTGGGCAGCCACAGCGTGTAGCGGCCGCCTTCGTGGCGTATCCAGCCCAGGGCGTCATCGGCGGTGGAGGTGGGGCGCTGGGGGATCACCGGCACCAGCGAGCAGCCCGCCAGCGTGACCGTGAGCGCCCCGGCGCCAGCGGTGGCCAGAAACTGGCGGCGCTTCATGGCGCGGTGCCCTGGGCGGCCTGGTGGATGGCCGCCCGCACCCGGTGCTGGGTGCCGCAGCGGCACAGGTGGGCCGACATGGCGGCGTCGATCTGCGCATCGGTGGGCCGGGGCGTGGCGCGCAGCAGGGCCACCGCGCCCATGATCTGGCCGCTCTGGCAGTAGCCGCACTGGGGCACGCGCAGGTCCAGCCAGGCCTGTTGCACGGGGTGCAGCGTGCCGTCGCCCGCAGCCAGCCCTTCGACGGTGGTGACGGCGCGCCCCTGCAGCCCGCGTGCGGTGTGCAGGCAGGCGCGCTGCGCCACCCCGTCAATGAGCACCGTGCAGGCGCCACATTGGCCCACGCCGCAGCCAAAGCGGGTGCCGACCAGGCCCAGCGGCTCGCGCAGCAGCCAGAGCAGGGGTTCGTCCTCCCAGCCGGGCGGCACGGGCTGGTGTTGCTGGTTCAGGGTGATGTGCATGCGGGCCTCCGGTGGTGGTATGGAGGCCAGTGTGCAAAGGCAGGGGCGGCACGTCTTGAAGATCTGCGCCAGACGGACCGGTGCGGCAAGGGGCTCGCCACGCCAGGGATATGAATGAAAATGGCCGCTAGCGCTTATTCTTCAAGCGTTGGTAGCTATTATTTCGGGAGCATGGCATTCCACTGCGGCATGGTCTGCGCCCACCACAGGCGCAGGCGCATCGCCCATTGCGGCGTATAGCCCGAGGTGGCGAACCGCACCTGGCCCTGGGCGTCGATGATCACCAGCGCGGGCACGGCGCGCACGCCCCAGCTGCGCGAGAGCGTGCCCTGCGGGTCCACCGCCGTGGGCCAGGCCATGCCGCGTTGGCGCTGCACCTGCGCGACCCGCTCGGCATTGCCCGATTGCATGGCCACGCCCAGCAGGGGCCAGTCGGTGGACAGGCTGGCGATGCCGGGCTCTTCCAGCTTGCAGACCGCACACCATTCGGCCCAGAAATGCAGGGCCACGGCCTGGCCGGGGTGCTGCGCGCGCCATTGCGCCAGGGTGGTGCCGGCGGGCGGGGTGGTGGTGGCGCCGGTGGGGTTGGATGCCATCACCAGCAATGCATCGGGCGCGGGCCCCCGGGGCAGATCGCGCGTGCGCCAGGTGTCCACCGCCACGACGGCGATCCACGCCAGCGCGAGGGTGGCCAGGTGCTGCTTCCAGCCAGTGCGCAGTG
The DNA here is from genome assembly GCF_041154505.1 of Acidovorax sp. A79. Taxonomy (GTDB): domain Bacteria; phylum Pseudomonadota; class Gammaproteobacteria; order Burkholderiales; family Burkholderiaceae_C; genus Acidovorax. Next base: position 5,415,063 of record NZ_AP028672.1, read on the forward strand.
AGAACCATGCGCGGGCGAAGAAGGACCGGAGCATGGCGGGGCGATGCGCGGGCGAAGGACTGTGGATCAGCGCAGCACTTCCAGCAGGCGGTCCAGCCCGCCCTGGTTGATGGCCACCTTGGCCTGCGCACGCACGGCGGGCTTGGCGTGGTAGGCCACCGACAGGCCCGCGGCATCCATCATGGGCAGGTCGTTGGCGCCGTCGCCCACGGCGATGGCCTGGGATGGCGCAATGCCCATGAGCGAGGCCACTTCCAGCAGCGTGCGGCGCTTTTCCGCGCCGTCGCAGATGTCGCCCCAGGCCTGGTCCACCATGCGGCCGGTGAGCTGGCCGTTGTCCACCTCCAGCATGTTGGAGCGGGCGAAGTCGATGCCCAGCCCGGCCTTCACACGGTCGGCAAAGAAGGTGAAGCCGCCCGAGACCAGCAGCGTGGTCAGGCCCGCGGCCTTGGCGGCGGTGATCAGCTCCTGGGCGCCGGGGTTGAAGCGCAGGCGCTCGCTGAACACCTGCTCCATGTGCTGCACCGTCACGCCTTTGAGCAGGGCCACGCGCTGGCGCAGGCTTTCCTTGTAGTCGGTGATGATGCCCTGCATGGCGGCTTCGGTGATGGCGGCCACCTCGGCCTTGCGGCCGGCGGCATCGGCGATCTCGTCCACGCACTCGATGTTGATGAGGGTGGAGTCCATGTCGAACGCGATGAGTTTGTAGGCGGACAGGGACAGCGGGGGTTCGATGCCCTGGACAACAAGGCCGGGGGCGAATTCGGTGGCGTTTTTCATGGCGGGGCGCTCTTGGCAAATGCGGAGATCGGAACCCGCAATGGTATCGCCCGTGCCCCGGGGCTCGGGCGGAGGCGGGCAGGGCCGCATCGGCCCGGCGCCTGCTGGCGATGCCGGCGTGGAAAAACGGCAACGGTCCCCGCACAGCGGGCCGGAGCGCGCACGGCCGAGCGCATATGATTCCCGCACAACATGCAACGGAGGGAGGCAGGCGATGGCGATGCACAGGGGACGCAGGGCGGCTGGGCAGGCCGGCGCCGCACCGATCAACCGCAGGCAGGCCACGGCCGTGCTGCTGGCCGGTGCCGCCGCACCCTTCGCGGTGGCGGCCGCGCAAGATGCCGCGGCGCCCGCACCACAGGCCGCCCCCGCTGTGGCCCCATGGCCGGGCGACAACTGGGCCGAAAGCACGCCCGAGGCCCAGGGCATGGACTCCGCGGCGCTGGCCAGGCTCATCGGCTACGGCGCCGCGCAGGGCATGGACAGCCTGCTCGTCACGCGCCACGGCACCCTCGTGGCCGAAGCCTTCTACGCCCCCTACCGCGAGGGGCTCCAGCACGCCGTCAACTCCACCACCAAGGGCATCGTCGCCACGCTCACCGGCATGGCCATCCAGGACGGGCTGATCGCCTCGCGCGACGTACCCGTGCTCGACTTCTTCGAAGGCCGCCAGGTCGCCAGCGCCGATGCCGCCAAGAAGGCCATGACCCTGGGCCACCTGCTGGACATGACCTCGGGCCTGCAACTGGATCGAGCCGCTGAGCGACGCCGTGCCCGAGACCATGCTGCAGCTGGCCCGCGCGCGCGACTGGCAGGGCTTCGTGCTTGACCGGCCCATGGCCCAGGCGCCTGGCGCGGGCTTCAACTACAACAGCGGCAACACCCACCTGCTCTCGGCCATCCTCGCGCACAAGACCGGCGGCAGCACCCTGGCCTATGCGCAAAAGCGCCTGTTCGGCCCCCTGGGCATCACCGACGTGCGCTGGCGCAAGGACCCGCAGGGCATCGAAATGGGCGGCTGGGGCCTGTACCTGCACCCGCGCGACATGGCGCGCATCGGGTACCTTTACCTGCGCCGGGGCCAGTGGAACGGCCGCCAGCTGCTGCCCGCCGCCTGGGTGGAGCAGGTCTTCAATCCGGTGGTGGACATGGGTTTCGGCAGCGCCGCGCCTGCCTTCAGGTACGCCAACGGCTGGTGGAGCATCCCGTCCAGGCGCGCCTACTTCATGGCCGGCTTCAACCGCCAGCTCATCGTGGTGCTGCCCGACCTGGACGTGGTCGTGGCGGTCACGGGCCGGCGCAACTACCCGCTGCCTCCGTTCCTCGACCAGATCATTGCGGCGGCCCGCTCGCACGAGCCGCTGCCCGCCGACAGCGCCGCGCAGGAGCAGCTGGCCGCGCGCATCCGCGACGCCGGGGTGGAAAAGCCCAGTGCCAGCCCGGCCACCACCCCCGAGCTGGCCGCCACCGTCTCGCGCAAGGCCTGGGTGCTGGAGCGCAACCCCCTGGGCATCCAGCGCCTGGTGCTGGACCTGACCCCCGCCAACCCGCGCTATGAAGTCACGTTCGATCCCGGCCGCCCGGAGCTGCCGCGCGAGCCCGTGGCCGGCCCCCTGGGCCTGGACGGCCTGTACCGCACCGCCCCGCAGGGCCCCGACAGGGTCATCGCCATCAAGGGCCACTGGCTCGATGCGCAGAGCTTCCAGCTCATCTCGCGCTCGGTGGCCGATGGGGAGGTCACCGTCATCACGCTGACATTCGAGGATGGCGGGAAGGCGGTGAACGTGGGGCTGGAGAACAACTGGGGGGTCAGGGGGCAGGTGCGGGGGCGGGCTGCCGGGTAGGGGCGGCATGTGCGAGTTCCCTGGGTAAATTTCCACTGCAGCCTTGGCCCGGTTTGGGACATGATGGACGCACACCCGTGCCAAGACGCCTGAACAGCCATTTCGACCAGAAGCCCATGACCCTCGCCCAGTCCGCAGCACCAGCGCCATCCAGCCCCCTGGGCCGCCTGCGCGGCCTCCAATCCATCGCCCGCGAAATGTCCGACGCCCCGGTCGAGATCCGCGGCCAGATTCCCCCATGGCTCATCGGCGGCAGCCTGCTGCTCAACGGCCCGGCGCTGTGGGACCTGCCGCACGGCAGCTACGAACACTGGTTCGATGGCCTGGCCATGCTGCACCGGGTACGGCTGGCCCCGGGGGACATGGGCGGGGCCAGTGCCACCTACCGCAGCCGCTACCTGCAGACCGACGACCTGCGCGAAAGCCTGGCGGCGCGCAAGCCGGCGCGTGCGGCCTTTGGCACGCCGGACCCGGCGGGCTTCTTCACGCGCTTGCGCCACCTGCGCCACCCCAAGGTGACGGACAACGGGGCGGTGGTGATGGCGCGCATCGGCTCGCAATGGGTGGCGCAGACCGAGACGCCGCTGCTCACCAGCTTCGATCCCGACACGCTGGCCACCACGGGGCGCATCGTGTACGACGATGCCGAGGTGATCCACGTGATGTCGGCCCATGGCATGACGGACGCGCAGGGCGCCTACTGGAACGTGGGGCTGGAGGTGGGCCCCCAGTGCACCTACAAGCTGTTCAAGATCGTCCAGGGCAGTCGGCGGCGCGAGGTGCTGGCGCGCTGGTCCGTGCGCCAGGCCGGCTACCTGCATGCGTTTGCGATGACGCCCACCCATGCCATCGTGTGGCAGCCGGCCATGCGGCTCAACGCGATCAAGCTGGCGCTGTCGGGCAGGGGTTTCATCGACAGCTTTGCGTGGAACCAGCCCCTGGGCTCGCGCATCGACGCCATCTCGCTCATCGACGGCAGCGTGCGCAGCTGGGTCGTTCCGGCGATGACCGGTTTTCATGCCGTGCAGGCCTGGGACGAGCCCAGCCCCGACGGCCGTGGCGCACCCGTGCTGGTGCTGGACCTGTGCACCACCGATGGCCCCGAGATCTTCAGCGCCCTGCGTCTGGAGCGCCTGCGCGCCGGGGTGCCGGTGGGCGTGCAGCACCGCGTGCAGCGCTACCGGCTGGAGCCCGGCCGCAGCCATGCGCAGCCCCGGACGCTGGTGGAAGGCGCCAGCGTGGAGCTGCCCGCCGTGCATGGCGCCTACTGGGGCCGGAAGCAGTCCCGCCACGCCTGGTTCGCGGGCTTCGACCCCGAAGGCAAGGCGCCCATGTTCGACCGTACCGTGAAGCTGGACCTGGACGGCGGCCGCATCGCCGGCATCTGGCAGCGCGAGGCCGCCGTGCAGATGGAACCCCTGTTCGTGGACCGCCCCGGCTCCAGCGCCGAGGACGACGGCGTGCTGCTGGTGCCCACGCTGGCCGAGGACGACACCGGCACGGTGATCGGCGTGGTCGACCCGGCCAGCATGCACTGCCTGGCCACGCTGCACCTGCCGCAGGTGGTGCCGTTCGGCTTCCATGCGGCGTGGAAGCGGGCCTGAGATGAGCGTCTTCACCTGCACCGCAACCGCACCGCGCCGGTAGCAGCGGTGCGCCCGGCGGTTTGTGCCTTGCCCTGGGCCCGCCTTGCCGAGCCAGGTGGCTGGCGCTAGAACAGGTCCTGCTGGGCCGAGGTCAGGTGGGAGAAACTCTCGCCCAGCGGCTGCAGGATGGCGTCCGCGATCGGCTGGATCTGCTTGGTGAGGTAGTGCCCGTAGTCGATGGGGGAACGGCGCGCCTCCAGCGGCTCCGGCCCGTTGCGGGTCATGACGTAGCGGATCCAGCCGCCGCTCTGGTACTGCTGGGGCCGGCCCCTGCGGGCGTTGTATTCGTCGGCCATGCGGGCGGCACGCACCTGTGGCGGGACGTTGGCCACGTAGGCGTCCAGGCGGTGGCGCAGGCGCTTGCGGTAGACGAGCAGGTCGTCCTTGCCGCCGGCCAGGGTGGCCTGCGCGTAGCCGGCCACGAAGTCCCGGTAGGGCATGCCCTGGAACACGCGCGAGAGCAGCCCTTCCTGGAACTGCCGGGCCAGGGGCGTCCAGTCGCTGCGGGCCATCTCCAGGCCGCGGTAGACCATCTCCTCCTTGCCCTCCACGTCCACGCTCAGGCCGGCGTAGCGCTTCTTGCTGCCCACGTCCGATCCGCGGATGGTGGGCATGAAGAACTTCCTGTAGTGCGTGTCGAACTCGATCTCGAGGTAGTTCTCAAGGCCCTGCTCTTCGCGCAGGGTGCGCGTCCACCAGGCGTTGATGTCCTTGACCAGCCCTGCGGCCACGGCGTGCGCCTCGGCGTTGGTGTGGGTGCGCCTGAGCCAGATGAAGATGGAGTCGGTATCGCCGTAGATGGCCTCGTAGCCGCGCTGCTCCACGAAGTCGCGGGTGGCTTTCACCATCGCATGGCCGCGCAGGGTGATCGCCGAGATCACCTGCGGGTTGAAGAAGCGGCATTCCGACGCACCGAGCACGCCGGCGAACGAGTTCATCACCAGCTTCAGCGCCTGGGACAGGGGCTCGTTCTTCGCGCGCTTGGCCTCGTCGCGCGCGCGCCAGAGGGTGGTGACGATCTCCGGCAGGCAGTGCCTGTCGCGCGAGAAGCGCGTGCCCAGCGGGCCCCGGATCAGCGGCGCCGCGTCGCTGGCGTGCAGGCCCTCCACATACCCCACCGGGTCGACGAGGAAGGTGCGGATGATCGAGGGGTACAGGCTCTTGTAGTCCAGCACCACCACGGAGTCGTAGAAGCCGGGCCGGGAGTCCATCACGTAGCCGCCGGGCGAGGACTTGCCCTGGATCTCGCCCACATTCGGGGCCACGTACCCCAGGCGGTGCATGCGCGGCAGATAGTGGTGGCTGAACGCGGCGATGGAGCCGCCGAAGTGGTCCATCTGCAGGCCGGTGGTGTGGGCCCGCTCCATCACGAACTGCAGCAGCCGGGCCTTCTCGAAGATGCGCAGCACCAGCTCGCAGTCGCGGATGTTGTAGGTGGCCAGCGCGGGCTTGTCGTGCTGGTAGCGCCGCTCGATCTCGGCCATCTTGTCGTACTCGTCCCCGATCTCCTTGCCCTCGCCGAGCAGTTGCTGCGAAACGTTTTCGAGGCTGAACGACGCAAAGCTCCACACGGCCGCACGCAGCGCCTCGATGCCGTCGATGACCACCCGCCCGGGCATGGGCGCGAAGAGGTAGCCCTGCTTGCCCGGGTGCGTGCGCCAGGCAATGGGCCGGCGCTCGCGGCCCGGCAGCAGCGGCGTGGCGCACTCGTCGGCGGTCTTTTGCAGCACATGCAGGTCGAACTGGATCACGTTCCAGCCGATGACCACGTCCGGGTCGTTGCGCTCGAACCAGTCGTTGAGCTGCTCGATCATCGCTTGGCGGGTGGGGCAGTAGACGAGCGCAAAGCCCGGGGGCTCCGTGGGCGCGGAGGGCGGCTCGCCCAGCATGTACACCACGCGCTCGGCCATGCCGTCGAGCGCGATGGAGTACAGCGCCTGGTGCTGGCTGGTCTCGATGTCCAGCGACACGACCTTCAGCGTGGGCCGGTAGTCGGGCGCGGGCAGCAGCCTGCAGTCCACGCGGGCGCCGTTTTCGGTGCGCCCGCCTTCCACCAGCACGCCAGCGGTGATGAAGCGTTCCATCAGGTAGCGCTCGTGCGGGCGCACATCGGCTTCGAGCAGGGAGATGCCCAGCTGCTGCAGCGAGCGCGCCAGGCGCCCCAGCTGCCGAAAGTGCCTGGCGTAGACCCCGATCACGGGCTCCTGCTGAAAGCTCTTGAGGTCGAGCGCGCGCAGCTCCACGTCCGGCAGGGCCAGGAGCTGCGCGTCCACCGTGCCCCGGTGCCGCGCCTCGACGAAGGCCACCGAGGTCTGGCCGGTCAGCAGCACCTTCAGCGGCCCGGCATCCGTCGCCAGCCAGTACTCGATCTCGGTGCCCGCCGGTGTGTCCCGCCAGTGGCGCGTGAGGATGAAGCCCTTCATGGGGATGGAGGCCACGGGCAGGCAGAAGGCACGCAAGGGGGTGGGAGGATCGTCGGGGTGCTGATTCTCGCCGAAGCAGCGGGCGGATGCCGTTGCCCCGCCACGCTCACCCGGTGTGGCGCTGGCGCCTTGATTCACCGGCCCGGAGTGGGGCCTTTGCCGGCGGTGCCCGGCGCTACGATGGCAGCCCCTGCAAGCACGGAGCATTCCGATGTTCAGTTTCCTGGTCGATATTGTTGTTGGCTTTTTCGAGTTCGTGGTCGATGTGCTGCTGTTCCGGTCCCAGCGCGACAGGCGCGGAAGCCGGGAGCGCGGCGTGGCCGAGGACACGCTGGCGGTGGCGCACTTCGACTTCGTGACGCTGGTGCTGATCTCGCTGGTGAGTGCGGGCCTGATGCTGCTGCTGGCCTTCGCAGTCGGTGTCCCGGTGGGCTGGAGCGTGGCCATCGGCCTGGCCGTGGGCGTGGCCTGGGGGCTGTGGCGCTATGCCCGGTTGCTGCGCGAGCCCTGACCGCCCCACCGCGCTGACCGGGTTGCCGAAGCCCGGCAGGCCCGCAGAGTGCCAGATCCATGGGAGTGGGTAGATTCTTCGGGGATGGTGCAGGCCTTTCGGGGCGGGAGGTCCGCCAGGGCGGCGGCCTACTGCGGGACCAGCCCCGCCGCCTTCACCAGCTCGGCATGGACCTTGATCTCCTGCGTGATCGCGTCCTTGAGCTGCTGGCCGGTGCCCGGCGCCACTTCCATGCCGCTGGCGGCGAGCTTGGCCTTGGTGTCAGGGTCGGCCAGGGCGGCGTGGGCGGCGCGCTGCAGCCGGTCGATGACGGGCTGGGGCGTCTTGGCCGGTGCCAGCAGGCCCACCCAGGCCGAGAGGTTCATCTCCGGCGCGCCCGCTTCGGCCATGGTGGGCGTCTGCGGCAGGGTGGCGGTGCGCTGCGAAGCCATCAGGCCCAGCGCATGCAGCTTGCCCGACTGGATGTGCGGCAGCGCCTCGGGCAGCACGGCGAACAGCATGTCCACCGTGCCGGCCAGGGCATCGTTGATGGCCGGGGCGCCGCCCTTGTAGGGCACGTGCAGCAGGTCGGTTTTGGTGCGGGTGGTGAACATCAGCCCCGCCAGGTGCTGCGGGCTGCCGTCGCCCGACGAGGCGTAGGTCAGCTTGCCCGGCGCGGCCTTGGCGGCGGCCAGCACGGCGGCCACGGTGGGGAATTTCTGCTTGTCCTTGACCACCAGCACCATGGGCTGGTTCACGAACTTGGTGACGGGCACGAAGTCGGCTTCGGGGTCGTAGGGCAGGGTCTTGAAGATGCTCTTGTTGGTGGTGAGGAAGGACGCCGGCGAGACCATCAGCGTGTAGCCATCGGGCGCGGCGCGCGAGACCAGCGGCGTGCCGATCTGCCCGGATGCGCCGGCCTTGTTGTCCACCACGAAGGGCTGGCCCAGCTCGGCCGCCATCTTCTGCGTGACCACGCGCGCGATCATGTCGGCGCTGCCGCCCGCGGGAAGCGCCACGATGACCTTGATGGGGCGGTCGGGGTAGGTGCCCTGGGCCCAGGCAGAGGCTGCGCAATACAGCGAAAGAACGGTACAGGCCAGGGCCGGGGCAAGACGTCGAAATTGCATGGAACAGCTCCCAAGGGTGGACGGACAGCACGCCAGGCGAGCCCCCGCGGGCGCGGATGGGCATCGCCTTTTCGCAGGTATACCGCGTGTTCCGTTCTCAAGCAATTCCTGCACCAGACCTCCCAGCACGCCAGGAAGAGGCCCCTCGAAGCGCACGTTTGCTCTTTTTTTGATAGCTGCTTGCGCTGAATGAAAAAGCGTTTCAGCCCTTTTTCTGATGCAGGTACAGATCGTCCGACCAGGTGGCCAGCCATTCGGGCTTGAACGCCACGAACACCGCGCACAGCATGCCGGTGACCACCGCGTCGCCCCAGGCCATCAGCCAGCGCGCCACGAGCGAGAGCTGGTCGCCCACACCGGGCAGCGTGTGGCCGCTCCATTGCGACAGGGTGCCCGCCACGAACAGGCACAGCGCAGTGCCCAGAAACCCCCGGCCCAGCACATAGACGAAGGCGCGCACGCCCGCGAGCGATCGGGCCCCCGCCAGGCGGCGCAGCGCCACGCCCAGCAGCAGCGCCAGCGTGGCGGGCACCACGCCCTGCCACACGGCGATGCCCAGCGCATCCCATCCGCCCAGGCCGGGCGAGACCCACGCAGCGATGGCGCCCACCGCCAGCAGCGTCGGCACGGCCAGCGGCCAACCCAGCATGAGCAGCACCAGGCACGCGCCCGACCACTGCAGTTGCAGCGGCATCTGGTGCAGCGTGGGCAGGGCCCAGACCCAGGGCAGCAGGACGAGCGTGGCCAGCAGCGGCGTCCACAGCGGGGCGGGGGCGCCGTGCCCTGCCTCATGCGCCAGGGGCTTTCGGCTGGCCAGCAGCCGCCAGGGCCGGGCGGCCAGCGCGGCAACCAGGGCGATCAGGGCCAGGGCGGCGTCCATTTCTAAATTACTATTGTTTTGATAGCTTCTGGCGCTTGATGGATAAGCGCTGGAGGCCCATTCGAATCATGTCTGCACGCGCTAGGCCACCACCGGCTGCCCCAGCGAGCGCAGGATGTCCCGCACCATCTGCGCGCGGTCCTTGGGGTCCTTCAGCTCGCGCTCGATGCGCAGCTTCTCGTTGCCCGCCAGCTTGATGTGCTTGTTCTTCTGGATCAGCTCGATGATGCGCATCGGGTCGATGGGCGGCTGGGGCTTGAAGGTGATGTGGATCACACCCGGGGCGGCATCGACCTTCACCACGCCGTAGGGCTGGCTCAGCACGCGCAGGCGGTGCACGTCGATCAGGGTCTGGGCCTGCGGCGGCAGCTTGCCGAAGCGGTCCACGATCTCTTCGAGCAGGCCGTCGATCTGGTCGGGGTTCTTGGCGGTGGCCAGCTTCTTGTAGAACGACAGGCGCAGGTGCACGTCGCCGCAGTAGTCGTCGGGCAGCAGGGCGGGGGCGTGCAGGTTGATGTCGGTGGTCACGCTCAGCGGGCTGAGCAGGTCCGGCTCCTTGCCGGCCTTGAGCGCCTTGACGGCTTCGTTCAGCATCTCGTTGTACAGCTGGAAACCCACCTCCAGCATGTTGCCGCTCTGGTTCTCGCCCAGCACCTCGCCCGCGCCGCGGATCTCCAGGTCGTGCATGGCCAGGTAGAAGCCGCTGCCCAGTTCCTCCATCTGCTGGATGGCGTCCAGGCGCTGCGCGGCGTGCTTGGTCAGGCCCTCGGTGTCGGGCACCATGAGGTAGGCATACGCCTGGTGGTGGCTGCGGCCCACGCGGCCGCGCAGCTGGTGCAGCTGCGCCAGGCCGAACTTGTCGGCGCGGCTCATGATGATGGTGTTGGCCGTGGGGACGTCGATCCCGGTCTCGATGATGGTCGAGCACAAGAGGATGTTGTAGCGCTGGGCCACGAAGTCGCGCATGACGCGTTCGAGCTCGCGCTCGGGCATCTGGCCGTGGGCCACGGCGATGCGTGCCTCGGGCAGTATCTCTTCGAGCTTCTGGCGCCGGTTCTCGATGGTCTCCACCTCGTTGTGCAGGAAGTAGACCTGCCCGCCGCGCTTGAGTTCGCGCAGCACCGCCTCGCGGATCACGCCCGTGCCCTCGTTGCGCACGAAGGTCTTGATCGCCAGACGCCGCTGCGGCGCGGTGGCGATGACCGACAGGTCGCGCAGGCCTTCGAGCGCCATGCCCAGCGTGCGCGGGATGGGCGTGGCTGTCAGCGTCAGCACGTCCACCTCGGCGCGCAGGGCCTTCATCTGCTCCTTGTGGCGCACGCCGAAACGGTGTTCCTCGTCGATGATCAACAGGCCCAGGTTGTGGAACTTGGTGGATTCGGAGAGCAGCTTGTGCGTGCCCACCACGATGTCCACCGTGCCATCGCCGATGCCTTTGATGGCGGCAGTGATCTCCTTGCCCGAGCGAAAGCGCGACACCTCGGCCACCTTCACCGGCCATTTGCTGAAGCGGTCCACCAGCGTCTGGTAGTGCTGCTCGGCCAGCAGCGTGGTGGGCGCCAGAAAGGCCACCTGCTTGCCGCCCGTGACGGCCACGAAGGCTGCGCGCAGGGCCACCTCGGTCTTGCCAAAGCCCACGTCGCCGCAGACCAGGCGGTCCATGGGGCGGGGGCTGATCATGTCCTGGATCACCGCGTGGATGGCGGCGTTCTGGTCGGCCGTCTCCTCGAAGCCGAAGTCGTTGGCAAAGGTCTCGTAGTCCTGCGGGCTGTAGCGGAAGGCATGGCCCTCGCGCGCGGCGCGGCGGGCGTAGATGTTGAGCAGCTCGGCCGCGCTGTCGCGCACCTGCTCGGCGGCCTTACGCTTGGCCTTTTCCCATTGGCCGCTGCCCAGCTTGTGCAGCGGCGCCTCGTCGGCACTCACGCCGGTGTAGCGGCTGATCAGCTGCAGCTGGCTCACGGGCACGTAGAGCACGGCCTTGTCGGCGTATTCGAGGTGCAGGAACTCCTGCATGGCGGGCGTGCCGTCGGGGTTCTTGTTGCCCACGTCCATGTTGACCAGGCCGCGGTAGCGGCCGATGCCGTGCGCGCTGTGCACCACGGGGTCGCCCACGTTGAGCTCGGCCAGGTCCTTGATCAGCGCCTCGACGTCGCTCACCTGCTCCTGCTTCTTGCGCCGGCGCGTGGTGGGGCCGGCGGCAAACAGCTCGGTCTCGGTGACGAAGTCGATGCCGTCCTCGACCCAGCTGAAGCCCACCGTGAGGCCGGCGGTGGCGATGCCCACCTTTTCGTCGGCCGTGCCCTGGAACTCGGCCAGCGAGTCGAAGGCCGGAGGGTTCACGCCGCTGGCGCGCAGAAAGTCGAGCAGGCTCTCGCGCCGGCCGGCGCTTTCGGCCAGCAGCAGCACGCGGTGCTGGGTGTTGCGGATGTGGGCGTGCAGGCGGGCCAGCGGGTCCTCGGCCCCGCGCACCACCGACAGGTCGCCGAGCTTGTGGAAATGCGGGTTGTCATCCACGTCCTCCACGCCGGGGCGGATGGACAGCTGCGCATGCTCCTTGGCGCGCGTGTAGAACTGGTCGGCCGAGAGGAACAGCGCCTCGGGCGGCAAGGTCGGGCGCTCGGGGTCGCCCTGCACCAGGCGAAAGCGGTCTTTCGTGTCCTGCCAGAAGCGCTGGAAGGCGGGCTCCAGGTCGCCGTGCAGCACTACGGTGGCTTCGCCGCCCAGGTAGTCGAACACCGTGGCCGTCTCGTCGAAGAACAGTGGCAGGTAGTACTCGATACCGGCCGTGGCCACGCCGGCGCCCATGTCCTTGTAGATGCGGCTCTTGGTCGGGTCGCCCTCGAGCATCTCGCGCCAGCGGCTGCGGAATTTGGCACGCGCATCGTCGTCCATGGGGAACTCGCGGCCTGGCAGCAGGCGCACCTCGGGCACGGGGTACAGGCTGCGCTGGCTGTCGGGGTCGAAGGTGCGGATGCTGTCGATCTCGTTGTCGAACAAATCGACCCGGAAGGGCACCAGCGAGCCCATGGGGAACAGGTCGATCAGCCCGCCGCGCACCGCGTACTCGCCCGGACTCACCACCTGCGAGACATGGCTGTAGCCGGCCAGCGTGAGCTGGGCCTTGAATTTGGCCTCGTCGAGCTTTTGCTTGACCTTGAAGTGGAAGGTGTAGCCCGCCAGGAAGGACGGCGGCGCCAGCCGGTACAGCGCCGTGGTGGCGGGCACCAGCACCACGTCGGCGCCGGTGTCCTTGTCCTTCTGGCTGATGCGCCACAGCGTGGCCAGGCGCTCGCTGATCAGGTCCTGGTGCGGAGAGAAGGTGTCATACGGCAGCGTCTCCCAGTCAGGGAACAGCGCGCAGCGCAGCGTGGGCGCGAAGAACGCCATTTCCTCGATGAGGCGCTGCGCATCGGTGGCATCGGCCGTGACGATGGCGGTGGTGCGGCCGGCGGCCTTGTCGCGCTCGGCCAGGCGGGCCAGCAGCAGCGAATCGGCGCTGCCCACGGGGCGGGGCAGGGTGAAGCGTTTTCCGGGGGAGAGTTTGGGCAGTTCCATGCGCGCTGTGTCGTCTGGGCCCACGGCATCCCCTGGCGCACAAAACGCACGCAGGCCGCACGGGTGGGCAACCGGAGATTCTAGAATGGGCGGGCCATGACTGCTGTGCTGTTGCCAACACCCCTCGTTCCCTTGTCCGCCCACGGACGTTTCTGGGCGCTGGTGCCCTGCGCGGGAACGGGGTCGCGCGCCGTGGCGGCCCCGCCTGCGGCAATGGTGCCGGCCCCGGGCCTGTCTGCCGGGTCCACGCTGGGGGTCTTTTCCGCGTCCGAGGCGGCGGCACCACCCGTCGCTGCGTTGCCCAAGCAATACCACCTGGTGGCGGGGCATCCCATGGTGCTGCACACGCTGGCGGCCTTTGCCGGGGTGGGCCGGCTGCTGGGCACGCTGGTGGCCGTGGCGCCGGGCGACCGTTTCCTGGATGCGCATGCGCACCCGGCGTACTTCGCGGTCGAATGCGGCGGCCCCACGCGCGCCGATACGGTGCTGGGCGGCCTGCGGGTGCTGCTCGCGCGGGGCGCGCAGCGGGATGACTGGGTGCTGGTGCACGATGCGGCGCGCTGCCTGGTCACCACGGCGCAGATCGACCACCTGATCGATGTGTGCGCGCAGGACAGCGTGGGCGGCCTGCTCGCACACCAGCTGGCCGACACGCTCAAGACCTCGATCGACGGCCCCGGGGGCGTGCGCGTGGCCTCCACCGTGGACCGCAGCAACAAGTGGCTGGCGCAGACGCCGCAGATGTTCCGCATAGGCCCCCTGATGGACGCGCTCGACAAGGTGGGATCGAACGTGACCGACGAGGCCAGCGCCATGGAAGCCATGGGCCTGCACCCGCGCCTGGTGCCCGGCGGCGCGCAGAACTTCAAGGTCACCTACCCCGACGATTTCGCGCTGGCCGAGGCCGTGCTGGCGCAGCGCGGCCATGGCACCACGCTGGCCCGCTTTGGTGGCGAACGCGGGCAGGGGGCGACCGAGACGGGGCGCAAGACGATTTTCTGAGCCTGCCCGCGCAAGGGCAGGACGACCATGAGCCCCTGGCGGGCAGAAGGCGAACGAACAGATGAACTTCAGGATTGGAGAAGGCTGGGATGTGCACGCACTGGTGCCCGGGCGGCCGCTGGTGATTGGCGGGGTGACCATCGAGCACACCCTGGGCCTGCTGGGCCATTCCGATGCCGACGTGCTGCTGCACGCCATTACCGATGCGATCCTGGGGGCCGCGGGCCTGGGGGACATCGGCCGCCATTTTCCCGATACCGATGCGCAGTTCCGGGGCGCCGATTCGGCCGTGCTGCTGGCCGAGGCCGCGCGCCGCGTGCGCGCCGCGGGCTACGCCATCGGCAATGTGGACAGCACGGTGGTGGCCCAGGCGCCTCGCCTGGCGGCCCACATTCCCGGCATGTGCCAGTGCATTGCGAAGGCCCTGGGGGTCGACCCCGGCCAGGTCAACGTGAAAGCCAAGACCGCCGAGCGCCTGGGGCCCGTGGGGCAAGGCCTGGCGATGGAGGCACGGGCCACCGCCCTGATTTTCAAGGCCTGACCCTCTGCGGCGGCAGCGCGTCCTGGGGCGCGCTTCGTCAGGCGCTTTCGCGCCCGATGATCGCGAAGCCGATGTCCACCACCGGTTCGGCCACGGGGCGGCCCTCGGCGCGGTCGGCGATCAGTCGGGCAGCCGTCTGGCCCATGCGCGTGCCGTCGATGCGCACGGTGGAGAGGCTGGGGCTCACGGTCTGCGCGAAATCGATGTCGCCAAAACCCATCACGGCCAGTTGTTCCGGCACGGACATGCCGCGCACGCGGGCTTCGGTCAGCACGCCCAGGGCCAGCATGTCGGAGCTGCAGAACACGGCGTCGATGTCGGGGTGCCCGGCGAGCAGCGCGGCCAGGCCGTCGCGCCCATCGGCATGCGTGGTGGGTGACTTGCCCAGACGCACGGCAGGCGCGCGCAGGCCCAGGCGCTCGGCAGCGGCTTCGAAGCCCCGTGCGCGGCGTGCGGCGCGCTCGTCGCCGCCACTGAGCAGTGCCAGGCGGCGCCGGCCTCTGGAGTACAGATGCTCGCACACGGCAGCGCCCAGCTGTTCGTGCCGCAGCCCCACCAGCATGTCGATGGGCGTGGAGGTGAAATCCCAGGTCTCCACGATGGGGATGCCCGATGCCATGAGCATGCGGCGCCCTTCGGGCGAATGCATGATGCCGGTGACCACGATGCCGTCCGGGCGCCGGCCGACGATGGCGCGGAGCAGCTCGTCCTCGCGCGAGTGTGCATAGCCGACCTGGCCCACCATCACCTGGAACCCTCGCAGCTCCAGCGCATCGGTGAGCGCCTGCACCATCTCGCCGAACAGCGGCCCCGTGAGCGTGGGCACCAGCGCGGTGACCACATGGCTGCGCGCCGATCGCAGTCCCCCGGCGACCAGGTTGGGCACGTAGCCCATGCTGGAGACGGCCTCCTGTACGCGCACCCGCGTCGCCTCCGACACCTGGTGCGGTGTGTTGATGGCGCGCGAGACGGTGATCATCGAGACCCCGGCCCGCTCGGCCACCTCGCGCAGCGTGACCGAAGGACGGTCGCGGGTGGCGGGCGCAAGGGAGGGGGAGGGCGGGGAGGCTGGCATGCGGGGAAGTCTATAAGAACCTGCTCAGTCTCCTTGGGGAGTCGCACAAGTGCTTTGCCGGGATGGGATGCCAGGCGCGGTGCGCAGCCGACGGCCCGTGTTATCGGCAAGCGCCGCAACGCCGCAGACCGCCCGGCAAGGCTGTTGCCCTTCTGTTTGGAGTGAAATCGGGCGATTGGACGCCCAGGCTGCCTGCATGGACATGAGCCCACGCGGCGCACCCGACGCGCCCACTCATCCCGATTGCCCTCCGATGCGACCTCCAAAAAGAGACTGAGCCGGTTCTGAGACCCGTCGCGGCGGATGGCAGGCGGAGGCGGCCAAATGTCATTGCATCGACAGTCACGGACGGCGTCCATGCCTAGCATGCCGCCATGACCTGTTCGCCCCTATGCACATCCCCAGCCGCGCCAGCGGCAAGCCGGGTTTCCGCCGCCCCCACCTCCCTACCAGAGCTGCGGCAGGCGGTGGACTGGGCCATCGTCTCGCGGCGCAGCATCCGCGCATTCCTGCCCACGCCGGTCTCCCGCGAAGAGGTGCATTCCATCCTCGACGTGGCGCGCCATGCGGCCTCGGGCATGAACACGCAGCCCTGGCGCGTGCACGTGCTCACGGGGGCCGCGAAGGGGCGGCTGAGCACCGCCATCGCCGCCGTGGACAACGATGAGGATGAGGCTGCGACCCTCACCGAGCCCTACCACTACTACCCGCTCGAATGGGTATCGCCCTATGTCAACCGGCGCCGCAAGGTGGGATGGGACCTGTATGGCCTGCTCGGCATCGCCCGGGGCGACAAGGCGCGCATGCACGCCCAGCACGGCCGCAACTACCGCTTCTTCGATGCGCCCGTGGGGCTGATCTTCACGGTGAACCGGGTGATGCAGGCCGGCAGCCTGATGGACTACGGCATGTTCCTGCAGAGCGTGATGGTGGCGGCCCGCGCGCGCGGGCTCGACACCTGCCCGCAGGTGGCGTTCACCAGGTTCCACCGGGTCATTGCCGCCGAGCTGGGCATCCCCGATACCGAGATGGTGGTCTGCGGCATGAGCCTGGGCCACGCCGACCCGGCGGGCATCGAGAACACGCTGGTGACGGAGCGCGAGAGCGTCGAGTCGTTCACCACCTACCACCCATGAACGCGCAAAACAGGAGACCAGCATGAGCCAAGCAGCCCACCACAGCCCCTACCAGCACGGCCTGGAACGCACCCCCGCCAACCACCTGCCGCTCACGCCGCTGGGCTTTCTGGACCGCAGCGCGCAGGTGCATCCCGAAGGCATCGCCGTGGTGCATGGCGGCACCACGCAGACCTGGGCGCAGACGCGCGAGCGCGCCTACCGCTTGGCCAGCGCACTGGCACAACGCGGCGTGCAGCGCGGCGACACCGTGGCCATCCTGGCGCCCAACACGCCCGCGATGCTGGAGGCGCACCTGGGCATCCCCCTGTGCGGTGCGGTCATCAACGCCGTCAACTGCCGGCTCGACGCCGAGGCCATCCGCTTCATCCTGCGCCACGGCGAGGCGCGCGTGCTGCTGGTGGACAGCGAATTTTCGGCGCTAGCGGCCCAGGCCGTCGAGGGCCTGGCGCAGCCGCCGCTGGTGATCACCATCCACGATGCGGGCCTGCCCGCGCAGCCGGCCCTGGGCGAGCTCGACTACGAAGCCCTGCTGGCCGAGGGTGATCCGGCCTTCGAAGGCCTGTGGCCCGAGGACGAGTGGGACCCGATCGCACTGAACTACACCTCGGGCACCACCGGCGACCCCAAGGGCGTGGTGCCCAGCCACCGCGGGGCCTACCTCATGAGCCTGTTGCAAATGACCGACTGGGCGATGCCGCGCCGCCCGGTGTATCTGTGGACGCTGCCCATGTTCCACGCCAACGGCTGGTGCTTCACCTGGGCCGTCACGGCCGCGGCGGGCACGCATGTGTGCCTGCGCAAGGTCACGGCCAAGGCCATCTTCGAGGCCATTGCCGAGCACGGTGTGGACCATTTCTGTGCCGCGCCCACCGTGCTGGCCATGCTGGCGAATGCACCGGCGCACGAGCGCATCGCGCTGCCGCGCCCGGTGCGCGTGCTCACGGCGGGCTCGCCGCCGCCCGCCGCCATCCTGCAGGCCATCGCCGCGATGGGCTTCGACGTGGACCATGTGTACGGCATCACCGAAGTCTCGGGCACGCCGGTGAGCTGCGTGCGCCAGCCCGGGTGGGCGGCCCTGCCCGAAGCCGGGCGTGCCCGGCTGCAGGCGCGGCAGGGTGTGCGCGCCGCGGCGCTGGAGCACCTGCGCGTGCTCGACCCCGACACGCTGGAGCCCGTGCCGGCCGATGGCGTGACGGCTGGCGAAATCATGCTGCGCGGCAATACTGTGATGAAGGGCTACCTCAAGAACCCCGGCGCCACGGCCAAGGCCTTTGCCGGCGGCTGGTTCCACACCGGCGACATCGCGGTGCTGCACCCCGACGGCTATGTGCAGATCACCGACCGCTCCAAGGACGTGATCATCTCGGGCGGCGAGAACATCTCCTCGGTGGAGGTGGAAGACGTGCTGCACCGCCACCCCGCCGTGCTGCTGGCCGCCGTGGTGGCCCAGCCCGACGAACGCTGGGGCGAGGTGCCCTGCGCCTTCGTGGAGCTCAAGCCCGATGCCGCAGGCAGCGTCAGTGCCGAGGAGCTGATCGAGTTCTGCCGCAGCCATCTGGCGCGCTTCAAGTGCCCGCGCCAGGTCGTGTTCGAGGTCTTGCCCAAGACCGCCACCGGCAAGATCCAGAAGTTCCGCCTGCGCGAGATCGCGGGCAGCCGCGAGGCCATCACCAAGCTGGCACAGATTCAGGCAGAGCCCGCAGGCTGAGCGTTCAGCCTTCGCGGGCAATCGACTGCAGCACCTGCAGGTCGATCACCTCGATCGAGCCATAGCCCAGGCGGATCGCACCCCGGTCCTGCAGTTCCTGCAATGCCCGGTTGGCCACCTGGCGCGACACGCCGGACAGGCGCCCCAGTTCCTCCTGCGACAGCGTGATGCGCCGCGCGGTGTTGGGGAACAGCGCGTCGTTGAACAGGCCGGACAGGCTGTAGGCCACCTGCGCCGTGGTGTCGCCCAGCCGGTCGGTCTGCACCTGCGCCACGTAGTGCGCCAGGCGCGCGTTGAGCTGCCCGATCAGCCACAGCGCAAAAGGGTGGCTCTCTTGCAGCAGCCGCAGGAACTCGCTGCGCGGCAGCAGGGCCACCACGCTGTCGGTCAGCGCCGTCACGGCGTAGGGACGGGGCTCGTCCTTGAGCACCGAGCCCTCGCCAAACCAGGCGCCCGAGGGCACGCCCGCGAAAGTGCTGGTGCGGCCTTCGGCGGTGATGTTGTCCAGCTTGAGCATGCCTTCCATCACCCCGGCCCAATGCGCGGTGGGCGTGCCCTTCGAGAACACCGCGCCGCCCGCAGGGTAGCTGCGCACCGTGATCGCCCGGCGCACGCGCGCGGCCTCCTCGGCGGTGAGGGCGGACATCCAGGGCGACTGGGCAAGGAAGAGGTCGAGGGGATCTGCGGTCATGGTGGCGTGGAAACAGGCACCGCCGGATTCTGCGGGAGATCACGCTCCGCGCCAATGGGGCCGGCCCGAAGGTTCAGGCGATGCCCGTCACATGGTCGCGCAGCAGCGGCACATGCACGATCAGCGAGCCCTTGTTGGGCTCGATGCGCACGATGCCCCGGGGCTTGAACACGCTGAGCGCCACGTTCACCCGCTGGCGCGAGAGCCCGCAGATCAGGGCCAGTTCCTGCTGCGAGATCAGCAGCTCCTGCACCGCCTCGCCCTGGCTGTCGGCCAGCATCAGAAGGGCCCGGGCCACCCGCGTCTCGGGCCCGCGCAGGCGCGATGCCTCCAGCATGCCCACGAACACCCCCATGCGCGCGTTCATGATGTCGCAGATCACATGGTTGAACGCGATGGACGACTGGCGCAGCGTCTCGAAGGTCTCCACCGGCACCAGGCACAGGTGGGCCGGCGTGAGCGAGCGCAGGTCGTACTGGCGCAGTTCCTTCTTGAGCAGCGAGCCCTCGCCGCCCCATTCGCCCTCGCGCAAACAATACAGCGTGGTTTCGGCACCGTCCGACGCCACCACGTACATCTGCAGGAAGCCGCGCACCAGCCCGTACCAGTGGGTGCAGGGTTGCCCCCGGTGGGCCACCAGCTCGCCGGGGACGGTGATCCGCTCGCTCGCGGTGCGCAGGACCACGGCTTGCAACTCGGGCGACAGCACGCGGTACCAGGCCGACGACTCCAGGAAGTCCACCAGGCCGGTGCCTGCGGGGGCATGTGCTGCCCTTTTCCCGCGTGAGGGCACGGGCGTTTCAAGCGGGCTCGATGGGGTGCGAGAAGGCATGGCTTGAGTCCCTGGGTGGTCAGAGCTTGCAGTATCGGTCAGGGGGATAGCTTGAACGCGCGGCGCGCGTTGCCCGCCAGGTACAGGGCTCTCGTCTCTGCGTCCAGGCCCAGGGCATCGAGCCCAGCCAGGCATTCTGCCGGTGTGAGCATGGGGTAGTTGGTGCCGAACAGCACCTTGTGCCGGCCCGGGCCGCGCAGGTAGGCGACCAGTTCTGGCGGGAAGCGCGAGGCCTTGTAGGCCGATGTGTCCACATAGACGTTGGGATGTTTCATCATCAGCGAGACCATCTCGTTCACCCATGGGAAACCGATGTGTCCGCCCACGATGCGCAGGTCCGGGAATTCATGTGCCACGTGGTCCAGGTACGGCATCGGCCGGCCCGGCTCGGAAGGGCGCATGGGGCCTGCATGCCCGACCTGCAGGCAGAAGGTGACGTCCAGTTCCACGCATTCGGCATACAGTGGGTAGTAGCGGCGATCGTCGGGCGGCAGGCCCCAGAGCCAGGGCAGCACGCGCACGCCCTTGAAGCCGAACTGCCGCACGCAGCGGCGCAACTCGCGCACGGCGTCCATGGGCCGGTGGAGATCGACCGAGGCGATGCCCACCACCTGGCCGGGATGCGCCTGCGTGGCCGCTGCCACCTCGTCGTTGGTGATCATCGGCCCGGCAGGCCCCCACCAGGCGCTGGCCAGGACGCGCTGGACGCCCTGGGCGCGGAAGGTCGCCAGCGCTTCATCGTGCGTGATGCCGGGGTTTTCCTGCGCCAGGGAGCGCCAGTGGGTGGGCCAGCGGCGCAATGAATCGAACATGGAGTCCAGCAGGTAAGGCCGGTTCGGCAATTGCATCCAGGCATCGATGATTTCAGGCATTGGTGGTGCTCCCCGGCGTGGTGCTGGTTGGGTTGAAATGGTCGTCGAAGCCTTGCAGGCTGGGCATGGACAGCACAGGCCGGGTGCCCAGGGCCTGGAGTTCGTTCCACAGGCGCATGAGCATGCCGGCCCGCGTGGCATCGTCCACATAAGGCACGTGGTGCGCAAAGAAGGGTTCGTAGACGGAGAACCCCGCATACCCCAGCGTGCCCTGCAGCAGGTGGCGCATCATTCCAGTGAGCTCGCCGTGCAGGGCGCCGGTGCCGAACATGTGCTCGCGCCCGCCCAGGGCAGCCACCACCAGCGCATGTTTGCCCACCATGCCACCCCGGTCGTACACCCGCCGTCCCCCGTAGAACACGCCGGACAGGAACACCCGGTCTATCCAGCCCTTCATCTGCGCCGGCACCGAGAACCAGAACACCGGGAAGACGAGCACCAGCAGGTCTGCGTCTACCACTGCCCGGACCTCGTTCTCGATCTCGGGGGCGAGGCTGCCATGCTCCCACGCGTGCCGCTGCTCCAGCGGGTACACCAGGTGTCCGGGGCTTGCCCGTTCGCCGAAATCCGTGGCACTGGCCACGGCGCCAAAGCCCGCCGCATGCAGGTCGGTCGCGCTGGTTTGCCAGCCTGCGTTGGCCAATGCCGCCTGGGTGGTGTCGCGCATGGCCGCGACGAAAGAACGAGGTTCGGGGTGGGTATAGACGATGTGGGCACGCGGCATGGGGCTCGCTTTCAGGCTGGGTTCGTTGGCAGGTTTGTAGCCCGGAACCGCCGCGTGCGTTGTCGTTGCAAAGACAACATGGCCGAGCCCTTGTGGCTAGCATGAAGCTGGCAATCAGCAAGCTTTTGCAGACCCACGAAGGAGACACCCATGGCATGGCATATCGAGGCGGTGGACGGCTGCGCCGTCGTCCGCATGAACACCAACAAGGTCAACGTGCAGAACGCGCTTTTTTTTGCCGACCTGCACGATGCCTTCGACCGGCTCGAACGCGAGTTCTGTGAACTGCCGGTGGTGCTCACGGGGCAGGGCGACGCGTTCTCGGCCGGGATCGATTTCGACTACAGCTTCGGCATCTTCGGCAGCGGCAGCAAGGATGCCGTCCGCGAGTGGTACAAGGCCTACCGCGAGACCAATCTGCGGATCTTCGAGTACTCCCGGCCCACGGTAGCGGCGGTCAACGGCCATGCCATCGCGGGCGGGCTGATCACGGCGCTGGACTGCGACTTCCGCGTGGCGGCGCGCAAACCCGCCAAGTTCGGCCTGAACGAAGTGCCCATCGGCATCCCCATGCCGGCGGCCTACGTGGAGATCATCAAATACGCCCTGGGCGACCAGGTGGGCGCGCTCGCCACGCTGCGCGGCAAGCTCTACACACTGGAAGAGGCCGAGCGACTGGGTTTCTTCCACGAGGTGGTGGAGCCCGAGCAACTGCTGGCCACGGCCATCGGCTATGCGAAGTGCATCACGCCCGACTGCAACACCGCCTACGCGATGTCCAAGAAGGCGCTGCACGACAGCGTGATGCGCCAGATCGAGGAGCGCACCGTGGCCCTGGACGACTACCTGCCTGCCGGCATGGGCGACGCGGGCAACCGCCGTGCGCAGGACCGCCGCCGGCAAGAGATCATGCGCAAGCGTTGAAGCACAGGGGTATCCATGATCGACCTCTACAGCTGGCCCGCACCCAACGGGCACAAGGTGCACATCCTGGTGGAGGAGCTAGGCGTTCCCTACCGCCTGGTGCCCATCAATATCACCCAGGGCGACCAGCACCAGCCGGCCTACCGTGCCATCAACCCCAATGGCAAGATCCCGGCCATCGTCGACCATGCCCCGGCCGATGGGGGCGGGCCCTTCACGGTGTTCGAGACCGGCGCCATCCTGCTGTACCTGGCGGACAAGGCGCAGCGCTTCGTGCCCGCCGAACTGCGTGCACGAAGCGATGTGCTGCAGTGGCTTTTCTGGCAGGTGGGCGGGCTCGGGCCGATGATGGGGCAGGCGCAGCATTTCTTTCGCTATGCGCCAGAGCCGATTCCCTACGGCATCGGGCGCTACCAGAACGAGACGCGGCGGCTGCTCAAGGTACTCGATGAGCGGCTCGAAGGCCGCGAGTACATTGGCGGCGCCTATTCCCTCGCCGACATCGCCTGTTTTCCGTGGGTGCGCATCCACAAGATGACGGGCGTTGCGCTGGACGATTTTCCGCGCGTGCAGGCCTGGTATGGCCGTGTGCGCAGCCGGCCCGCCGTGGGGCGAGCGATGGACCTGTTGCGCGGGAGCTGGGTGGATGTGACCACGTCCAGCGACGCCAGGCACAACCTCTTCGAGCGCGGGTAACCGGGCATGCCGGACCACAGCAGCACGGCAGGCGTGGATGCCTTCATCGATCTGTGCAGCCCGTACTCGTACCTGGCGCTGCGGCAGGCGCGCGATCTGGAGCAGCGCAGCGGGCTGCGCTTCGACTGGTGGCCATACATCACGGACTTTCAATCGGCTTATGGCGGCGAGGTGAGCGAGCGCTCCCCGCGCGACGTGGCCAAGCTCAAGTACCTGTACATGGACTGCCGGCGCCTGGCTCAGCCGCAAGGCCTCACCATCCGCGCCACCACCAAGCTGTGGGACGCGACACTGGCCAGCCAGGCCCTGCTGTTCGCGCGGTCGCGGCAAAGGCTGTGGGAGTTCTGCGATCCGCTGCTGGCCGCGTTCTGGCGCCGCGAGTTCGACCTCGAGTCACCCGAGCAGGTGGAGTCGGCCCTGGTGGGTGCTGGGCTCAGCGCGGGCGACTGGCGCGGCTACCTGCAGCAATGCGCACAGAGTGACTTTGCGATGGCTGTGGGCAGGGCCGAAGCGCTGGGCGTGTTTGGCGCGCCATCGTTCGTCTGCCAGGGCGAGCTGTTCTGGGGCGGCGACCGCATGGAGTTGCTGGCACGGCGCCTGGAGGCCTTGCGCAACAGTGCAGATGCCAGTTGACGTGCGGCGAAACCAGCCAGAGGACGGGGTGGTGCGGTATGTGCAAGCAGGTGTGAGGGTGGTGGGGCTGGCCCGGCCCATGGTGCCAGAATGACCCATTGCCCAAGCACTACCGGAAAGCCCCATGCCCCGCTGGAATGCCCTGTTGATGAAGGCTGTGCTGGCCGCCACCGCTCTCGGGCTGGTACATGCTGCGCTACCTGGGCCGCTGCATGGGCGCGGACCGGTGGGTGTTGCTGAGTAGCGTGGCCGGCGTCGAGGCCGAGAGCGCCGGCGGTGCCAACGTGCAGGGCGTGTACCTGGTAGCCACCGGGGCCGACGGCTACCAGCCCTGGTGTCGCTGGACAACCAGCGCGTGCTGATCGCCTGTCGGCTGGACGGCCAGCCACTGGCACGCGGTATGGCGCGGCTGGTGGTAGCGGGCGATGGCAAGGCCGGCCGCCCGGTCTCGGCGCTCGAAACCATCGAGGTGTTTGCGGCCGCGCCTGCGGTGCGGTAGCCGAGAAGGGGTCACGCCGTCGGCACAACGGTCTCGTACCCGGCGTCCTCGGGGCATCGAAGGGGCCGTTCGGGCCGGCTCCGGTCAGCCCACACCCCTTCCGCAATTTCCCAAGATGTCGCATAACAAAGGGTTTTTCCTATAGTTTGTGGAAATGTTAACGTTAACATTCGTGCGTTGCTGCCGTTCAGGCATGGTCTGAAGCGGGTTTTCAAGCCGCTTTGGTCGGTCTGAAAGGCGGCTCGCCCCCTTGAACACTGCTTGAAACCGCTGAAGGCAGCGTGCTGCAAGCCGCTTGTACGACCTGTTGATACGCCCTGACCACCCACCAGACCTGATACCACCATCCATGACCCCGCAAGACCTAAAATCCATCATGGGCTCCGGCCTGCTGTCCTTCCCCATCACGGACTTCGACGAGCAGGGTGAATTCCGCCCCAGGACCTACATCGAGCGCCTGGAGTGGCTGGCCCCCTACGGCGCCAGCGCCTTGTTCGCCGCCGGCGGCACGGGCGAGTATTTCTCGCTCTCGGGCCCCGAGTATGGCCAGGTCATCAAGACCGCCGTGGACACCTGCCGCGGCAAGGTGCCCATCATTGCCGGCGCCGGCGGCCCCACCCGCACCGCCATCGCCCATGCCCAGGAGGCCGAGCGCCTGGGCGCCCACGGCATCCTGCTGCTGCCCCACTACCTGACCGAAGCCGGCCAGGAGGGCCTGATCGAGCATGTGGCCGCCGTGTGCAACAGCGTGAAGTTCGGCGTGATCGTCTACAACCGCGACCGCACCAAGCTGACTGCCGATTCCCTGGCCATCCTGGCCGACCGCTGCCCCAACCTGATCGGCTTCAAGGACGGCGTGGGCAACATCGAGACCATGTCTTCCATCTTCATGAAGATGGGTGACCGCTTCTCCTACCTGGGCGGCCTGCCCACGGCCGAGGTGTATGCGGCGGCCTACAAGGCGCTGGGCACGCCGGTGTATTCGTCCGCAGTGTTCAACTTCATTCCCAAGACGGCGATGGACTTCTACAAGGCCGTGGCGGCCGACGACACGGCCACGCAGCACAGGCTGCTCAAGGAGTTCTTCATGCCCTACCTGGCCATCCGCAACCGGGTGGAAGGCTATGGCGTGAGCATCATCAAGGCGGGCGCCAGGATCGTGGGCCATGACGGTGGGCCGGTGCGCGCGCCGCTGACGGACTTGAAGCCCAGCGAGATGGAAGAGCTCAAGGCGCTCATCGACAAGCTCGGCCCGCAGTAAGCGCGCCCCCCTGTCCCACGCCAACCCTTCAACCCAAGACCCCGCAGAGGGCCGCCGACCACCACCACCACCTCAGGAGACATCCCTCATGTTCGTCAATCAACTGCTGCTCGTGGCCAGCGCCTGCACCCTGGCGTT
Source organism: Acidovorax sp. A79 (assembly GCF_041154505.1). GTDB lineage: Bacteria > Pseudomonadota > Gammaproteobacteria > Burkholderiales > Burkholderiaceae_C > Acidovorax. The sequence goes on from NZ_AP028672.1 coordinate 5,440,546, forward strand.
TTCCGCATCGGCCCAGACGGCCGCCACGCCCTGGCCCGAAAAGCCCGTCACCATCGTTGTGCCGTTTCCGGCGGGCGGCTCCACCGACATGGTGGCGCGCGCCATGGCCCAGCACATGGGCGACAAGCTGGGCCAGAACTTCGTGGTGGACAACCGCCCCGGTGCCACGGGCACGCTGGGTGCGGGTGCCGTCAAACGCGCCGCGCCCGATGGCTACACGTTGCTGGTGTCGTCCCTGGGCGCCTTCGTGGTGGCGCCGCACCTGCTCAAGAGCGTGCCGTACGACGCGCTCAAGGATTTCGACTACATCACCGTGCCCGTGCAGGCGCCCAATGTGCTGGTGGCCTCGCCGGCGCAAAAGGCACGCACCGTGAAGGAGGTGATCGCCCAGCTCAAGGCCAACCCCGGCAAGGTGAGCTTTGCGAGCTCGGGCAACGGCTCGTCGGACCACCTCTCGGCCGAAGTGTTCTGGCAGCAGAGTGGCACCGAAGGCCTGCACATCCCCTACAAGGGCGGCGCGCCGGCCATCAACGACCTGCTGGGCGGGCAGGTGGAGTTCTCGTTCCAGAACGTGAACGCCGTGCTGCAGCACATCCGCGGCGGCAAGCTGCATGCGATTGCCGTCACCGGCGACAAGCGCAGCCTCGTGCTGCCCGACGTGCCCACCCTGGCCGAGGCCGGCGTGGCCGGTGCCGAGGTGTACTCGTGGCAGGGCATGGCCGCGCCCAAGGGCCTGCCACCCGCGCTCAAGAAGAAGCTTTCGGATGCCGCCATCGCCGCCATGAACGACCCCGCCGTGAAGAAGCGCATGCTCGACCAGGGCCTGGAGATCGTGGCCAGCACGCCCGAGGCTTTCACCGCCTACCAGGCACGCGAATTCGCGCGCTGGAAGACGGTCATCGAAACCCGAAAAATCACTGCTGATTGAGATTTACCCCGAGGCGCCTTCGGGCGCCTCATCTTCGCTTCCGGACCACCATGACCACCCCATCCATCCCCTCCGCCGCCAGCACCCCCGTCGTCACCGAGCTGCGCGTGGTGCCCGTGGCGGGCCACGACAGCATGCTCATGAACCTGAGCGGCGCGCACGGCCCGTTCTTCACGCGCAACCTGATCATCCTGCGCGACAGCGCGGGCAACACCGGGGTGGGCGAGGTGCCCGGCGGCGAGAAGATCCGCCAGACCATCGAGGACGCACGGCCATTGATCGTGGGCCGGCCCATCGGCCACCACAACGCGGTACTCAACGCCATGCGCGCCCGGTTCGCCGACCGCGATGCGGGCGGGCGCGGCCTGCAGACCTTCGATTTGCGCATCACCATCCACGCTGTGACGGCGGTGGAGTCGGCCTTCCTGGACCTCTTGGGCCAGCACCTGAACGTGCCCGTGGCCGCGCTGCTGGGCGATGGCGTGCAGCGCGAGGCGGTGCAGATGCTGGGCTACCTGTTCTACGTGGGCGACCGCGCAAAGACCGACCTGGCCTACCGCACCGAGCCCGGTGCCGACAACGACTGGTTCCGCCTGCGCAACGAGAAGGCCATGACGGCCGACGGCATCGTGCGCCTGGCCGAGGTCGCGTACGAGCGCTACGGCTTTGCCGACTTCAAGCTCAAGGGCGGCGTGCTGCGCGGCGAGGAAGAGGTCGAGGCCATCCGCGCGCTGCACGAGCGCTTTCCCGAGGCGCGTGTGACGCTGGACCCCAACGGCGGCTGGCTGCTGAAAGATGCGGTCCGCATCACGCGCGACCTGCACGGCGTGATGGCCTATGCCGAGGACCCCTGCGGTGCCGAAGGCGTGTTCTCGGGCCGCGAGGTGATGGCCGAGTTTCGCCGCGCCACGGGCCTGCCCACCGCCACCAACATGGTGGCCACCGACTGGCGCGAAATGGCGCACAGCCTGGCCCTGCAGTCGGTGGACATCCCCCTGGCCGACCCGCATTTCTGGACCATGGCCGGCTCGGTGCGCGTGGCGCAGATGTGCCAAGCCTTCGGCCTGACCTGGGGCTCGCATTCCAACAACCATTTCGACGTGTCGCTGGCCATGTTCACCCACGTGGGCGCCGCCGCACCGGGGCGCGTGACGGCCATCGACACGCACTGGATCTGGCAGGACGGTGAGCGGCTGACGAAGGAGCCTTTCCAGATCAAGGACGGCTTCATCCAGTTGCCCACCAAGCCCGGCTTGGGCGTGGAGCTGGACATGGAGGAGGTGGAGCGCGCCCACCGCCTGTACCTGCAGCATGGGCTGGGCGCGCGTGACGATGCGATCGCCATGCAGTACCTGATCCCCGGCTGGAAGTTCAACAACAAATCGCCCTGCATGGTGCGCTGAACGGGCCTGCGGCCCGGGGAGCGGATGCTTGAGTCAGGCGGTCTTGTCTTCCGCCCGGCGTCTTGGCAGCTGGCGCTTGATGGACGGCCGCTGCAGGCGCTGCTTGGGGTCGGCGCCGTCGGGCAGGTCGGTGGCACGCTGCAACTGCAGGTGGGCCACCAGACCGCCCGTGCTGGAATTGGCCAGCGCGAAGATGCCGCCCATGCGCTGCACCGTCTTGTCGACGATGGACAGCCCCAGCCCCGCACCGGCGGCGGCCGTGCGGGCGGAATCCCCCCGGAAGAAGGGTTTGGTCAGGTTGGACAGCTGCTCGGGCGGCACGCCCGGGCCATGGTCGCGCAGTTTGACCAGCACCCAGTTCTCCCGGCCTTTCGCGACGATGTCCACGCTGGTGATGCCGGTGTCCTCGGTCTTGCCATAGCGCCGGGCGTTCTCCAGCAGGTTGGAGATCACGCGCGCCAGTTCCACTTCATCAGCCAGCACGTTCAGGTCTTCGGGCACCGACATGGTGATCTGGAGTTCGCGGTGGTCCTGCACGGCGTACACGCAGGACGAGACCACCGCATGCAGGTTGACGGGTGTCAGCGTCACGTGGTCAGGCCGCGCGTAGTCGAGGAACTTGTCGATGGTGGCGTCGAGCTGCACGATGTCGGCCACCATGTGCTCGCGCGCGACTTCATCGTTCACGCTCATCTCGGTTTCGAGCCGCAGGCGCGCCAGCGGCGTGCGCAGGTCGTGCGAGATGCCGGCCAGCATCACGGCGCGGTCCTGCTCCAGCTTGGCGAGCTTCTGCGCCATGCGGTTGAAGCCGATGTTCACCTCGCGGATTTCACTGGTCACCACCTCTTCATCCAGGTGGCTGGCCGCGAAATCGCCGTCCTTGACGCGGTTGGCGGCGTACGACAGCTGCTTGAGCGGCCGATTGATCAGCCGTGCAATGGCCGCGGCGCCCGCCAGTGACAGCGCCCCCGCCGTGATCAGCCAGATCAGCCAGGTGCGGCCGCCCGCCGGGCTGAAGCGCGAGCGGTCCATCAGTAGCCAGTTGGGGTCGCCGTTGATGTTGAAGCCGACCCACAGGCCTGTTTCTCCATTCACGTTTTGCGCCACGATGGTGTCGGGGCCCAGGCGCTGGGTGAGCTCGTCGGTCAGGCGGTTGCCCAGGGCCGTGCCCTCCAGCAGTTCGAATTTGTCGCGCGGCTCGCGCGGCAGGATGCGCACGCCTTCCTGATCGGCCATGGTCTTGATGAGCGACACGCGGGCGATGGCATCGGAGTGCACGAGCGCGGCGCGGCTCAGGTTCACCAGCGAGGCGATCTGCTGCGCGGTGTGCAGCGTGCGCGGTTCAAACTCCAGCGCTCTCAGTGTCTGCAGCCATGCCAGGATGCTGCCCACCAGGAGCAGCGCCAGCAGGAAGAAGGTGCGCCAGAAGAGATTGAGGCCCACGCGCGCCCGTTGCTCCCGAGCCTGTCTCAGGGACTCGAGGGGGGCGGGGCTGGTGGCGTCGGAAGGAGCGGTCACGGACTGCCGGAACGATGGTGATCTCGACCTCGGATGGCCGTCGGATTTGCGCATACAAGAAAGAAGGAAGGGTCAGCTCGTTCCGTCCGGCACGAAAACGTAGCCCACGCCCCACACGGTCTGGATGTAGCGCGGCGCGGCGGCGTCCACTTCCACCAGCTTGCGCAGGCGCGAGACTTGCACGTCCAGGCTGCGGTCGAAGGGCTCGAACTCGCGGCCGCGTGCCAGCAAGGCCAGCTTTTCGCGCGACAGCGGCTGGCGCGGGTGGCGTACCAGGGCCTTGAGCATGGCGAACTCGCCCGTGGTCAGGGGCAGCTCTTCGCCATTGCGCTGCAGTGCGCGGGTGCCCAGGTCGAAGGTAAAGGGGCCGAAGGTCACGACCTCGTTGTCGCCCGAAGGCGCACCGGGGGCTTCCTGCGCGGGGCGGCGGCGCAGCACGGCGTGGATGCGCGCGAGCAGTTCGCGGGGGTTGAACGGTTTGCCCAGGTAGTCGTCGGCGCCCACTTCCAGGCCCACGATGCGGTCCACGTCCTCGCCCTTGGCGGTGAGCATGATGATGGGTGTGCGGTCATTGGCCGCACGCAGGCGGCGGCAGATGGACAGGCCGTCCTCGCCCGGCATCATCAGGTCGAGCACGATGATGTCCACGGTCTCGCGCAACAGCAGGCGGTTGAGTGCCTTGCCGTCTTCGGCGACCATGACTTCAAAGCCTTCCTGGGTGAGGTAGCGGCGCAGCAGATCACGGATTCGTGCATCGTCATCCACCACCAGAACTTTGTCGGTGCGATTGGTTGTTGTGGCCATCTTGATCCCAAGTCCAATTTGTAACAGAGCCGATTCTGACCACTTGGAACGCCGAAGTTCGGGTTTTGGCCTTGGGTTTGACCAACTGTTACAAGTTTTGCCCAGCTTCGCACAGTGCGCGGCGGGGCTTCATCACGGGCGGGATGCCACGCGGTTATCGTGGTGCCCCGCGCTGCCCAACGAAGGGCGGCGCTTTGATGCCAAGGATGTTTCCGCCATGAAGATGACTACCAAAATGATAGCTGCAGGCGCTTTTCTGGCTTGCGCTGGAGCCGCATTTGCTCAGAATGCACCTGCAGCGGAGCCGCGCAATGTGGTGCAGCTGTCAGCCACGGGCACGGTCGAAGTGCAGCAGGATCTGCTGGTGCTCAGCCTCGCCACCAGCAAGGAGGCTGCGGATGCCGCCACCGTGCAGGCGCAGCTCAAGCAGGCGCTCGACACGGCGCTGGCCGAAGCCAAGCGCAATGCCCAGCCCGGCCAGCTGGATGTGCGCACGGGCCCGTTCGGCCTTTTCCCGCGCTACAACAAGGACGGCAAGATCAATGGCTGGCAGGGCCGCGCGGAACTGGTGCTGGAAGGCCGCGATTTCGCCCGCATCACCACCACGGCGGGCAAGATCCAGACCATGGCCATCCACCAGGTCGCATTCGGCCTGTCGCGCGAGGCGCGTGCCAAGGTGGAGGATGAGGCCCAGACCCAGGCCATCGAGCAGTTCAAGGCCCGCGCGGCCGAGCTGGCCAAGGGGTTTGGCTTCAGCAACTACAGCCTGCGCGAGGTGGCGGTGAACAGCAATGAGATGGCGCCCGGTCCCCGCCCGCGCATGATGGCCGCCGAGGCCAAGATGGGCGGGGCCTATGCGGACTCCGCCGTCCCGGTGGAAGCGGGCAAGGCCCAGGTGGTCGTCAACGTGTCGGGCTCGGTGCAGATGCGTTGAGACCGGCCGGCCCGGCCACAGCACCAAGGCTGAAAGTCAAATCCCGCCTGAAAGTGCCGTCTGTTCTGGGCTGAGCAGCGGCACCTGCTGTTGAAAATGGAGCATCTGCCGGGGGCATGTGGCCGTGGCCCCGTGCCCCCGGGGGCCCAGCCCCTTACTGCGCCGCCCAGCCGCCGTCCATGTTCCAGGCCACCCCGCGCACGTTGTTGGCGGCGGGGGAGCAGAAGAACACGGCCAGCTCGCCCAGCTCTTCCGGCGTGGTGAACTGCATGGAGGGCTCTTTTTCGCCCAGCAGCAGCTTCTTGGCGTCCTCGTTGGACAGGCCATGTTCCGCTGCCTTGGCATCCACCTGCTTTTGCACCAGGGGCGTCAGCACCCAGCCGGGGCAGATGGCATTGCAGGTCACGCCGGTGGTGGCGTTTTCCAGCGCGGTCACCTTGGTCAGGCCCACGATGCCGTGCTTGGCTGCCACGTAGGCGGCCTTCTGTGCCGAGCCCACCAGGCCGTGCACCGATGCCACGTTGATGATGCGGCCCCAGTTGGCGCCCTTCATGGCGGGCAGCGCCAGGCGCGAGGTGTGAAAGGCGCTCGTGAGGTTGATGGCGATCACCGCGTCCCAGCGTTCCACGGGGAAGTCTTCCACGTTGGCCACATGCTGTATGCCGGCGTTGTTCACGAGGATGTCCACGCGCCCGAACTGCGCGGTGCTGTACTTCATCATGTCTTCGATGTCGGCCACACGGCTCATGTCGGCGCCGTGGTAGGCCACCTGGACACCTGCGGCCTCGCCAGCGGCCAGCACCTCGGCGCGCGGGCCTTCCACGTCTCCGAAGCCATTGAGCACGATGTTGGCGCCCTGGCGGGCCAGTGCCTTTGCGATTCCAAGACCAATGCCACTGGTCGAGCCGGTGACGAGGGCGGTTTTGCCTTTCAGCATGAGAGTCTCTCCGAATGAATTACGATGAACGCAAGGGAAGGGCGGCACGGATTGCGTGGCACGCGGCCACCCGGATCAGGATGGATGCAGGGCGCAAATCGCAGCGACAGCCACGGCGGTCGGGGATTTGCAGCGCGGCAGACACCCGGGACTGCGGATGGACGCAGTGCGGCGATCCGTGCCGACCTTCCCGGCATTATCAAGCGCTGCCCCTCGATTCCGCTCCCCATGATTGAACCTACGCTGAACTACGTACTGTGCCCTGGCCCTGCGGCCACCGGGGTGTCTTCTGGTAACGCCTCCGTTGCCGAGTCTCGCCACCGCATGGCGTACTGGGAGTGGAATGCCACGGGCAATCCAGCACATCCGCACGTGGTGCTCTGCGTGCACGGCCTCTCGCGCCAGGGGCGGGACTTCGACACCCTCGCGCGTGCGCTGAGCGCGCATGCCCGCGTCATCTGTCCTGATGTGGTCGGGCGGGGCCAGAGCGACTGGCTGGCCGATCCCATGGGCTACCAGATCCCCCAGTACGCGGCCGACATGCTCGCGCTGGTGGCCCAGTTGCAGGGGCAGGGCCCCATCGCCACCCTCGACTGGGTGGGCACCAGCATGGGAGGGCTCATCGGCATGGGCGTCGCGGGGCAGCCAGGGCTGCCGCTGCCCGTGCCCGTGCGGCGCCTGGTGCTCAACGACGTGGGGCCGGTCATCCAGTGGGAAGCCCTGCAGCGCATCGGGCTCTATCTGGGACAGCTGGCACGGTTCGAGTCGCTGCAGCAGGCGGCGGATGCCATGTGGGCCATTTCGACGAGCTTTGGCCCGCACACGCCGCAACAGTGGCTGGAACTTTCGCGCCACATGGTGCGCACGCTGCCGGAGGGCGGCATCACACTGCACTACGACCCTGCCATCGCGGTGCCGTTTCGGGCATTGACGCAGGAGTCCGCCGCGGCGGGGGAGGCCATGCTCTGGCAGCTGTACGACCATATCGCCGCGCGCACGCTGCTGCTGCGCGGTGCGCAATCGGATCTGCTGTCCCGCGAAACCGCGCAGGCCATGGCGCAGCGAGGCCCCCGTGCGCGCTTGGTGGAGTTCGAAGGCGTGGGGCATGCGCCCACTCTGGTCGCGGCCGACCAGGTCGCTGCGGTCACCGGTTTCCTGCTGGCGGCGGAAGGTGCTTTGGCCGGATGAAAACCTACCCTCCCGCACAGGCGTCCCTCGCCCCCCAGGCCGAGGTTCTCCCCCAGCTCATTGCAGCCACTGCGCACACGCTGCCCGAGCAGGTCAACGCGCTGGCCCGCGCCCGCGCCTTTGCCGAGCCCCTGATGGCGGGCGAGACCCTGGACTCGGGCGAAAACACGCTGGCCCATGCCGATGCCGTGGCCGCCATCCTCAAGGGAATAGGCGGCTCCGAGGCCATGCAGGCGGCCAGCTACCTGGTGCACGCATGCATTCACCTCAACAAGCCCGAAGAGGTCATTGCCAAGGCCTTTGGCGAGAACTTCGCGGCGCTTGCGGTGGAGACCACCAAGCTCATGCGCGTGCAGCAGCAGGCCCGCGCCGCCGAGCACCTGGACGACCCCGCCATCCAGACGGAGAACGTGCGCAAGATGCTGCTCGCGTTCTCGCGCGACCTGCGCGTGGTGATGCTGCGCCTGGCCTCGCGCCTGCAGACGCTGCGCTTTCATGCGTCCGCCAAGCGCCCCGTGTCGCCCAGCCTGGCGCGCGAATCGCTGCAGGTATTCGCGCCGTTGGCCAATCGCCTGGGCATCTGGCAGGTCAAGTGGGAGCTGGAGGACCTGTCCTTTCGTTTCCTGGAGCCCGACACCTACAAGGAAGTGGCGCGCCTGCTCGACGAAAAACGCGGCGAGCGCGAGGTGTACATGGAGCAGCTGCGCGCGCGGCTCGAGGCTGACCTGCGCGCGCGCAGCATCAGCGCCAGCGTGCAGGGGCGCCCCAAGCACATCTACAGCATCGTCAAGAAGATGCGCGGCAAGTCGCTCAACTTCGACCAGGTGTTCGACATCCGTGCGCTGCGGGTTGTCGTGCCCACGGTGAAGGATTGCTACGCCGCCCTGAGCTGGGTGCACGAGCAGTTCAAGCCCATCGTGGAGGAGTTTGACGACTACATCGCCAAGCCCAAGCCCAACGGCTACCAGTCGCTGCACACCATCGTGCGCGACGACCACGGCAAGCCCATCGAAATCCAGATCCGAACCCAGGCCATGCATGACCATGCCGAACACGGCGTGGCCGCCCATTGGGCCTACAAGGAGGCGGGGAGCAAGGGCTATGCGGGGGTTTCTGCCTCGGGCGAATACGACGCCAAGATCGCGGTGCTGCGCCAGCTGCTGGCATGGGAGCGCGACCTGTCGGGTGCTGTACCCAATCGGGGGCTGTTCGAGGACCGCATCTACGTGCTGACGCCCGATGCCGCCGTGGTGGAGTTGCCGCAGGGCGCCACGCCCGTGGACTTCGCATATGCCGTGCACACCAGCCTCGGGCACCGCTGCCGGGGGGCCCGGGTGGACGGCGCCATGGTGCCACTCAACACCCCGCTGCAAAACGGGCAGACCGTGGAGATATCGACTGTCAAGGAGGGCCGCCCCTCGCGCGACTGGCTCAATGCCGAGCTGGGCTACCTCACCAGCCATCGCGCCAAGGCCAAGGTGCGTGCCTGGTTCAACGCCCAGGCGACACACGAAACCGTGGCGCGGGGCCGCGAGGCGGTCGAGAAGCTGCTGCAGCGCGAGGGCAAGACCGCCGTCAAGCTGGACGACCTTGCGGTGCAACTGGGTTTCAAGTCCGCCGACGCCTTGTTTGAGGTGGTGGGCAAGGACGAGTTCTCGCTGCGCAACATCGAAACGGTGCTGCGACCGCCCGAGCCTGTGATGCAGCCGGATGACTACCTGCTGCTCAAGAAGGCCCGCACGAATGCCGCTCCGAAGGGCGGCGTACTGGTCGTCGGCATCGACTCGCTGATGACCCAGCTGGCCAAGTGCTGCAAGCCGGCACCGCCCGATTTGATTCGCGGCTTCGTGACGCGCGGCAAGGGGGTCAGCGTGCACCGGGCCGATTGCAGCAACTTTCGCGAGATGGCCGCGCGCAGCGTCGAGCGTGTCATCGAGGTGGAATGGGGCGCGCCAAAGTCAGCGGCGGTTGCAGCCGTGTATCCCGTCGATGTGGCCGTGGAAGCCGCCGACCGCCAGGGCCTGTTGCGCGACATCTCTGAAGTCTTTGCCCGGGAAAAAACCAATGTGATCGGCGTGCAGACCCAGTCGGTGAAAGGCACTGCGTGGATGACCTTCACGGTGGAGGTCGCCGATTCAGGCCGCCTCAACAAGGTCCTCGGCATCGTGGCCAGCGTGCCGGGCGTGCGCTCGGCACGCCGCCGTTGAGCGGCTTGCAGGACAGGCATGCAAAGGGCGCCAGTGAGTTCTATGCGAAGTGTTGCCTGTTTTTTGGCAAGCCCCTCATTTTTATGGCTATAATCGTAGTCTAAACAACGACAGGCGCGTAGCTCAGCTGGTTAGAGCACCACCTTGACATGGTGGGGGTCGTTGGTTCGAGTCCAATCGCGCCTACCAAGTTTCCTTCTGAAGTGAACCAGACTTCGGGTTTTCGGGATTCTTGAGGACCCTGTTTTTTTGGGTTCCTGATCAAATTAAGCCGCCCCCACTGGGCGGCTTTTTTGTTTCTGCGCCACGTCCAGCTTTGCCCTGTCTGTCCTGGCCCCAGGCCGTTGACCCATTCCGCATGGCGGTTGAAAGGCAACTGGGCAATCCTGCGGCCTGTCTGTGGGGCGACGGGTGAGTGGCTCGGCCCGCGCCACAATCACTCGTGATCGCATATGTGCAATGCTCCACAGGCGCTTGCCACGGAGGCATCCATATAAGAAGGGTGATTGATGTCGTGGCTCATGGCGCCTTGTGGCGAGATTTGGCGACTGGGGCACACCCATCGGCGGGTGGCTGCACGCAGATTGGCGTTTGTCTGACACGGCGAGATGTTTCGCCGCGTTAACTTGGGGGCTCCAGAGAGAAGGGTCACCACCATGAACACACCAGCCAATTCTTCCCGCATGCAACACGTTCTCGTGGATACGGATCCAGAACTGGGCATGTACGACACCCGGGTCTTCTGGCTTGCCGCAGTGGTTGCCACGGTGGCGGTGCTGGCGGTGGCGTATTTCAAGATGGGCTATTGAATCGTTCGATGCCGCCATCGCCTGGGCCGCTGTTCCCGTCTGCTGTCAACCGCACCGCCAAGCGTGGTGTTTCATCGCGCTGGTGCTATCTCTTGAGTGCAAGCGGCACCGCTGGTCTTGATTCTTGACGTATCCCTGTATACCAGCAGCCTGCACGGCGCATGACATGTCTGGCACTTTGCGCCCACCAAAGGCCGCGCGGTCCATCTCTGCCGCAGCCCTTCGCGATCCTGATCGCGCCGCCGTCCTGAGCGGCAAGAAGGTTCATCTCCCTCCCTTCGAAGCACCGATGCCACGCGGTGCGGGCCGACCTGAGTTGCTATCGCCGAAGCCGACCGCCAGCTAGAAGTGGGGCGGCGGGTCTTGCACCGGGGGTGTGCCTGGCTGCGCTGGCGGATCGACCTGGGGTGGCTCGGGCGTCCAGGGGGGCGGGGTGTCCACGGGAGGGAAGGGGGGTACGGGGGAGGGGGCGGGTACGTGGGTGTGAAGCATCGCGGTCTTTCCTTTCGAGTGGACCTGGGCAATGGCCTCACGTTATCGCCTTCCCGTGGCGCTTTGTGCCAGCCAACACGCCGACCCGGCCTCAGCCTCGTGCGATAGGCCCGGGCAGGGGCCGTTACGTCTCGACAGGCAAGTTGCTTGCGTTGGCAGCGCGTAACGCCGATAGGGGCCTACGATGCTTCTGTCAGGCTCTCTCCCTGACACCTCCCTCCTCTTGCTTTTTTTCATGCGAGAGTTCGGCCCGCCTGGTGCGGGCTTTTTTTTGCCTGGGCTGGGGGCCGCCCCACGTGCGCCGCGCGCCTGCCCCGGGGGTGCAACGCCTGCCACTGCGGGCAGGCGTCAGCCCACGCCCGGAGCGGGTGAGGCGGCACCTGCGGGCACCAGGGGGCTGCCTTGCCCGTGCAGGCGCACCTGTGGGAGGCAGTCGGGATGCTCGCGCTGGATGAAGGTCACCAGTGCCTCGCGCACGCGGCACCGCAGGTCGAAGGCCAGGCCCGAAGAGCGCGCGGAAACCAGCACGCGCATCTGGAGGGTGCGCTCGGTCACGTCGGTCAACTGAAGAATGCCGACGCGCCGGTCCCATTCGGGGGCCGCCTCCAGCACGCGCTGCAATTCGGCGCGCAGGGGATCGAGCGGCAGGCGGTAGTCGGCGAAGAGGAACACGGTGCCCAGAATCTCCGAGCTGGTGCGCGTCCAGTTCTGGAACGGGTGTTCGATGAACCACTGCAGCGGAATGATCAGGCGCCGCTCGTCCCAGATGCGCAACACCACATAGGTGCCGGTGATCTCTTCCACGCGGCCCCATTCGCCCTCGATGATGAGCACGTCGTCGATGCGAAGCGGCTGGGCCAGCGCGATCTGCAGGCCCGCGATCATGTTGCTGAACACCGGGCGCGCTGCGATGCCGGCGACGATGCCCACCACGCCGGCCGATGCCAGCAGGCTGGCGCCCACCTGCCGCGCCCCTGGAAAGGTCATGAGCATGAGGGCCACGCCGGCCATCACCACGCCGGTCATCGCGGTGCGAGACAACACGTGTGCCTGCGTGGCGATGCGCCGCGCCGTGAGGTTGTCCTCCACGTCCGCGGGATGCTGCGCGATGACGCCATTGGCAAGTCCGCCAATGGCCGCGATCAGCAGCCAGCACGCTCCGCCGATCACCAGCAGGCCGTTGAGATGCCGCACGCTGCCGATGTACCTCAAGTCGTCGCTGGCCGCCTGCCAGACGAGCTGGAGCGCGATCAGCGGCAGCAGAACCCGCATGACGGGAATGCAGGCGATGACCACCGCGCGCACTACCGGAACCGGGGCCGTGGCACGGCGCAGCACCACCGCGGCGATGCGGTGGGCCATGGCGGCGACGGCCACGGCCAGGAGGGCGGCGAGGGCGGTGGCAGACCAGGGAGACAGGTGAAGTCCTTCGGGCATGGCAGGGCAGGGTGGGGCGAGGCCGCGAACGGCAGATGGGCGGGAACAGCGACTCTCGCATCGGCACCGGGCGCTGTCTGTCGGACGGGGCGCCGCGCCTGTTCGCCGTGCATGCGCGTGGGCCCCGCCATGGGCTGGTCGGCAGGCGGGCGCACAACCCGTTGCAGGCGCCCCTGCGGCAGCGGTGGACAAGTTGCCATCAGGGTATTCCTTTGCAATTGCCGGGGCTCTCCCTCCCTAGAATGTGTTGCACTGCAATACATGGGTTTCCGAGCCCGAGGAGTTCGTTGTGTCCGAACAGAAAAGTGCCGCGTCCAAATCGGCCCAGCGCGTGATCAAGAAATACCCCAACCGTCGTCTGTACGACACGGATACCTCCACCTACATCACGCTGGCCGAAGTGCGCCATCTGGTGATGGACCACCAGAGCGTGGTGGTGCGCGACGCCAAGACGGGCGAGGACCTCACGCGCAGCATCCTGCTGCAGATCATCCTGGAGGAGGAGGCCGGCGGCGCCCCCATGTTCACCGAGGCCGTGCTGGCCAACATCATCCGTTTCTATGGCCATGCCATGCAGGGCTTCATGGGGGCCTACCTGGAGAAGAACGTCCAGGCTTTCACCGACATCCAGGCCAAGCTGGCCGAGCAGTCGCAAAGCGTGACCCCGGAGATGTGGGCGCAGTTCATGAGCCTGCAGTCGCCCATGCTCAAGGGCATGATGGGCAACTACGTGGAGCAGTCGCAGTCCATGCTCACGCAGATGCAGGAGCAGATGCAAAAGCAGACGGAGCAGATGCTGGGCGCCTTCGGCATCAAAAGGTAAGCCCCTGAGCCACTGGCGACGCGGGTTCCACGGCGTCCGCTGGTCCCGGGCGCGCCGGTTTCACGGGTTGCCGGGCACGGCAAGCGTTCGGGAAATGGGCAATCCCACCCTGTTGCACGCCGGAACTGGGACAATACGGGGATATGAGCGAAGTACTGTCCCCCACGAAAACACCCAAAGTCGGTTTTGTGAGCCTTGGCTGCCCCAAGGCCCTCACGGATTCCGAACTGATCCTCACGCAGCTGAGCGCCGAGGGTTACGAAACCTCCAAGACCTTCCACGGGGCTGACCTCGTCATCGTCAACACCTGCGGCTTCATCGACGATGCCGTGAAGGAAAGCCTGGACACGATTGGCGAGGCCCTGGCCGAGAACGGCCGGGTGATCGTCACCGGCTGCCTGGGCGCGCGCGCGGGCGAGGATGGCGGCAACATGGTGCGCCAGATGCACCCCAGCGTGCTGGCCGTGACCGGCCCGCACGCCACGCAGGAGGTGATGGACGCTGTCCACCTGAACCTGCCCAAGCCGCACGACCCCTTCATCGACCTGGTGCCCGGCAACTTCGGCATCGCGGGCATCAAGCTCACGCCCAAGCACTACGCCTACCTCAAGATCAGCGAGGGCTGCAACCACCGCTGCACCTTCTGCATCATCCCCTCGATGCGCGGCGACCTGGTGTCGCGCCCCATCGGCGACGTGCTGAGCGAGGCCAAGGCCCTGTTCGAGGGCGGCGTGAAGGAGCTCTTGGTGATCAGCCAGGACACGTCTGCCTACGGCGTGGACGTGAAGTACCGCACCGGCTTCTGGGACGGCAAGCCCGTCAAGACCCGCATGCTGGAGCTGGTGCAGACCCTGGGCGAGATCGCCGAGCCTTACGGCGCCTGGGTGCGGCTGCACTATGTGTACCCCTACCCGAGCGTGGACGAGGTGCTGCCGCTCATGGCCACGGGCAAGGTGCTGCCGTACCTGGACGTGCCGCTGCAGCACAGCCACCCCGATGTCCTGAAGCGCATGAAGCGCCCGGCCAGCGGCGAGCGCAACCTGGAGCGCATCCAGCGCTGGCGCGAGGTGTGCCCGGAGCTGGTCATCCGCAGCACCTTCATCGCCGGCTTCCCCGGTGAGACGGAAGAAGAGTTCGCGCACCTGCTGGACTTCGTGCGCGAGGCGCAGATCGACCGCGCGGGCTGCTTTGCCTACAGCGACGTGAACGGCGCCGCCGCCAACGAACTGCCCGGCATGCTGCCCATGGAAGTGCGCGAGGAACGCCGCGCCCGCTTCATGGCCGTGGCCGAAGAGGTCTCCATCGCCCGCCTGCAGCGCCGTGTGGGCGCCACCATGCAGGTGCTGGTCGACTCCGCCCCGGGCCTGGGCCGCAAGGGCGGCGTGGGCCGCACCTACGCCGATGCGCCCGAGATCGACGGCACGGTGCAGCTACTGCCGCCCGAGAAGATCAGCAAGACCATGAAGGTGGGCGAGTTCACCAGGGCGCGCATCGTGGGCGTGCGCGGGCACGACCTGGTGGCGCAGCCTATCTGAATGGGTGATTGAAAAAAGTGAGCTGCCAGCGCTGGTGTGTAGAGGGTTTCAAGGTGTTTTCTCCTGGAAACCTATAGGCAGCAGGCGGCGGCAGCTCATTTTTTGATAGAGCCGTGGGGCAGGACCCCATGAAAAAAGGCTTCCCGAGGGAAGCCTTTTTGCTGGGTGCCACACGATGTTTACACGCGCTTGCGGTATTCGCCGGTGCGGGTGTCGATTTCGATCTTGTCGCCTTGCGAGACGAACAGGGGCACGGGCACTTCGAAGCCGGTGGCGATCTTGGCGGGCTTGAGCACCTTGCCGGACGTGTCGCCCTTGACGGCGGGCTCGGTCCAGGTGATTTCGCGCTCGACGCTGGTGGGCAGTTCGACCGAGATGGCCTTGCCGTCGTAGAACACCACTTCCAGGGACATGCCGTCTTCCAGGTAGTTCAGTGCGTCGCCCATGTTTTCGGCTTCGACTTCGTACTGGTTGAACTCGGTGTCCATGCAGACATACATGGGGTCGGCGAAGTAGGAGTAGGTGCACTCCTTCTTGTCCAGGATCACGTTGTCGATCTTGTCGTCGGCCTTGAACACGTTTTCGGTGCCGAAGTTGCCGATCAGGCTCTTGAGCTTCATGCGCACGGTGGCGGCACCGCGGCCGCCGCGGGCGTATTCGGTCTTCAGGACCACCATGGGGTCCTTGCCGTGCATGATGACGTTGCCGGCGCGGATTTCTTGAGCGATTTTCATAGCAAGTTGCTTGGGTTGGGGCCGCTCAACGCGCGGGCCGGCAAATTCGCTGGGTGGACCAGCTGGTTTTGCCCTGCCGATGCATGTTCCGCGGCGGGAATGCGCCAGGGCTGGACACCGGTGTGCCGCCCCTGTTTTGCGCAAAGCCCTGGATTTTACCGTTTTTCAGCGACAAAGCCCAAAAGCTGTGCGACGAGATTGTCCTGCGTCAGCAGCCGTGCACGGGCCGCCTGGATGCACGCGGTCCATTCCGCCAGGGTGGCGTCATCGGGCCACTGCAGCGCAGCCTGGTCCAGTCCGTTCCAGGTGGCATGAAACCGCCGCAGCGAAGGCGGCGCCTGCAGCCAGTCCAGGAACGCCCGCAGCTTGTCGTGGTGTGCGTTGTCGTGCTGGGGATAGATCTGCCAGACCAGCGCCTGCCCGGCCCAGAGTGCGCGCACCAGCGAGTCCTCGCCCCGCACGGCGTTGAAGTCGCAGGCCCACAGCATCTCGTCGAAGGCGGGCTGGGGCCGGTGGGGCAGGTATGAAATGGAGAGCTGCTCGCGCTTGTCGGACAAGGGCTGGCGGTCAATTTGGCTCGTCGTCTTGGCGCTGTCTTCCGCCAGCGCTGCCCGCACGGCGGCGGTGGGGCGACCGGGTGTGACGAGCAACTGCGTGGGCTGTGCCTGGCTGTGGCGCAGCAGCTCAGGCAGGGCGGCGGGTTCGTAGCAGAACAGCGAAACCCAGCGCTGCTCTGGGCCGCCATGGCCCAGGCCGAACGCAGACGCGTGCCGTGCACGCCAGGCGCTGCGGTCAAACGCCACGCGCCGTGCCATCAGGCCGGGCTCGCGCAGCAGCCCGCCCGTGCCGGGGGTGAAGCCGGGATAGAAGAACCAGCGTGTCCAGCCGGCAGCGGGGCCGGACGAGAGGAGCGAGGAGAGCCTGTGATGGCGCTCCACATAGCTTTCAGCCGACAGGTATTCCAGATTGATCCAGACCGGTTTTGGGTGCTTTGGGCTCATGGCGCTTGCCTGGCAAGCGCTGTAAGCTATGAATTCAGGAGCAATATCGCAACCGAACGCTTCCACCATCACATCGGGCGGCGGCTCGCCGGGGCCGGGCGGTGGCGAGCCCCAGGCGCGCAGCTCCACGCCGGGGCAGCCTGTGGGAGCCATCCATTGCAGGGCCGAGGCGTCGTCCACCCACAGCCGAACGCGGTGGCCCAGGCCGGCCAGCTGCGCCACCAGGCGCCAGCACACGCCAATGTCGCCAAAGTTGTCGATCACGCGGCAGAACACGTCCCACTGCAGGGGGGCGGAAGACTGGGTCATGGGGCGGGGGTGGATGGCGGGGGGCTGCGCAGGTGATCGACCAGCAGCCGGGCGACGCTGGAGAGCGCCTCTTCCGAGCGCACGCACAGCGCCAGCCGCCGGTGCGCCCAGGGCTCGTTCAGCGTGAGGGTGCGCACGGCCAGCTTGCCTTGGTACAGCGCGGCGCTGCCGCGCGGCATCACGCCCACGCCCAGGCCGGCGTTGACCATGAGGCACAGCGCGTCGTAGCTGGTCACCTGGATGCGCAGGCGCAGGGGCAACCCCGCCGCGGAGGCCGCCCGGGCCAACTGGTTGTTGATGGCGCTGTTGGGGTGGGCACCCACGAAGTCGAACGGGAGGGCATCGGCCAGCCGCACCGCCTTGCGGCGCGCCAGCGCGTGGCCGGTGGGAACCACCAGCACCAGTTCGTCGGTGCGGTAGGGCAGCAGCGTCACGCGCTCGCCGTAGTGGCCTTCGTTGAGGATGCCCACGTCGGCCGCGTTCTCGGCCACGGAATGGGCGATGGCACTGCTGATCTGCTCCTGCAGGCGCACATCCACCTGCGGGTGCAGCGCCATGAAGCTCTGCAGCTCGGCCGGCAGGAACTGCGTGATGGCCGAGATGTTGGCCACCACGCGCACATGGCCGCGCACGCCCGTGCCGTAGTCATGCATCTGCGTGGCAATGCCGTCCAGGTCGTTGAGCACGCCCCGTGCCATGTTCAGCAGCGCGAACGCGGCGGCGGTGGGCTCGGTGCCCTTGTTGCTGCGGGTGAACAGCTCCACGCGCAGGGCCGCCTCCAGGTCGGCCAGGCGGCGGCTCACGGCCGAGGCGGCCAGGTGCTCGCGCGCGGCGGCGGCGGCGATGGTGTTTTCTTCCATCACGGCCACGAACAGGCGCAGGGAGACGGGGTCGAGTTTCATGGACCGTGGATGGTACCCCGCCATGCTGGTTTGCGATGGCAGCTTCGTGCTTGAGCGATTTACGGCGCCGCGCGTGCTGCGCATGATTCGCGCACACCGGCCCGGAGCGAGGCCGCAGGAGAATGTATTTCCATGGATTCCG
This sequence comes from Acidovorax sp. A79, assembly GCF_041154505.1. Classification (GTDB taxonomy): domain Bacteria; phylum Pseudomonadota; class Gammaproteobacteria; order Burkholderiales; family Burkholderiaceae_C; genus Acidovorax. The sequence goes on from NZ_AP028672.1 coordinate 5,458,649, forward strand.
TTGCTTCCCCCGCCGCGCTGCAAGGCGTGCGCGTCATCGAAATGGGCCAGCTCATCGCCGGGCCCTTCTGCGGCAAGACGCTGGGCGAGTTCGGCGCCGATGTGATCAAGATCGAGGCCCCCGAGACAGGCGACCCCCTGCGCAACTGGCGCCTCATCAAGGAAGGCACCTCCGTCTGGTGGCAGGTGCAGTCGCGCAACAAGCGCTCGGTGGCGCTGGACCTGCGCCAGAAGGAAGGCCAGGACATCGCCCGCCAGCTCATCGCCGAGGCGGACGTGCTCGTCGAGAACTTCCGCCCCGGCACGCTCGAAGGCTGGGGCATGTCGCCCCAGGAGCTGCACGCGCTCAACCCCGGCCTGGTCATGCTGCGCATTTCGGGCTACGGCCAGACGGGGCCGTACCGCGACCTGCCCGGTTTTGGCGCCATTGGCGAGGCCATGGGCGGCCTGCGCCACCTCACGGGCGAGCCCGGCCGCGTGCCGGTGCGCGTGGGCGTGTCGATCGGCGACACGCTGGCGGCGCTGCACGGCACCATCGGCGTGCTCACGGCGCTGTACCACCGCAAGGTCAACGGCGGCAAAGGCCAGGTGATCGACGTGGCGCTGCACGAGGCGGTGTTCAACGTGATGGAAAGCCTGATCCCCGAATACAGCGCCTTCGGTGCCGTGCGCGAGGCCGCGGGCAGTGCGCTGCCGGGCATCGCGCCGTCCAACGCCTACCCCTGTACCGACGGCTGGGTGCTGGTGGCGGGCAATGGCGACAGCATCTTCAAGCGCCTGATGGACGCGATTGGTCGGCCCGACCTGGGCGCCGCGCCCGACCTGGCCAACAACACCGGCCGCGTGGCCCGCGTGGAAGAAATCGACGCCGCCATCGGCGCCTGGAGCGCGCAGCGCACGGTGCAGCAGGTGCTGGACGCCCTGGGCGCTGCCCGCGTGCCCGCCGGCAAGGTCTACACCGCCAAGGACATTGCGCAAGACCCGCACTACCGCGCCCGCGACATGCTGCTCACGCAACAGACGCGCGACGGCTACAGCGTGGAGGTGCCCGGCATCGTACCCAAGCTCTCGGCCACGCCGGGCAGCATCCGCAGCAGCGCTCCGCACCTGGGCGACGACACCGATGCGGTGCTGGCCGAGGCAGGCCTCACGGCCGAACAGATTGCGCTGCTGCGCAGCAAGGGGGTGATTCAATGAGTGCATCCAATACGGTGTGGCAGGGCGCAGGCCGCCGCATCCACATGCAGGAAGTCGGCCTGCGCGACGGCCTGCAGATGGAGAAGGCCTTTGTGCCCACGGCCGACAAGATCGCGCTGTGCAATGCGTTGTCGGCAGCGGGTCTGGCCAAGATCGAGGTGACTTCGTTCACATCGCCCACCGCCATTCCCGCGCTCAAGGATGCCGAGGTCGTGATGCGCGAGATCACGCGCCGCCCTGGCACGGTCTACACCGCGCTGGTGCCCAATCTGCGCGGTGCGGAGCGCGCCATCGAGTCGCGCACGGACGAGCTGAATCTCGTCATGTCGGTGAGTGCCACGCACAACCTGGCTAACCTGCGCATGACGCCGGAACAGTCGTTCGCGGCGCTGGCGCAGGTGGTGGCCCTGGCGCAGGGCGCCAACGTGGCGGTGAATGTGTCGCTGTCGTGTGTGTTTGGCTGCCCCATGGAAGGTGACGTGCCCCAGGCCGATGCGTTCGGCTGGGTGCAGCGTTTTGTGGATCGGGGCGTGCGTGGCATCACGCTGTGCGACACCACGGGCATGGCCTATCCCACGCAGGTGCACGAGCTCACGGCGGCGGCCCGCGCGCGCTGGCCGGGTGTGGAGTTCACCCTGCATTTCCACAACACGCGTGGCATGGGGCTGGCCAACGTGCTGGCGGCCATTGACGCGGGTGCGGACCGGTTCGATGCCTCGCTGGGCGGCCTGGGCGGCTGCCCCTATGCGCCGGGCGCCAGCGGCAATGTGTGCAGCGAGGAGATCGTGCATGCGCTGGCGCTGATGGGTTATGACACCGGGGTGGATCTGGCGCAACTCGTGGCGGTGGCGCGGCAACTGCCTGCGCTCATCGATCACGACATTCCCAGCCAGATCGCCAAGGCGGGTCCGCGCCTGGCGCTGCACCCGGTGCCTGCCGATTTCGAGGCGATCCGCGAAAGGGCGCTTGCCCGCTGAACACGGGCGAGCCCGCATTACCCCAATAACACGAGGAGACAAACGCCATGACATTTCACACCCCGCTGTCCCGCCGCATCTTTACCGCCGCCGTGCTGTGCTCCGCCGCCTTGGCCGCGGGCGCGCAGGACAAGTACCCCTCCAAGCCCATCACCGTGGTGGTGCCCCAGGCGGCGGGCGGCGCCAACGACGCCATTGCGCGCGTGGTGGCGCAAAAGCTCGGCGAGCAACTGGGCCAGAGCGTGATCGTGGACAACCGCCCCGGCGCGGGCGGCACGCTGGCCACGGGCGCCACGGCCCGTGCGCGCAACGATGGCTATACCTTGCTGCTCACGGCCGACAGCGCCCATGTGATCGGCCCCGCGCTGTACAAGAACCCGGGGTTCGATCCCGTCAAGGACTTCGCGCCCGTGGCGCCCGTGGCCACGGCGGGCTATGTGTTGGTGGCACACCCATCCTTCCCCGCCAGCACGGTGGCTGAAATGGTCGCATTGGCCAAGGCCAGCCCCGGCAAATATTCGATCGCCTCGGCCGGCAATGGCACGCTGAACCACCTGATCGGCGAGATGCTGCAGAAGGCCGCCGGCATCCAGCTGCAGCACATTCCCTACAAGGGCTCGGCGGCGGCGGCCACCGACGTGGTGGGCGGACAGGTGCCGCTGTCGGTGCAAAGCCTGCCGTCGGCCATTGCGTTCATCAAGGCGGGCAAGCTCAAGGTGCTGGGCGTGGTCAATGAAAAACGCGTGGCGGCCTTGCCGGATGCCCCCACCATTGGCGAAACCCTCAAGGGCTTTGGCCAGGCGCCCTGGTACGCGCTGTTTGCCCCGGCCGGCACGCCCGCGCCCATCGTGGCGCTGCTGCAGGCCGAGGTGACCCGCGCGCTGGAGCACAAGGACGTGGTGGACAAGCTGGCCACCGTGGGCTGCGAGCCCTTCAAGGGCACGGCGGCGCAGCTGGCCGCGCTGGTGCAATCCGATCTGCCCAAGTGGAGCCGTGTCGTCAAGGACACGGGGGCGACGGTCGATTGATGGGCGGCCGCCGCCCCTTTCGGCTTTTCACTTTTTTGGGGGTCAAACCCTTCGCAACAACGACAACGGAGACATCGCGTTCATGAACACAACCCGCAAACAATTCACCATCCTGGCCCTCGCGGCCCTGGGCACCTGCTGTGTTGGCAGCGTGGGGGCGCAGGGCGCTTACCCGTCCAGGAACGTGACCCTGGTGGTGCCCACCGCCGCCGGCGGCACCACGGACCTGTCGGCCCGCATGCTGGCGCAGGCGCTGGCGCCCGTGCTCGGCCAGTCGGTGGTGGTGGACAACAAGGGCGGCGGCAACGGCAACATCGCGGCATCCGCCGTGAAGCGCGCCGAGGCCGACGGCTACACGCTGCTGATGCAGTACTCCGGCTACCACGTGATCTCGCCCCACATCACCAGGCAAAAGCAGTGGGAGCAAGGCGACTTCCAACCCGTGGCCAACGTGATCTCGGCCCCGCAGATCATCGTGGTGCGCAACGACCTGCCCGTGAAGACGCTGGCCGAGCTCATCGCCTACGCCAAGGCCAACCCGGGCAAGCTCAACTACGCCTCGTCGGGCAATGGCTCGCTGCAGCATGTGACCGGCGCCATGCTGGAGCAGCAGGGCGGCGTGAAGATGGTGCACGTGCCCTACAAGGGCACGGGCCCCGCGCTGCAGGACCTGCTGGGCGGCCAGGTGGACCTGACCTTCGGCACCGCGCCCCCGTTCATGCCCCACATCGCCAGCGGCAAGCTGCGCGTGCTGGCCGTGACCGGCAAGCAGCGCCTGCCCAGCCTGCCCGACGTGCCCACCACCGCCGAGGCGGGCTACCCCAAGGTCGATGCCACCTCGTGGTTCGCGGTGTTCGCCCCGGCCGCCGTGCCCAAGGCCGTGGTGGACAAGCTCACGGCCGACATCCGCACCGTGGTGCAGAACCCGGCCTTCCAGCAGAAGGCCCAGGAGCAGGGCGCCACGGCCGACTACCAGTCGCCCCCGCAGCTGGGCGAGAAGGTCAAGGCCGACCTGGCCAACTGGGCCTCGGTGGTGAAGACCTCGAAGATCGAAGCGGAATAAGGATCAAATTGGCCTTCGGCGCTTGATTGAAAAGCGCCAGTAGCTATTATTTCTGTAGCATGCCGGGTGGAGGTGGCTGTGCGCTGTCCTGCGCGCAGCCACAATATGCGGCATGTCTGATGTGCATTCCGAAGAACTGCTGGCGCAGGTGGCTGCGCTGCCCGCGCTGCCCGGTGTCTACCGCTATTTCGACGCCCAGGGCGCGCTGCTGTATGTGGGCAAGGCGCGCCACCTCAAGCGCCGCGTCTCGAGCTACTTCACCAAGAACCATGGCGGCACGCGCATCGGCCACATGGTCGGCAAGATCGTGCGCATGGAGACCACGGTGGTGCGCTCCGAGGCCGAGGCGCTGCTGCTCGAAAACAACCTGATCAAGACGCTGAACCCCAAGTTCAACATCCTGTTCCGCGACGACAAGAGCTACCCCTATCTCAAGATCACCGGCACGCCGGGGGCTGCCGGGGCGGGCCGCGGGGATTCGCCCTCGCAGGTTTTTCCGCGCATGGCGTACTACCGGGGCGCCGTGGACAAGAAGCACCGCTACTTCGGCCCGTACCCCAGCGCCTGGGCGGTGAAGGAGTCCATCCAGCTGCTGCAGAAGGTGTTCCGCCTGCGCACCTGCGAGGACACGGTGTTCGCCAACCGCACGCGGCCCTGCCTGCTGTACCAGATCAAGCGCTGCACGGGGCCGTGTGTCAACCTGATATCGCCCGAAGCCTATGCCGCCGACGTTGCGCATGCCGAGGCCCTGCTGCGCGGCGAGACGCAGGAGGTGCTGCAGGCCATGGAGGCGCGCATGATGGCGCACTCCGGCCAGCTTGAGTTCGAGCAGGCCGCAGAGGTGCGCAACCAGATCCAGGCGCTGTCGCGCGTGCTGCACCAGCAGTCCATCGAGACCGCTCATGACAAGGACGTGGACATCCTGGCCGTGCGGGTGTTGGGCGGCCGTGCCTGCGTGAACCTGGCCATGGTGCGTGGCGGGCGGCATCTGGGCGACCGCCCGTACTTCCCCGTGCATGTGGAGGACGCCGCGGCCGTGTTCGAGGAAGAGGGGGGCGAAGGCGCCGACGACGCCACCCCCAACCGCGTCGCCCGCCGCGTGGAGGTGCTGGTGCTCGAGGCCTTCATTGCACAGCACTACATCGGCGTGCCCGTGCCCCCGGTACTCGTCACCAGCGAGCCGGTGGACAAGGCGCTGCTGGAAGCCCTGGGGGACCAGTGCGGCCTGCGCGTGACCGCCGTGCACCAGCCCCGCGAGCAGCGGCGCGCCTGGCTGGACATGGCGCAAAAGAACGCCGACCTGCAGCTGGCGCGCCTGCTGGCGGAAGAGGGCTCGCAGCAGGCGCGCACGCGCGCCCTGGCCGAAGCGCTGGACCTGCCGCCCGAGGACCTGGACCAGCTCACCATCGAGTGCTTCGACATCTCGCACACGGCCGGCGAGTCCACCCAGGCCTCGTGCGTGGTGTTCCACCACCACAAGATGCAGAGCAGCGAATACCGCCGCTACAAGATCGAAGGCATCACCGGAGGCGACGACTACGCCGCCATGCGGCAGGTGCTCACGCGCCGCTACAGCAAGGTGGCCGAAGCCGCGCGCGAGGCGGGGGGCATCGACTTTGCGGCCAACCCGGCGCCAGGGGCCGGCGAGCCCGTTCAGCCCCGGGGCGTGGCCCGCCTGCCCGATCTGGTGCTGATCGACGGCGGCAAGGGCCAGGTGGGCGTGGCGCGCGAGGTGTTCTCCGCGCTGGGGCTGGACCTTACCCGCATCGTGGGCGTGGAAAAAGGCGAAGGACGCAAGGTGGGGCTGGAGGAGCTGGTGTTCGCCGACGGGCGCGAGAAGGTCTACCTGGGCAAGGACTCGGCCGCGCTGATGCTGGTGGCCCAGATCCGCGACGAGGCCCACCGCTTCGCGATCACCGGCATGCGCGCGGCGCGCGCCAAGGTGCGCGTGGGCGGGGGCCAACTGGAGGAGATCGCCGGAGTGGGCCCCAAGAAGCGCGCCCGGCTGCTGCAGCGCTTTGGCGGTGTGCGGGGCGTGGCATCGGCCAGCGTGGAAGACCTGGCCACGGTGGACGGCATTTCGCGCGAGCTCGCCGAGGAAATCTACCGCGCATTGCGCTAGACGCCGTGCTGATCGCGGCGCACCCGGAGTTCCCGGTGCCGCCGTGACACAATCGCCGCCATGTTCTGGACTATCCCCACCTTGATGACCTGGACGCGCATCGTCGCGATACCTTTGATCGTGGGGGTGTTCTATGCGCCGCTGGACCCCGCCACGCGCAACCTGATCGCCACCGTGATGTTCGTGGTGTTTGCCGCCACCGACTGGCTGGACGGCTATCTGGCCCGCAAGCTGAACCAGACCTCGTCCTTTGGCGCCTTCCTGGATCCGGTGGCCGACAAGTTCCTGGTCTGCGCGTCGCTCCTGGTGCTGGTCCATCTGCAGCGCGCCGATGTATTCGTTGCGCTCATCATCATCGGGCGCGAGATCGCCATCTCGGCCTTGCGCGAGTGGATGGCGCAGATCGGCGCGAGCAAGAGCGTGGCCGTGCACATGATCGGCAAGGTCAAGACGACGGTGCAGATGATCGCCATCCCGTTCCTGCTGTACGACGGGCGTCTGTTCGGAATGATCGACACCGGGGTGTGGGGCACCTGGCTCATCTGGGCATCCGCCGTGCTCACGGTCTGGTCCATGGTCTACTACCTGCAAAAGGCATTGCCCGAGATCCGCGCGCGCGTGAAGTGACATGGAACCGTGGGCCGCAGGCGCCATGGGCTGGGCCAGGCCCGACTTTCCGCCCCCTTTCGGCGCGCGCCCTGGCCGGGGCGCCGACTCCCTGGGGGGCGGAGGCCGCGTACTTCTTGTCACCCCGCCGACGCCCTGCATTCCGGTGCTCGGCAACGTGTTTCAGCCCGCCGTGCAGTGCTGGAACTGGGGTGTCAATACGGAATGCTGCCCATACGGCATGTTTGAGACAAAAACGCCCCACAAGCCCTGTCGCAGCGTGAAATACGACTAGAATTCGACGCAACGCTGCTCCAAAGCAGCGTGTTGTATTGACACCCGGAAACTCGATGGCTTTAATCTGATGCAGCAGCCACTGCTGTGTATGCCAGTCATTCCCCCGTCTGTTTTCAACCAGCCCTTGGCTGTGCTTTCGGACGTGTGAAGACCAGATATCCGCGAGACATTCCATCAACTCTTTTCCGAGAGGCTTCTTGTGAACAAAACCGAACTGATTGAGCACATCGCTACCAACGCCGACATCTCCAAGGCCGCTGCTGCTCGTGCCCTGGAATCCACGATCGAGGCCGTCAAGAAGACCCTGAAGAAGGGCGGCACCGTTTCGCTCGTCGGTTTCGGCACTTTTGCGGTCGGCAAGCGCGCTGCCCGCACGGGCCGCAATCCCCGCACGGGCGCAACGATTAAAATCAAAGCTGCTAAAGTTCCGAAGTTTCGTCCTGGCAAGGCATTGAAAGATGCCTTGAACTGAGGATCAGTTTAGGTGGGGTCCTTAGCTCAGTTGGTAGAGCGGCTCCTTTACACGGAGTAGGTCGGCGGTTCGAGACCGTCAGGACCCACCATCACCGAACAAAGGCGAACGCAAGTTCGCCTTTTGTTTTTTGCCTTCTGAAAGATCGACCATGTTTGAATCCATCCGCAAGCACTCCAAGATCGTCATGGTCTTATTGTTCTTGCTGATCATTCCATCGTTTGTGCTGGTGGGCATTGACAGCAACTACTTCTCTGAAAAGAGCCCTGTGGTCGCGCGCGTCGATGGCAACAAGATCAACCAGACCGACTGGGACAACGCACATCGCATGGAGACTGACCGCATGCGCGCGCAGTCTCCCTCGGTCGATCCCAAGCTCCTGGACTCGCCGCAGGCCCGCTATGCCACGCTGGAGCGGCTGGTGCGCGACCGGGTACTGGCCGCCGCCGCGAAGGAGATGCATCTGGTGACGAGCGACTCGCGCCTGGCCCGCAGCCTGCAGGAGATCCCCGCGATCGCCGGGCTCAAGCGCGCGGACGGCACGCTCGATGCGGAGGCTTACCGGGCCCTGGTGGGTACGCAAGGCCTGACACCCGAAGGCTTCGAGGCGAACGTACGGCGTGATCTTTCCACCAGCCAGGTCCTTGGCGGCGTGATGGGTTCGGTGTTCGGCACCAATGCCCAGGTCAAGGTCGCGCTGGATTCGCTGTACGAGCAGCGCGAAGTCCAGGTGGCCCGTTTCAAGTCCACGGACTTCGCCGGCAAGGTGGTGCCCACGGATGCGGACCTGGAGGCGTACTACAAGACCCACTCCGCCCAGTTCCAGCAACTGGAGCAGGCCGCGGTGGAGTACGTGGTGCTGGACCTCGACAGCGTGCGTTCCGGCATCACGCTCAATGAGGATGATCTGCGCACCTACTACAAGGAAAACGTGGCGCGCATGGCAGGCAAGGAAGAGCGCCGTGCCAGCCACATCCTGATCAATGCCCCCAAGGAGGCCTCTTCGGCCGACCGCGAGAAGGCCAAGGCCCGCGCCACCGAACTGCTGGCACAAGTGCGCAAGGCGCCCGCCACGTTCGCGGAGGTTGCCAAGAAAGCTTCGGACGACAAGGGTTCGGCCACGGGCGGCGGCGACCTGAATTTCTTTGGGCGTGGCGCCATGGTCAAACCGTTTGAAGACGCGGCCTTTGCGCTCAAGAAGGGCGACATCAGCGATGTGGTGGAAACAGACTTCGGCTACCACATCATTCAGCTGACCGACATCAAGGCGCCCCGCCAGCCTTCCTTCGAAGAGCTGCGCCCCGCCATGGAGGCGGAGCTCAAGCAGCAGCAAGCCCAGCGCAAGTTCGCGGAAGTGGCCGAAGCGTTCACCAATGGTGTGTACGAGCAGGCTGACAGCCTCAAGCCGGTGGCCGACAAGCTCAAGCTGAAGGTGCAGACGGCATCCGGCATCACCCGCACGCCCGCGCCCGGTGCGGCTGGCCCGCTGGCCAATGCCAAATTCCTCGAAGCCCTGTTTTCTTCGGACTCGCTGCAGAACAAGCGCAATACCGAAGCCGTGGAAGTCGGGCCCAGCCAGATGGCAGCCGGCCGCGTGGTGCAGTACACCCCCGCCAGGACACTGCCGCTGGAAGAAGTTCGCGCCCGCGTGCGGGAGCTTTACATTGGGCAGAAGGCGTCGGAGCTGGCGCGCAAGGAAGGCGAAGCCAAGCTGGCAGCGTGGAAGGCGACTCCGTCCAGCGCCAGTGGCTTGAGCGCCCCTGTCCAGATTTCACGCGAGCAGGTGCAGAGCCTGCCCCGGCCGGTGATTGATGCAGCGCTGCACACACCCACGGAACCCCTGCCGGCCTGGACTGGCGTGGACCTGGGAGCTGAAGGCTACGCGGTGGTGAAGGTCAACCGTGTGGTGCCACGCCAGGCCCCCGATGCGCAGCGTGCCCAGCAAGAACGTCAGCAATACCTGCAATGGTGGGCATCGGCCGAGGGCCAGGCGTACTACGAGATGCTGAAGAAGCGCTTCAAGGCAGAGATCAAGGCGCCTCGTCCGTCCGCCCTGGCACAAGCTACCGCAGAAAATTGATCAAATTGGCCGTGGGATGAAAATCCCAGGCTATAATACAAAGCTACGGTGGCTGTAGCTCAGTTGGTAGAGTCCAGGATTGTGATTCCTGTTGTCGTGGGTTCGAGCCCCATCAGCCACCCCAAACATGCAAAAGCGCTGCAACGATAGTTGCAGCGCTTTTTTGCTTTTGAGGCCCGCAATGGAGTTCTCGGTCACCAGCGCGCCCCAGGCGGGGGCATCTTGGTGGCTGAAGGCCTCAGTGGTTGCCGCAGATCTTGTGGCACAGCGCATACTGTGCCTTCATTCCTTTTCGGAGCCTTCCATGAGCCTTTTGATCCGCGATGCGTCGCCCAGTGAAAAGCGTGGCAACGCCATGTCCGCAGCCCTTGCCAAGGAGCAACTGGAGTATGCGGTCCAGATCGTGCGCGAGGTTCTACCCCAGAGCGCGGGAGATGGCGCCTTGATCGGAGCGGTGGTGCAGGCCATTGCCATGAACTACGCGGCAGTTCCTCAGCCCAACCGATAGTGGTTAACGCTGTCCGGGGCATGGGGCTGCCCGGGCAGGTGGGTGCGAAACCGCATGGATGCCTTTGTGGCCTGTGCCCTGCTTTTTGCAGAGGGGCTTGGTACAGCACCTGGCCTGTAAAGGAAGCTGGCCTGCCCGGAGGGACTCGAACCCCCGACCTATAGCTTAGAAGGCTATTGCTCTATCCAGTTGAGCTACGGGCAGATAGATGGAGATGGGCTTTTGGCGCACGGGGGCCTACTTGCCTTGCGGAAATCTTCCGCAACCGCGCGATGGCGCAGAGCGTGGATCATAACCCGTGGCCAGTGCTGCCCTGCACAGACCCGCCCGCGCTGATGCGGTGGTAGCAGGGGCAAGGCGGATGCGGTTATAACGAGGCCACACGCGCTCGCCATCCATTTCCTCGATCTGGCCACACCATGCCCCACAGCGTCACGCTCATACACACCATTGCTGCTGCGCTGGGGCTTGCTTTGGCGCTGGGTTTCGTGGCCGCGCGGTTGCGGCTGCCCGCGCTGGTCGGGTATCTGCTGGCGGGGGTGGTGATCGGACCTTTTACACCCGGTTTTGTGGCGGATGCAGCGATGGCCAGCCAGCTGGCAGAAATTGGTGTGATGCTGCTGATGTTTGGCGTCGGCCTGCATTTCTCCCTGGGGGATCTGCTGGCCGTGCGAAAAATCGCCGTGCCCGGGGCTGTGGTGCAGATGATGGTGGCCACCGCGCTGGGCATGGCGCTGGCCACCTGGTGGGGATGGGGGCTGGGCGGCGCCCTGGTGTTTGGCCTCGCGCTGTCGGTGGCCAGCACGGTGGTGCTTTTGCGTGCCCTTGAAAGCCTGGGTATTCTGGACAGCCACACAGGCCGCATTGCCGTGGGCTGGCTCGTGGTGGAAGACCTGGCCATGGTGCTGGTGCTGGTCTTGCTGCCGCCGCTTGCCGGCTGGCTGGGCGGCAGCGGACCCGATGGCGCCGCGGCGAAGGATGTGGATGGCGCGGCACTGTGGCAGGCCCTGGGATGGACGCTGCTGCAGGTGGGCGGCTTTGTCGCGTTGATGCTGCTGGTGGGGCGCCGCCTGTTTCCGTGGGTGCTCTGGCAGGTGGCACGCACGGGCTCGCGGGAGTTGTTCACGCTGTGCGTGGTGGCGGCCGCCGTGGGCATTGCCTTTGGCTCAGCGGCCCTGTTTGGGGTTTCGTTTGCGCTGGGGGCCTTTTTTGCCGGCATGGTGATGCGTGAATCAGAGTTCAGCCACCGGGCCGCGCAAGAATCCCTGCCGTTGCGCGACGCTTTTGCCGTGCTGTTCTTCGTCTCCGTCGGCATGCTCTTCAACCCGGCCGTGCTATGGGACCGCCCGGTGCAGGTGCTGGCGGTGGTGGCGATCATCATGCTGGGCAAGACGCTGGCCGCGGCCGCGCTGGTCCTGGCATTTCGCTATCCGCTCAATACCGCCCTCACGGTGTCCGCGAGCCTGGCCCAGATCGGGGAGTTCTCCTTCATCCTGGTGGCGCTGGGTTCTTCGCTGGGGTTGCTGCCACCTGAAGGGGCCAGCCTCGTGCTGGCGGGGGCACTGATTTCGATGGCGCTCAACCCCATGCTGTTCCACGCCATTGCTCCCTTGCAGACCTGGCTGCGCGCTCGCTCGGAGCTGGCGCGGCGGCTGGAGCAGCGGGACGATCCGCTCGCGGAGCTCCCCATGAGCACCGACGCCCGGTATCTCGCTCGGCAGGTGGTGCTGGTGGGCTATGGCAGGGTGGGGCGCCGCGTGGCACAGGTGCTGGTTGCCAATGACATTCCATTCGTCGTGGCGGAGCAGAACCGTGAACTGGTGGAGTCATTGCGGGAAGCGGGCATTGCGGCGGTCTTTGGCGACGCCGTGGACCCCGCGGTGCTGATCCAGGCCCACATCGCACGGGCCGCGATGCTGGTGATCGCAACACCGGACACGCTCAATGTGCGCCAGATCATCACTACCGCGCGCACCCTCAATCCCCACATCGAAACCGTGGTGCGCAGCCATAGCGGGGACGAGGCCCGCAGGCTGGCGCAGGAATGCGACAGCACGGTGTTTCTGGCCGACGAGGCACTGGCGCAGGCCATGGCCCGCCATGTGCTGGAACGCACGGAGGCCCGCCTCGCACGCCACACCAGCCCGGCATCGCTGCACAGCCGGGTCTAGCTTGGTCTTTGAGGCCTGTAGCGCTTTGGTGGAAAGCGCTGATAGCTATGAATTGAATAGCAAGTCAGTCGGTTTCTTCAAATACCAGTGCCGGAGGCGCCATGATGCGCGCGGTGTTCCCCAGCTCTTCGATCAGGTGGTTGGCGAAATAGCTGTTTTGCGTGTCCGGCTCCAGCGCGGCAAGGGCCAGGTTGGCGCGGGGCTGGTTCAGCGGCACGTAGAAGCTGCCCGCAGGCACGTCGATGGCGCTGCGCACGGGCGACACCTGTACACGCACGATTCCTGTGCCACCCGCGATGGTGCCAATCACATCCTGGCGGTCGCCTGCCTCGCGGGCGGTTTCACGGTAGATGTCGGCCAGCGCGGAGCCCGGCTCGGCCACGCGCATGACCTGCAGGCCCAGCAGCCTCAGGCGCTCGACGGCGGCGGTGGAGCTGGCCGAAAGCCAGTAGCCGCAGGGCCGGGCCCGGGTCTTGGTCGGGCGCAAGGTGAGGGAGGAGTTCCAGTCCACGCGGATGGGGCGGTCTGCCCCTGTCTGCGGGTCGAGGAAGTCCAGCTCCCGCTGGGTGGGCGTGGCGGCGGCCTCGATCACGGCCTGGTCGCGGCAGGCGAGGGCACTCACATCCCGAGCGACAAAGGAGCGGACCTGCTCCAGGTTGCCGGCGCGCTCGGCCGTGCTGCGCAGCGCGCTGGCGATGGCCGTGACCTGCGAATGCACGCGGCGCTGGATGTGCATGCGCCCGATGCCCACGCCCCGTGTTTCGATCAGCAGGCTCACCGTGTTCTTCAGGCCGTTCACGTTGCGGCCCGTGTCGGGCTGTGTGCCGCCCATGGAGATGCGCTTGTCCTCCGGATTGGTCGAGGTGGTGTAATACCAGTCGCTCGTGAGGCCCTGCGCCTTGAGCGCTGCCACCATCGGCTGGTGGTACCACTCCTGCGAGGCCTTGGTCAGGAACTCGGGGTAGTTGGCGGTGGTGGTGTATTGCAGCAGTGCGTCGTAGCGCTGGATGGCATTGAATTTTTGCAGGTAGCGGCCCACCACGGTGTATTCGTGGGCGTCCACGACGAGGATGGGGCGGTAGTCATTGACCACCTTGGCCAGCGCGCGGGCCTCCGGGGTGTTGAGCAGCAGGTGGTCGCGGTTCATGTCCACGCCATTGGCCGTGACACGCGTACCCACGGCCGCGCCGTCGGGATTGGCCCGGGGCACCACCACCACATTGATGCGGTCGAGCAGGGGCTCGAGCAGCCCCTGCACCAGTTCGCGGCTGATCACCAGCAGGGCCTCGCTGCCCGCAGGTTCATCGCCATGCTGTTGCCCGACCAGAACGACCGTCGGCCGGCCACTCGTGTCCAGGTTGGCGGGCTCGGTGCCAGCGGCACGGGTGACCAGCAGCCCCTGGATGGGCTCCCCGCGTTGGGACGTGCCCAGATGGAGCAACTTGGCGCGCGTGGGGCCGCGGGGGGCCGGTTCAGCCAGCGAGAGCAGCCATTGGCCGAGTTCGGCATTGGTGGTGAAAGCCCGGCGGTCCGGGCCCAGGCCAGGCGTGCTGTAGGCCACGGCGGGGTCGGGGAAGCGGGCTGCCACGGCTGCGCCATAGGGCGGTGCCATGGGGCCTTCGTTTTGGACCACCAGCGCGGCGGGTGGTGGCAGGGGGCTGGCGATGGCCCCCTGACGTTGCGCCTGCGATGCCTGGCCCAGCGGCGTGGGCACCACGGTGCCCTGCTGCACACGCGGCAGCGGGGCCGGTGCGGTGGTCCTGGCGGCAGGGGTGGACGGCCAGGGGGGCAGGGGCGTGCTGGAGCAGGCCGTCAGCAGCACGGCGACCAGCAGCGCCGACGCGCGCAAGGGCATCCGCCTTGTCGAAAAGGCGGGTGCAACCAGGGCGGCAGGGGCGTCCGTTGGGTGGCGGAGAAAAGGGGAATGCATGGTCATGGTGGTTTCTGCCATTGGGAGCCTCGCGGGCGGCTTGTTACGGTGATGTTACCTGCCCGCCCCCGCCGTACCGTGTCGGCGTACATCCCGTTGCAAACACAGGGTTGACACCCGGATTGCCGCTTTTCCACGCAGTTTCACCGGCGACTCTCGGAGGCGCCTTGCCGCACAGGCCGGGTGATCGCAGCCCCTGGGGGCTCAGCGCCGTCCCCCCCCGCGAGCGCGGGCACGGGCATGTGCCATCCCGCAACCGCCGAATGCGCGCCGGGCCGCGGCGTGCCGTGCCCGCGCTTACATGCCCGGGCCGGAAGCGAGCGGGCTGGATGGAGGCTCCGCCGCCGCATGCGCGGCCGCTGGCGCCCCGGGTGCAGCCGTGGTCGCCGGCATCATTTTCAGCCGCAGCAGCGCGCGCACGAACCCGTGGTCCGAACGGGTGCGGTCGCGCCCTTCATGCAGGTGGTCATTGAAGTAGTCCACCCGCCGCACGTCGCCAATGCTGTTTCGGCCGTTGTGCACGAACTCCTCGCTCACCAGGATCTGGTCGAGCACGCTGGGCGAGCCCTGGTGGATGTGCGAGTACGCCACATCCTTCTTCAGCGCCGCGTCGCCCTGCAGGTCGTAGGCATTGAACAGGGCCACATCGCGGGCGGAGCGGTCGTAGGCGATCTCGTTCGTGGCGCAGATGAGCTGCGTTGTCACGCTGTCGGGCGTGTCGTTGAAATCCCCCATCACCACCAGCGGCACGCTGGTGCGGTGCAGCAGATCGATCACCAGGCAGCGCAGCGCCATGGCCTCGGCGCCCCGCATGATCAAGGAACGCAGGGAGGCCAATGCCATCACCTTGCGGTCGTCCCGGTCTTCCGTCGGGTTGCCCTGCGCATCCTGCAGGAATTTGGGGCGCTTGGACTTGAGGTGCGCGGTCAGCACATTCAGGCGCTGACCATGCTTCATGCGCAGCGTCAGGACCAGTGGCGGCCGCTCAAAGCGCGCATGCACCGCCAGCCCCGGTACATCCACGTGAAAGCCCGGCGGGAATTCCGGGAACGACTGCAAGGCTTCCACCTTGAGCCTCGTGGCGATGCCCACGCGTGGCGTGCCCTGTGCACCGCCATGCGTGGCGTCGTTCTCCGCCCCGGGCACGGCCACGAAGTCGTAGCGCAGGCCGCTGCGGCCGATGGCCCCCTTGAAGGCCGCGTCGTCCCATACCTCCTGCACCGCCAGCACATCGGCATTGAGCATGCGGAAGCGGTCGCCCAGCCAGGTGAGCTTGCGATCAAACTCGGCCTGGGTGTACGGATCCTGGTTCTCATAGAACAGGCGGCCCGGGTTGGCCAGGTTGAGCACGTTGCAGGTGGCCACCATCAGGGTGGCCAGGGGCTGGGGTGGGTCGTTGGGGCGCATGGGCAGAGCATCGCACAAGGATGCCGCGGCTGCGGTCCGCACCGGCTGGCAGGGTCAGAAGGCCCGCAGCGCGTCGCCCGCCAGCACATGCAGTCCGGCAGGGCCTGACCGCACGGCCCGCACGAGCGCCCGCGCCACATCGGTGCCCGGACGGGCGCGGTACTTGGCGGGAATGACCGGATCCAGCCACCTGAACAACTTGATGGAGATGGATTCGGCGGGGCGCGCTGCCTGTTGCAGGGCCTGGCGTTCCCCGATGAGCAGGGAAGGGCGCGCGATCACCAGCGTGGCAAAGCCCAGGCTCTGAAGGTCGCGCTCGACCTCGCCCTTGACGCGGTTGTAGAAGATGCCCGACTGCGCGTTGGCGCCCATGGCGGTGACCACGCCGCAGCGGGTGGCCCCGGCGGCACGCGCTGCGCGGGCGGTGGCCAGCACGGCGTCATGGTCCACGGCGCGAAAAGCGCTCTGGCTGCCCGCGGCAGCCATGGTCGTGCCCAGCGTGATGTAGACCTCGTCAATGGGCGGCAGGGCGGGCAGGGCGGCAAAGTCCACCGCGTGCAAGTGCAGGCGGGGGTGGCTCGTGGCTGGCGCGCGCCGTCCCTTGGCGTGCAGCACATGCACGGCTGCCACGCGCGGGGCGCCTGGAGCGCCCCCTGCCTCATCCGTCTCAGCGGTTAAAAGACCCGCGAGAACCGCCTGGCCCACGAGACCCGTTGCCCCGGCCACCAGAACCACCCGTGCCTCCGCCATAGCCGCCACCTCCACCGTTGCCGCCACGATAACCGCCACCACCACGGCGACCGCCGCCGCCCATGCTGTCCACGCTGGTGCGCATCGGATCAGGCTGGCCGCCCGCGCCGCCGCCGGCATGGCCGGAACTGCGGTGGCCCGGGTTGGCGTGGCCCATGTGCGTGCCCAGGTGGGCATTGGCGCGTGGAGGTTGCGAGTCGTCATAGCGGTTGCCGCCTTCGTAGCCGCCGCCACCACCACCGCCGCCGGAGCGGCCGCGTGCAGGGGCCTGGCCACCAGCGCGTGCGCCGCCGCCCTGGCCGCCACCACCGCCGGCACGGGCGCCGCGCGGGCTGTTGCTGCTACCGCCGCCGCCTGCTGCTGCGCCACCACCGGCGCGGCCGCCACGGCCGCCGCCATTGCCACCGCCGGCTGGGCGGGGGCCACGGTCACCGCCGCCGCCACCGCCGCCAGCACCCTGGCCTGCCTTGTTGGTGCGGATGCGTTCCATCATTTCGCTGCGCGCCGCCTTGGCGGCGGCCTGCATCACTTCGCGGCTCGGGGGCTTGCCGGCGCCACCCCAGATGGTCTGGCGGCCCATGGCGATGGGCTCGGCCTTCTCGCCTGGCTCGGGCCCAAAGCCTTCGATGATCTGCACCGGGATCTGCTGCTTGGTGAAGCGCTCGATGTCCATCATGAAGCCCTCTTCGTCCATGCAGACCAGGCTCACGGCTTCACCGGTGGCGCCAGCGCGGCCCGTGCGGCCGATGCGGTGCACGTAGTCTTCCGAGACGTTGGGGATTTCATAGTTGACGACGTGGGGCAGGTCGTCGATGTCGATGCCGCGCGCGGCAATGTCGGTGGCCACCAGCGCGCGGATATCACCGCTCTTGAAGCCAGCCAGGGCCTGCGTGCGGGCGCTCTGGCTCTTGTTGCCGTGCAGGGCCATGGCCTGCACGCCGTTCTTGGTCAGGAACTCGGCCACGTTGTTGGCGCCGAACTTGGTGCGCGTGAACACCAGCACCTGGCTCCAGTTGTGCTGCTGGATGATGTGCAGCAGCACCTGCTTCTTCTTGCCGCGGCCCACTGGGTGGATCACTTGCGAGATGCGCTGCACGGTCGTGTTGCGCGGCGTGACCTGGATGCTCTGCGGGTTCTTGAGCAGCGTGCCCGCCAGCTCGCGGATCTCGTCGCTGAACGTGGCGGAGAACAGCAGGCTCTGCTTGTCCTTGGGCACCAGGGCCAGCACCTTCTTCACGTCGTGGATGAAGCCCATGTCCAGCATGCGATCGGCTTCATCAAGCACCAGGACCTGCACGGTCGACAGATCCAGGAAACCCTGCTGCTGCAGGTCCAGCAGGCGGCCCGGGGTGGCCACCAGGATGTCCACGCCGCGCTTGATGCGGTCGATCTGCGGGTTCATGCCCACGCCGCCGAAGACCACGGTGGAGTTGATGTCGAGGTACTTGCCGTATTCGCGCACGGACTCTTCCACCTGGGCGGCGAGTTCGCGGGTGGGGGTCAGCACCAGGGCGCGGATGCCCTTGCCGCCGAACTTGTTCTTGGGTGCAGCGCTTTGCGAGAGGCGGTGCAGCATGGGCAGGGTGAACGCGGCGGTCTTGCCGGTGCCAGTCTGCGCGCCGGCCAGAAGATCGTGGCCTTCCAGAACGGCGGGGATGGCCTGGGCCTGGATGGGCGTGGGGGTTTCATAGCCCGTTTCGTGCACGGCCTTCAGGATGGCAGGAGCCAGGTTCAGTTCGTCAAATGTCATGTCGTTGATTGCGCCCGTCCGGGGCGCTGGGTATCAACCTGTCGTGCAACCGGGGGGTTGCCGAGCCAGTCTCAGGCTGATGAGGTTCAGGATTGGGAGCCCGGAAGCGTTGCTTCTTTCGTCCCCAGCAGTGTGCTGATGTGACGGGCAACTGGAGCCCGCTACGGTGGGTATTGTCGCATGGCCCGATAATCTCGGTTTGCACGCAGAATTTCTGCTCACTTTTGCAGGTTTGACATTCAATGGCCCAATACGTTTTCTCCATGAACCGCGTCGGCAAGATCGTGCCGCCCAAGCGGCAGATCTTGAAAGACATCTCCCTGAGCTTCTTCCCGGGCGCCAAGATCGGCGTGCTGGGAACCAACGGTTCGGGCAAGTCCACCCTCCTGAAAATCATGGCGGGCCTGGACAAGGAAATCGAAGGCGAAGCCATTCCCATGGCGGGCCTGAACATCGGCTACCTGCCCCAGGAGCCCCAGCTGGATCCCACGCAAACCGTGCGGGAGAGTGTGGAAGCGGGCATGGGCAAGCTATTTGCCGCCAAGGCCCGCCTGGAGGAGGTCTACACCGCCTACGGCGCCGAAGACGCCGACTTTGATGCGCTGGCCGCCGAACAGGCCGAGCTGGAGGCCATCATCGCCACCGCCGGCACCGACTCCGAGCACCAGCTTGAAATTGCCGCCGACGCGCTGCGCCTGCCCCCCTGGGATGCCAACATCGGCGTGCTTTCTGGTGGTGAGAAGCGCCGCGTGGCCCTGTGCCGCCTGCTGCTCTCCAAACCCGACATGCTGCTGCTCGACGAACCCACCAACCACTTGGACGCGGAATCCGTGGACTGGCTGGAGCAGTTCCTGCAGCGCTACTCCGGCACCGTGGTGGCCATCACCCACGATCGCTACTTCCTGGACAACGCGGCCGAGTGGATCCTGGAACTGGACCGTGGCTCCGGCATTCCCTACAAGGGCAATTACTCCGACTGGCTCACGCAAAAGGGCGCACGCCTGGAAGCCGAGCAAAAGGGCGAAGAAGCCCGTGCCAAGGCCCTGAAGAAGGAACTGGAATGGTCGCGCCAGAACCCCAAGGCCCGCCAGGCCAAGAGCAAGGCCCGCCTGGCCCGCTTCGAGGAATTGAGCGACTACGAATACCAGAAGCGCAACGAAACGAACGAAATCTTCATTCCCGTGGCCGACCGCCTGGGCAGCCAGGTGATCGAGTTCAAGAACGTCACCAAGTCCTTTGGCGACCGGGTGCTGATCGACAACCTGAGCTTCAACATTCCCGCGGGCGCCATCGTCGGCATCATCGGCCCCAATGGCGCAGGTAAATCCACGCTGTTCAAGCTGATTGCCGGCAAGGAAAAGCCGGATTCGGGCGAAGTCGTCATTGGCTCCACCGTCAAGATGGCCTTCGTGGACCAGCACCGCGATGACCTGTCCAACGACAAGACGGTGTGGGAAGACGTGTCCGGCGGACTCGACATCCTCAATGTCGGCAAGTTCCAGATGGCGAGCCGCGCCTACTGTGGCCGGTTCAACTTCAATGGCGGCGACCAGCAAAAGAAGGTCGGCATGCTTTCCGGCGGCGAACGCGGCCGCCTGCACCTGGCCAAGACGCTGATTGCTGGCGGCAACGTGCTGATGCTCGATGAGCCGTCCAACGATCTGGACGTGGAAACTTTGCGGGCTCTGGAAGATGCGCTGCTGGAATTCGCCGGCACGATGTTGGTAATCAGCCACGATCGCTGGTTCCTGGACCGGATCGCCACGCACATCCTGGCCGCCGAAGGTGACAGCCAGTGGACGTTCTTTGACGGCAATTACCAGGAATACGAGGCGGACAAGAAGAAACGCCTGGGTGAAGAGGGTGCAAAGCCCAAGCGGATGCGTTTCAAAGCCCTCAAATAAGGCGTCAGGTCAAGTAGCATTGCATCTGGAAACTTGTCGTCCGATTCCTTCCCCCACCATGTCCCAGACTGCGTCTCGCTCGAGAACCGTTTTCCGTGCCTGTGTCGTCAACGCCGTGCGCGGGGGCGAGGCGCTGATGCAGCAACTGGTCAAGGTCACGCAGGCGGCCTTGACGGAGGAAGAGTCGGCCAACCGCAACATCCAGCAGCGCAACCTGGTCAGCGACAGCCTGCGGCTGCTGAACCAGCATGAGGCTGCGCTGGTCAAGGGCTACCCCATGGCCTTGCTGGAGATCTTCGCCGAAGGGCCGGGCATCGCCAAAGGCCGCAGTTCGGCGGAAGACACGGGCATGGACTTCGGCGAACTCTCGCTCATGGATGAGAGCGAGATGCAGGCGCAGGTGGAACTCTCCAAGGCGCAGCAGTCGGCGCTGCACGCCACCGACGCGGTGCTGGCCGAACTCAATACCCTGGTCAGTTCGGCGCAAGGCCTGCGCAGCGTGCAACCCGAGCGCAACCCCTTGCGCCCTGAAAGCTACATCCGCGCCCTCCAGCAGGTCGTGGGCGACACGGGCGTCTCGCCCGAGGTGCGCCAGCTGTGGATGCAGCACATGCGCGATCTGCTGGGCAAGCTCCTGGTCGATGAGTACAAGAAAACCGCTGCGAGCCTGAGAGAGCACGGTGTGCAGCCGGTCGGCTATGCGGTGCTGGGCACGCCATCCGGAAACTCGGGGCGCGGCGGAGGATACGGCGGCCCTGGCATGAACACCGGCATGGGGACGGGCTATGGCGGGGGGTATTCCGGCTACGGAAACTCCATGGCAGCAGCGATGGGAGACTATGGCACCACCGGCTATGGCCGGGGAATCGGCCCGGCGACCGGCTGGAGCGGCGATTCCATGCAGTCGCCCATGGCGCCCGCCGCGGAAGAGGCCCTGTTGACCGTGGGCATCCTGCGCCAGATGCTGGCGGGTGGCGACCCCTTCGATCCGCGTGCGTACGGGGCGGCGATGCCCTCGCAGCCGGTGGCGCTGCAGCCTGCGTGGGTGGCGTCGCCTCAAGTGGGGGGCGCCGTGGCCGGAGCACAGGCGATGCCCCATGGCGGTGGCTATTTCCCTGCGGGCGCCGCGGCGGAGGCCATCGAGGACATGGCCCAGCTTGAACGCCTGGTGGGCCGCCTTGCAAGTGGCAGCCAGTCGGCTTCGCTGTCGGCCCCGCTGTCGGGATGGCGGGGCCCCGGGGTGGCGCCGGTGGTCTATGCGGCCATGCCGATGGAGGCCGCCACGCAGTCCACGGCCATGGCCATCGAAGTGGTCGGCCGCATGATGGAGAACATTGCGCAAGACTCCCGCCTGCTGCCGCAGGTCCAGCAGGCCGTGAAGAGTCTGGAGCCTGCGCTCAAGCAACTGGTGCGGCACGATGGGCGGTTCTTCTCCGACGGAACCCATCCCGCCCGGCGCCTGCTCGACGAGCTGACGCAGCGCAGCCTCGCTTTCACCGCGGAATCCACGCCCGGGTTCAGCCGCTTCATGCGCCTGCTCAATGGGGCGGTGGAGCACCTCACCACCAACGAAATCAAGGATGCGGGGCCCTTCGACACGGTGCTCAAGGCCCTGCAATCCGCCTGGGAGGCGCAGGAGCAGAAGATCAAGGCCCACCAGGAGGCGCAGCAGAAAGCCCTGTTGCATGCCGAACAGCGCGAAATGCTGGCCGAGAAGATTGCGGCGGACATCCGCAAGCTGCCGGATCTGGAGAATGTCCCTGCCGACGTGCTCGATTTTGCGGCAGGCCCCTGGGCCGATGTGATCGCGCTGGCGCAGGTATTGAAGGCGGACGACAGCCGGGATGAAGATCCTGGTGGCTATCTGGCGCTGGTTCCAGTGCTGCTGTGGAGTTCGCAGCCAGACCTGACGCGCAAGGAGCCTGACCGCCTGAATGAGGCGATTCCCGGCTTGCTGGCCAAGCTGCGCAAAGGGCTCAAGACCGTCAACTACCCTGCCGTCCAGACCAGCGCCTTCTTGCAGCGGCTGGTGGGCCTGCACCAGTCTGCCTTTGAAAAGCCCGCGCCCGCCCCCGTGGCGGCAGCGCCTCAGGCAGAGCCAGAGCCGGAGGCCGATGCTCCGCCGCCGGCGCCGCAGCCTGCCGAAGCCGCATCCTCCGCCCCGGTACCGGAGGACAGCGCACAGGCGCCTGTCGAGGCAGCCCCCGATCCCTATGCCGATTTCGTGATCGGTGCCTGGGTCGAGCTCATCACCAATGGCCGGCTGGTGCGCACCCAGCTCACCTGGGCCAGTCCGCATGGCACGCTGTTCCTGTTCACGGCGCCCGATGCGAGCACGCAGTCCATGACGCGGCGCATGCGCGACAAGCTGGCCGCGGAGGGTTCGTTGCGCGTCGTGCCAACCCTGCCGGCCACCACCCGTGCCCTGGATGCCGTCGCCGCAGGAGCGGCCCGCAAGGGTTCGGGCGGATCCGGGTCGATATCGGGCTCCAGGTCTTCCTCTTCCAAGACGCGCTAGAAACCAACCGGCCCCGGCTCCGGCGGCATTCCAGGCCCTGGTCCAGCGGCTGCGACGGGGCGCCTTTCCCCGCCATGGGGGTCAAGCCCCGTGGGTCATGCGCGCAGCAGCTTCTTGCGCACCAGGTGAATATGGTTGCGCAGCGCGTACAGCTCGTCGGCGTAGGACAGCGGCACGCTCACCTTTTCGGCCTGTGCCTCCAGCGTGTTCAGGGCCTTGAGGAGTTCGGCCGAATCCGCCTTGCCCGCTTCCATGTCGTTCTCGATCTCGCGAAGCCGGCCATACCAGCGGAACACGCGTGAACGCACCCGGAACTGGTACAGCGGCGGCACGATGCGCGACAGTGGCAGCATGATCGCCAGTAGGATGCCCAGCACGAGCCACATGCGCTCAATCAGATTGGCCATCCAGAACGGCAGGTAGCGCTGCAGCATGGGGACGGGCTCGTTCATGGCACGGTCGCCTTCCTTGGCGATGGGCAGCTCGCTGCTGCGCGAGTTGGGGAACTCCCGTGCGCGGTTGAACCAGCCCGAGCCGCCGTGCAGCTTCTGCGCGTTCTGTGCGAACAGGGTCAGCAAAGCGGGGTGCGTGCCCTCGCGCGCCAGCAGCGAGGTGGTGGAGGCGACCAGGCGCACGTCCCGTGTGGGCACATTGGCGGCCAGGTCCACCACGCCACGTGGCAGGGTCACCGGCGTCAGGAACGGAAAGCGCCTCGCATAGGCCTCATGCTGGGCGAAGTCGAGCAGTTGCACGCCGGGCGTCTGCAGCAGCATCTGCACCATCAACGATTCAGGGGCGGAGGCAAAAACCAGCGCATCGAGCTTGCCCGCCAGAAAATCCATGGTGGCAGGCGTCTGCTCCAGCCGCGACATCTTCACCGCGCCGGGCTCCACCTTGTTCGCGTCGAGCAGGCGTTCCATCAGCTTGGGCACGCCACTGCCTTCGGACCCCACATTCACACGCCAGCCGCGCAGCTGGCGCAGGCTGTCGAGCCTGGGTACGTTGTAGGCACGCTCGGCGGATTCCGTCCGGTAGAACAGCCACACGGGCTCTACAAACAGGCTGCCCAGCGATACCAGCGCGTCCGCATCATCGGGCTGCAGTTCGGCCGTGCCGCCCTGCACGAATGCCACGTCGGCCTTCCCCTCGCGCAGCAGCTGGAGGTTGTGCGAGGACCCGTCGCTGGGCAGCAGCACGACCTCGATGCCGTCCACCGCCAGCGCTTTCTGGTAACGCTTGCCAAACTCTTCATACGCACTCTGACCGGGGCCGGTGGCCAGCGTCACCGTCTTGGGCGGGTTGGGGTTGAGCCACCAGTACGCCACCATCAGCAGCCCCACCGCCAGAAAGGCAAGCGGGCCGGCCGACACGATCAGGTCGCGCAGGGAAAGCAGGGTGTTGCGAAAGGCCTGGGACATGTGATCGGTGTGGAGTGCAAAGGGTGGACGGCGGGGGCTGCGAGAAGGGAGCGGGTACGGGTCTCACGCCGGAAGCGGTTGAATCAGGGCGGATGGCCGGCCGCGGTGCTGGCGATGCTCCCTGCGGGGCCGGGGCACGCTGATTATCCGTGCATGCGCGGCCGCGCCAGGGGAGCAAACGTATCCGTTGGTGCGGTATGTGCCGGGCCCCGCCCCTGCGGCCCCGTGCGCAGGACGGGGGCGGCATGGCAAACTGTCTGTTGCTTCATCTTCCGTGCCCACCCTGGCGCCGTCGCTCCCATGACGATCCTGACCCGCGAGAACCTCGGCAACGGCAGCTTTCGCAGCCACCTGGCCATGCCGGAACATGCCTCATGGACGGATGCACGGCTCGATCAGTCCTTTGCAGAGACCTGGGCCCAGCGCCCCGGCGGTCCTGTCTGGGTCTTTGGGTATGGCTCGCTCATCTGGAACCCGCTCATGGTCTTCGAAGAACAGCGCACGGCCACGCTGCGGGGCTGGCACCGCAGCTTCTGCCTGCGCTCCATCTCGGGGCGGGGCAGTCCCGGGCAACCTGGCCGCGTGCTCTCCCTGCTGTCCGGCGGCGAGGTCCAGGGGGTGGCGCTGAGGCTTGCCGCACCCACTGCCCGCGACGAAGTCCGCCTGCTGTGGACGCGCGAGATGACGGGCGGCAGCTATGTGCCGCGGTGGTTGCCGGTGCAGCTGGCCGGGGGCGGTACGGTCCATGCCATTACTTTCGTGGCCAACACCGAGCACCCACAGCACGAGCAGGACGCGTCAGCCTCCACCGTGGCACGGCTGGTCGCCCGCGCCCGTGGCGTGTTTGGCCCCAATATTGACTACGTGCTGGCGCTTGATCGTGCGCTGCGGGAGCACGGGCTGTATGATCCCTACATCGAGGCGATCATGGCCAGGATGCGGGAAGCGTCCGAGGCGCCGTAGCCTACGCCGCATCCCGGGGCTCGCACGGCATCTACGGCTTGCTGCTGCGCCGCTGGCGCTCGTAGGCCACGCATTCCTGCAGCGACAGCTCGTCATTCTGGTCCGTGTCCGCGGCTTCGAAGTAGGCCATGCGGGTTTCCACAACCTCCTTGAACGAAAGCCTGCCGTCACCGTCCTTGTCGGTGGCCGCCAGCCGCTTCAACCGGCCCTTGCCCATGCGGGGCACGTTCGCCAGGCCGGAGAGCGGGACATAGCCGTCCGCGTCAGGGCCCAGGCTGTGCCAGCTGCGCACGATGTCCTGGTGAAACTCATCCAGCGAGACGCTGCCATCGTGGTTGAGATCGGCGGAGGAGCAGATGGCCTGGAGCCGGTTGGCGAGGGGCCTGGGTGCGGGTTTCTGGCCGGCAGCGGCAGGCCTGGGCGGCGTGGCGGGCGAGGACACGGGGGTGTCGGCTGCGTGGCCCGCTGCCACCAGCGCCAGCGTGCAGGCGGCAGCGCCAAGAAGGCGAAGGGCGGGATTCGTCATCGTCGTCATCTCGGGCTCCTTACCACCACCAGCGCTGGCTGGGGCTGCGGTTGCATGGCCACACCATGGTGGGCGCTCCCTGGCGGACCCGGCCGTCTTCCACGTCCAGGCACTTGCCATTGAGCTGGCTCACGATCTGCCCACCCCGTGTGGACCAGCTCTGGCTGCGGGAGCCGGAGCACGACCACAGCACCACGCGCGCGCCGTCGCGTGGATCGCCACGGTCCACATCCACGCACAGGTCACGCACGCGGATTTCGCCGCTCCGGCCCACGCTGAAGCGCTGGGATGCCGTGCCGTTGCAGTCATACACCTGCAGCGGGGTGCCAGGCCGGATGTTGCCCTTGGTCACGTCCAGGCACAGGCGGCCGTCCACACGGATCTCGCCGCCACGGCCACCGTAGTCGGGATAGTCCGGGTACTCGGGCCTCCGGTCGTCGTCATGCCGGTTGTGGTTGGCCAGCAGGGCAATGCCTGCGATGGCGGCGACGGCAGCCACGGCCGCGCCGGCATTGGAGCCGCTCTGGTTGTTGCCGGACGCGTAGGCCCGGGTGACCTTGAAGCGGCCGCCGCAGCCGCCGTTGGTCCACAGCTCGCGGCGGGTCAGGTCATAGCCCCAGGTTCTGTTGAAGCGGCAGGCGCCTTGCGTCTGTTCGCTCAGGTCCACCTGGGTGGTGTCGTCCGGCAGGCGGTAGGAGGCATAGCCTCCGTTCGACTGCAGGTCCACGAACTGGTCCTGGGCCATCGCGGCCTGGGCGTTCACCAGGAGAGGCAGGCACAGCAGCCAGGCGCGCCGTAGACGGGTCGGGTCTTTCATGGGTTCTCCTCGTTGCAATCGGAACTGTGGTGCTCGAAGCCCGCCGCGCGGCCGGGCCGCACTGCACGGCTGCCGGAAGCCCGGCGCATGGGGCCGTCCGGCGTATGCATCATAGGGGCTTCCGGGGGGGCTTGCCGTGTCGGCTGTTCCAGCCGCCGTGCCTGGAATCCTCTGGCGAGGGGCGCCGTTGCGCCGGGCCGGCGGGGGGCAATGCGCACGCCTTCTTCGGCGCTGGCCTGCCGTGCGGTGGCCCGCGCGGGAAGCCCCAGCGGCAGTGCCTGCATCGGCGTCAACCGGGCAGGCGTGGCCGGCCAGGGATCAGGGAAGCGTCATCCCAGGTCGCCCGCCCAGGGCAGGTGCAGTCCCTCCGCCGTGGTGATCGCGCGTGCTGCCCGTGCCGCCCGCGCCGTGGCGATGGCCGTGGCTTCCGCGGCCATGGTGGCCAGGACCATCATGCCCAGGCTCTTGTTGGCGCGGCCGGTGCCCAGGCTGAAGATCGTGTCGCCATCCGACATGGTGTGCACGGGGTTGATGCTGCGGGCCAGCCCGTCGTGGGCGGCAACGGCCAGGCGATGGGCCTGGACCTTGGTGATGGCGGCGTCGGTGGCGACCACGCCGATGGTGGTGTTGGTGCCCGCCAGCAGCGGCTGTGGCGGGTCGCCGCGCAGCAGGGCGCGGCGGGTGTCGCGCAGGCGCAGGCCGTCGTCGGTGCGGGCGCCGGCGATCACCTGGGCGGTGTCCGGGTCCACCACGTCGCCCAGCGCATTGCAGGCAATGAGGGCCCCCACGGTCACGCCATCGACCGTGACCGAGGCGGTGCCGATGCCGCCCTTCATGGCGCGCTGGATGCCGAAGATCTTGCCCAGGGCCGCGCCGGTGCCAGCGCCCACATTGCCTTCTGCGGGGTCTGCGGTGGAGGCCGCATCGCACGCCGCATACCCCGCCGCGGCATCCGGGCGGATGCGCATGTCTCCCACCAGCAGATCGAACAGCACGGCGGCGGGCACGATGGGCAGGCGACCCACCGCCACGTCGAAGCCGATGCCGCGCTCTTCGAGCCAGCGCACGGCGCCGGTGGCGGCATCCAGCCCCCAGGCACTGCCCCCGGCCAGCATGATGGCGTGCACCTTGTCCACCAGATTCGACGGGTCGAGCAGATCCGTCTCGCGCGTGCCGGGCGCGGCGCCGCGCACGTCCACGCCTGCCACCGCGCCCTCGCGGGTGATGATGACGGTGCAGCCCGTGGGGCGACGGGTTTCTGTGAAGTGGCCGACTTCGATGCCGGCCACGCGGGTGATGCTGCCGGCGCTGCCGGCCAGGACGTGGGGGGATGAACTCATGGCTTTGATTATGTGCCCGGGCACCGCGCTGTCCTTGCGCGGTGTCAGGGCTCCGGGCGATCCTGTCAGGGCGCTTTTTCGAGGCGCGTGACGTGGTAGGCCCCGCCCACCTGTTCGGCCCTGAAACGCACCTTGTCGCCGGGTTTCAGGTCGCCCACCACGCTGGCGTCCTGCACGCGAAAGACCATGGTCATGGGTGGCATGTCCAGGTTTTTGATCTCTCCGTGGCGAAGGGTGACGCGCAGCGTGCGCGCGTCCCAGCGGGTGATCTCGCCTTCGCTGAGCGCATCCTGGCCACCGGCGTGCGCGGACGCTGCTTGGGCGGGGGCGGCCGCAGGCACCTGGGCCACGGCGTGCTGCGCCGCTGCAGCCAGCGCGAGCGCGGCCAGGACCGGAAGGAGGGTGGAGGCGGTGATGGCTTGCAAGGATTTCATGGGGTGCCTTTCGCTGTGGTGGCGTGGTAGCTGTTGAAGACGCGGGTGGTGCCGTCGCGGGCGACCAGCAGCACGTCGTAAGGGTCGCGGCGGTTGCCATAGGCGGCGCCATCCATTCCGGGCGAGCCGATGGGCATGCCCGGCACGGTCAGCCCCAGGGCCGGGGGCTTTTGCCGCAGCAAAGTGCGCACATCGCTGGCGGGAACGTGCCCCTCGATGAGGTAGCCGCCCACCAGCGCGGTGTGGCACGAGCCCAGCTTTGGCGGCAGGCCGAGGCGGGCGCGCACGGCGTTGTTGCCGGTCTCGTGCACCGTCAGCTTGAAGCCGCTGGCTTGCATGTGGTCCACCCAGTCCTTGCAGCAGCCGCAGCTGGGGTCTTTCCACACTTCCACCGGGGTGGCGGTGCCCGTAGCGGCCCGGGCCAGCCCCGGCAGCGTGGCGGTTGCCAGCGCGGTACCCAGCAGGGGCAGCGTGGTGGCCAGCCATTGGCGGCGGCTGGACTGGCCTGCGGATGTTGTCGTGCCCGTGGCTTGGGGCAGGGCGGCGCCGTGCGCGGCCGTGGTGTATCGGTTCATGGGTTCTCCTGGGGTGCGGGGCGGTATCACGGCTTGCGGGGCAGCACGGTGATGGTGCCGGTCATGCCCGCCTGGTAGTGGCCCGCGATGAGGCAGGCAAAGTCGAACTGGCCCGCGCGGTTGAACTGCCACACGATGTCGCCTTTCTTTCCCGCGCCCACATGGGCCATGTAGGGCTCGTCGTGCTCCATGCCGGGGTGTTTGGCCATCATCTCGGCGTGGGCGTCCAGGTCGGCCTTGGTGCCGATCACGACCTCGTGCAGCACCTGGCCCTTGTTCTCGGCGCGCAGCCGCACGGTTTCACCCTCGCGCACTTCGATGTGGCTGGGGGTAAAGCGCATGTCGTCCGTCATGCGCAGGGTGATGGTGCGGGCCACGGCCTGGGTGTCGCCCGCGATGCCCCATGCCTTCTGTTCCTTCACCGCCGCTGCGCGGGCACCGGGGTGCGGCATGTTTTCATGGGAAAAACTGCTGGTTGCGGATGCCAGTAGAGCGATGGCTGCTATGGATTTGATAGTATTCATGATGGGTGATTCCTTTTCAATGGGGATGGTGCTGGCCGTGGATGTCAGTGCCGATGTCCGCTGGCCGGGGGCTTGCGCGCGGAGGCCGCGCCGGTTGCTGTGCCTGGCGTGTCGCTGCGGGGCGGGTGCGGGGTGCTGGCCGCGAGGCCCTTCCATTCCTGGGCCTGGGTGCCGGGCGGCTGCGGGTAGTCGCCCGGGTCCCGGTAGTCGCCCGCCGCCTGGCCGGCGCGCACCTTGAAGGTGGTGAACATGCCGCCCATCTCCAGCGGGCCATAGGGGCCGGTGCCGGTCATCATGGGGAAGGTGTTGTCGGGCAGGGGCATTTCCATCGCACCCATGTCGGCCATGCCGCGCTCGCCCATCACCATGTAGTCGGGCACGATCTTCTGGATCTTGCCGACAAGGCCCTCGTGCTGAACGCCGATCATGGTGGGCACGTCGTGCCCCATGGCACCCATGGTGTGGTGGCTCTTGTGGCAGTGCAATGCCCAGTCGCCGGGCTCGTCGGCGATGAGTTCGATCTGGCGCATCTGGCCCACGGCCACGTCGGTGGTCACCTCGGGCCAGCGCGCGCTTTTGGGCACGGGGCCGCCGTCGGTGCCGGTCACCTCGAACTCGTGGCCGTGGAGGTGGATGGGGTGGTTGGTCATGGTGAGGTTGCCCACGCGGATGCGCACGCGCTCGCCCTGGCGCGCCACCAGCGGGCTGATGGCGGGGAACACCCGGCTGTTCCAGCACCAGATGTTGTGGTCCAGCATGGTGTTGACCTTGGGCGTGCGGCTGCCAGGCTCCACGTCGAACGCGTTGAGCAGGAAGGCGTAGTCGCGCTGCACGGGGGCAATGTGCGGGTGCGCCGCCTTCGGGTGCGTGATCCACAGACCCATCATGCCCATGGCCATCTGCACCATTTCGTCCGCATGCGGGTGGTACATGAAGGTGCCCGGGCGGCGTGCCGTGAATTCGTAGACAAAGGTCTTGCCCGGCTGGATGGCGTTCTGGTTGAGCCCGCCCACGCCGTCCATGCCGTTGGGCAGGCGCTGGCCGTGCCAGTGGATGGTGGTGTGCTCGGGCAGCCGGTTGGTGACGAAGATGCGCACGCGGTCGCCCTCCACCACCTCGATGGTGGGGCCGGGGCTCTGCCCGTTGTAGCCCCACATGTTGACGACGAAGCCCGGCGCGACCTCGCGCACCACGGGTTCGGCCACCAGGTGGAACTCCTTGACGCCCGCGTTCATGCGCCAGGGGGTGGTCCAGCCGTTGAGGGTGACCACGGGGTTGTAGGGGCGGCCCGTGGGCGGGTGCAGCGGCGCGGACGTATCGGCGCTGCCTTGCATGGCGGGCTCGGGCAAGGCGGCCAGGGCCGCGCGGCTGACGGAAACAGCGGCCACGGCCGTGGCGGCGCCGGAGAAGAAATGGCGTCTTTGCATGTCAGTGGCCTTGTGGGGATGAGGAGGGGGCAGCGCTGGCTGCCAGGTCTTGCAGCGCGCCCGGCGACGTGCCGGTGAGGGTGAGCTGCAGGTCGGTCTCGGCCAGCCAGAAATCGCGCTGGGCTTCGATGGCGTTGGCCACCGACTGCGTGCTGGCGCGCGCCTCGGCCAGCAATTCCCAAACGCTGGCGAGCATGCCGTTGTAGCGCAGGGTGGTCTCCTGGGTGATGAGCTGGCGCAGGGGCACCACCTCGTCGCGCTGCTGGCGCGCCAGGTCGAGCGCGGTGCGGTAGGTGAGCCAGGCGGCGCGCACTTCGCCACGGGCGCGCACGGCGGTCTCCTGCAGCTGGGCAGCGCTTTGCTCCACCTGGGCCTGGGCCCGGGTGCGGGCGGCACCGCCCCAGTCGAACAGGGGAAGGGGCGCATCGATCTCCCAGCCGCGCGTGATCTCGCGGTGGCCGGAGCCGCGCTCGGCGGCGGTGTTGCGGCTGTAGGCCAGGCCCACGTCGCCAAACACGGCCCCCGCGCGGTTCCAGCCCTGGCGGACCGCCTGGGTGTCGAGCTGGCGGCGTGCGGCCTGCACATCCAGCCGCTCGCGCAATGCGATGGATTCGATGCCGTCCGCGGGCAAGGCGCCGTCTGGAAGGGGTGGAAGCGCGTCCGCCAGGCGGTACTGCGCCTGCAGTCCCCACAGGCCCATGCGGCGGTTGAGCTGTTCGCGCTCGGTGGCGGCGGCAAGCCGGGCGCGGGAACGCAGGCGGATGGCCTCTTGCAGCACCGCCTGTTCACGGGCGTGCTGCAGGCGGCTCCAGTTGCCTACGCGCGCCATGCGGCGGGCCAGTTCGGCCCCGGCTTCTGCGGCTTGCACCATGCGGTCGTGCGTGGCGCTGACCTGTTCGGCAGCCACGGCGCGCAGCCAGGCGCGCCGTGTGTCGGCGGCCAGCGCCACCACCTCCTGCGCGGCTTGCAGCGTGGCGATCTGCATGCGCTCTTCCTGGCGCTGGCTGCGCCATGGCAGGGTGATGAGATCCAGCAGGCTGAAGGCCAGGGTGCGCTCGATTTCACGCTCCTGGCTGTTGGTGAAGCGCCCCAGGGCCAGGTGTGGGTTGGGCAGCGTGATGGCCTGCACGCGTTCGGCATCCGCCACGCCCAGGGCAGCCAGCCGCGCCTGCAGGCCGGGGTTGTTGAGCAAGGCGATGCGCACGGCGGCATCCTGCGTGAGGGGCTGGGCCAGCCACCCCTGCAAGGACTGCTCCGCCTTGGCCCGGGCTGCCGTGTCGTTGGCGGGCAGGGCCGCGGCCTGCGTGCTGCCCGTTCGGCCCGCGGTGAGCGCGGCCACGTCGCCCCGCAGGCCGTCGGGCGAGACGCTGGCGCAGCCCGCGAGCACGGCCGCAGCGGCCAGCACGGACAGGCGTGCGGGACGGCGGCGTGCCGTTGAAGAAAGGAACTGCGGCGCGCTCATGGTCGGCTCCCGGGCGCGTGGTGGTGGCCATGCGGGGAGGGTTGCGGGGTTGCGGAACCGCCCTGGCTTCCGTGGATGCCGTGGGAGTCGCCGCGTCCGGCGCGGGGCCCCTGTGGCGTCGGGGCGCTGGGGGTGGGAAGCTGGGCGCCCTGCCGGGCCTCCCAGGCCAGGATGTCGGCATGGCCGCGGGGAAAGGCGGCCACCGCCCTGTGCGCATCACGCCATGCATGGGGTGCGGGCGCCTCCTGCGCCAGCGCAGGCTGGGGCCCGGTGGCGCGGTGGACCAGCGACGCCGTGGGCGCATCGGGGTCCGCCGCAGGGAAGGGCAGGGATCCCGTGCCCGGGGATGCGGTGCCGTTAGCGAGTGAAAGTGCCGGTGCGAGCAGCACCAGGCAGGCTGCTCGCCGGAGCGACGGTAAAGACAGGAAAAGTGAAATGGGGGCGCGCATGGCGATCTCCAGACAACAGACGAACAGGGCATGGCGCTGCCGCCCCGCCACCCGATGGCGGGTGGCTGTGGGGCTCGGGCAGACGCACTTCGGGCGTCAGAGGTCAGGCGATGGGTGGCTTGATGGCCAGTGCCGCGGGAGCACTGTCAAACTGCGCGGAGGCGACGGGCAGCATGGCGCCCGTGGGGGGGTGATCCGGTGCTGGTGCCATGGGCGCATCCAGCATCGCGGAATGGCAGATCTCGCACGCCGAACAGGCGGCGGAGTGGTGCTCGTGCGCCGCGCAGCCGGCGCTGGTGCCGTCGCACCCGGCGGAGGCAGCGGCCAGCACGGCATGGCCAGGGTCCTGTCCGTCCCCTCCCTCTCCGGCAGGCAGGCCCTGGTGGTGCTCCTGCCCCGCCGTGCCGATGGAGTCGCCGCCAGCGGCATGGTGATGGGAATGTTCCTGCGGGTGCGACGTGCCCGCGGGGAGCAGCGGCGGCAAGACGCCCGCGGCCATGGCCGTGCCGGTGAGGCCCCGGAGGACCAGCACCAACATCAACACGAAATAGAGGCCGCGACGCATCCACCAATGATACGGCGGCGGGCCCCAAGGTTCCCGGCGCCTTTCCATATTGTCATCTGGCGGCCATCGCCGGGCCGCCCAGGCCGCTCATACCGCCATGTAGCGCCCCGGGCGGTGGTTCATGGCCAGCACCAGGTTCAGCGCCACGGCCCCGGCGATGGACCAGGCGACGCGAAGGGGTTCCACCGTCCACAGCGCCAGCAGCACGATGCCGCAATCCACGGCCATCTGGATCTTGCCCGCGCGCCAGCCGTAGCGTTCCTGCAGGTAGAGCGCGGCGATCCCCACGCCGCCCAGGCTGCACCGGTGGCGAAACAGCACCAGGAACCCCGTGCCCGTGATAAGCCCCCCCGCGATGGCCGCATACGGCGGCTGCAGCTGCGCAAACTGCAGGAACTGCGCCTGCAGTTCGGTCAGCAGCGACAGCAGCAGCACGGCGGCAAAGGTCTTGACCGTGAACGCACGCCCCAGCTTGCGCAGGGCCAGCCAGTAGAAGGGCAGGTTGAGGACGAAGAAAATCTTGCCGAAACCGATGCCCGTGGCGTAGTGCAACAGGAAGGCAAGGCCTGCCGTGCCCCCGGTGAGCAATCCCGCATTGGTGAAAAACGCCACGCCCACGGAGATCAGCAGCACCCCCGTGAAGATGGCCACCGCGTCTTCCGTGAGCGTGTGGGGCGCTACGGCGGCAGCGGGCGTGGGGGTGGAGGGCATGGGAGGAACAGCGGGAGAACTCGGCATGGTGCGCAGCGACGGGCCGTGGGGGGAGGGACAACCGCCGGATTGGACCATGCAATCCCCGTGCCCGGCTTGAGCGGCGTCAAGGCTTGTGCGCGCGGGGAAGGAGGTGGGGAGGCGCTCCCGCCGGCACGGGCCCCTGGCCAGGTTTTTGCCTTGGACCAGATGTAACACCTGCAACCTCGGGCCCGGCGCGGCGGGGCGGCCCGCGGTTCCTGCGAAAATAGCTGGTTTTGCCCACTGGGGACCGGTTCCCTGATGCCCCCGCCCTCCGGGAGGGCGGCAAGAAGCGCAGTGAAATGGTTTTCCAGGGATGTATCCGCACCACAGACTCAGCAGCTCAGGACTGGTTGTCCTGCTCCAGCAATGGATGCAGGCCGATGCGGGTGCGGCCGCGCGCGCCGACGTGGCGCAGGAGCTGGGCCAATGGCTGAGCACGGTGGACGCCGTCACGCTGAGCCGTTCGCTGCATGCCATCGACGCCTTCCCGCAGGGGGAGGTTGCGGGCGCGGACGGGGCGGACCTGCAGGCACTGCAAGCGCTGTTTCAGCGCACCCAGGCAGAGCTGACGGCGCTGGCGTCGTCCAAGCCCGCGCCCGCCAAGCCGGCCCGCGAGCGCGCCGACAACACGCGCGCCCAGGCGCCGGACCCGCAGGCCGAGGCCGAGTACGGTTTTCATGCGCCGCGCTACCTGGGCCTGCAAAAGCAGATGGATGCGAAGTTGCTGGGCTTGCGCGCGCAGGTGCGCCACGGGGTGTCGCAAGGCTCCCGGGGCCTCAGGCAACTGGCGGCACTCGATGCCGTGATGGAACAACTGAGCTTTGTGCGCGAACAGCGCCTGTGGGCCTCCCTGTCCGCGCACCTGGACCGGCGCCTGGTGCAATTGCGCCGCGCCCACCAGGAGCGGCTTTCGGCCCAGGGGCTGCCGGATGACCCGCAGCGCTGGCGCCTGCCCGGCGGGTGGCTGCACGCGTTCGAGCGCGACATGCAGGCGCTGCTTCTGGCCGAGATGCATGTGCGGCTGCAACCGATCCTGGGCCTGCTGGAAGCAGCCCGCAACGAGAACTTGGAACGACACGAATGAACAAGAGTGTGATGGCCGCCGTATTTGCCCTGGGCCTGGCGGCAGTGGGATGGGTCGGTGGGGGATTCGTGGGGTCGAGCCCGCTGGCACTGGCGATGACGGTGGTGATCGGCGCGGTCTATGTGCTGGGCGCGCTGGAGCTGGTGCAGTTTCGCCGCGGCACCGTGGCATTGGCCACGGCGCTGGCGGATGGCGCGCAGCAGCCCCTGGTGGACCTGGGCTCCTGGCTCGACCGCCTGCCCGCCGCGCTGCGCCACCCGGTGCGCCAGCGCATCGAGGGGGAGCGTGCCGTGCTCCCGGGGCCGGCCCTCACGCCGTATCTGGTGGGACTGCTGGTCATGCTGGGCATGCTCGGGACCTTCCTCGGGATGGTGGTCACCTTCAAGGGCGCGGTGTTTGCCCTGGAGACCTCGGGCAGCCTGGAGGGCATCCGCGCCGCCCTGGCCGAGCCCATCAAGGGCCTGGGCCTGTCGTTCGGCACCTCGGTGGCGGGCGTGGCGGCCTCGGCCATGCTGGGGCTCATGTCCGCGATCGCCCGCCGCGAGCGGCTGGTGGCGGTGCGGCAGCTCGATGCGCACATTCCCACCGTGTTCCGCCCGTTCTCTGCGAGCCATCGCCGCGAGGAGACCTTCCAGGCGCTGCAGGCCCAGGCACAGGCCATGCCGCTGATCGCCGAGCGCCTTCAGGGCCTGGTGGAAGGGCTGGAACGCCGCCACGACAAGCTGGCCGCGCAATTGCTGGCGCAGCAGAAGGATTTCCATGGTGAGGCGTCGTCGGCCTACACCCGGCTGGCGGGCGCCGTGGGCGCATCGCTGCACGACAGCCTGGGCGCCAGCGCCCGCGTGGCCGGCGAAACGCTGCGGCCCGTGGTCGAGCAGGCCATGGCCGAACTGGCGCAGGAATCGCAACGCGCGCACCAGCGGCTGGCCGATGCCACGGCGGCCCAGATGCAGGCGCTGGCAGCCCAGTGGGAGGGCACGGCACGCCAGGTGTCGGACACCTGGACATCGGCCCTGGACAAGCACACGCAGGTGCAGGACCGCCTGATGGGCGGGTTCGATGGCGCGCTGCAGTCGGTGACCCAGTCGTTCGAGCAACGCTCCGCAGCGCTGCACGCGGCGCTGCAGGACACGGCGGCGCAGTCGCACGCCGCCCAGAAGGCGGCCGACGAACAGCGCCTGGCCGGGTGGACCCGGTCGATGGAGGGCATGGGCCAGACGCTGGCGGCGCAGTGGGAGCGGGCGGGCACACGCGCCGTGGAGCAGCAGCAGGGCATGCGCGACGCGCTGGAGGGCGCCACGGCGCGCCTGGACCAGTCCCTGCTAGCGGCCACCCAGGCTTTCGAGCAGCGCTCCACGGCCCTGGTCGCGTCGCTGCAGGACACGGTGGCGCACACCCACGCGGCCCAGGCAGCGGCCGACGAGCAGCGCATCGCCGGCTGGCGCGCATCGATGGAAGACACGGCCCGCTCACTCGCCGCCCAATGGGAGCGCGCGGGCGAGCAGGCCGCAGCCCAGCAGCGGGGCGTGGCGCTGGCGCTCGCAGGTGCTGGCGCGCAGCTGGGCGAGTCGCTGCAATCGGCCACGCAATCGTTCGACCAGCGCTCCAGCGCGCTGCTGTCGTCGTTGCAGGACACGGTGGCGCAGTCCCACACGGCCCAGATGTCGGCCGACCAGGCGCGCCTGGCCGGCTGGAACGCGTCCATGGAGGGTGTTGCGCAGTCGCTGACGGCCGAATGGCAACGCGTGAGCACCCAGACGCTGGAGCGCCAGCAGGCCGTGTGCGATGCCCTCGAGACCGCGGTGACCGGGCTCGCCGGCCGCATGGGCGAGCAGGTGGCCAAG
Source organism: Acidovorax sp. A79 (assembly GCF_041154505.1). Classification (GTDB taxonomy): domain Bacteria; phylum Pseudomonadota; class Gammaproteobacteria; order Burkholderiales; family Burkholderiaceae_C; genus Acidovorax. The sequence continues at coordinate 5,495,591 of NZ_AP028672.1, forward strand.
ACCCTGGACGGCACCGCGCGCCTGATGGACCAGTCCGAAGCCTTGCTGCGCACCCGCACCGACGCGGAGGCCCAGTGGCTGCAGGCGCAGGGCGACCGCATGGATGCGCTGGCAGGCGTGTGGCGCACCGAGCTGGCGGCGCTGCGCGATGCCGAGGCTGAGCGCGGGCGTGCGGCGGTCGACCGCCTGGAGGCCTTGCAGGAGGCCGTGGCCCAGCACCTGGCCACGCTGGGGTCGGCGCTGGAAGCACCGCTCACGCGCCTGCTGCAGACGGCGTCCGACGTGCCGCAGGCGGCTGCGGAGGTCATCGCCCAGCTGCGCCATGAGATGACGCAGCTGAGCGAGCGCGACAACGTGGCGCTGGCCGAGCGCACGGCCATGATGGAGCAGCTGGGTACGCTGCTCCAGTCCGTCAACGAGGCCGCTGTAGAGCAGCGCGGTGCCATCGAATCCCTGGTGGGCACGGCCGCTTCGGTGCTGGAGCAGGCGGCATCGCAGTTTGCACAGGCGCTGGACAGCCAGGTCGGCAAGGCGGACGAAGCGGCCACCCACGTGGCCGCCAGCGCGGTGGAGCTGTCGAGCCTGGGCGAGGCCTTTGGCCACGGCGTGGGGCTGTTCACCGCCAGCAACGAAAAGCTCATGGACAGCCTGCAGCGCATCGAAGGCGCCATCGGCCAGTCCCTGTCGCGCAGTGACGAGCAACTGGCCTACTACGTGGCGCAGGCACGCGAAGTGATCGACCTGAGCATCGCGTCGCAGCAGGGCATTGTGGAAGACCTGCGCCGGCTCAAGGGCAGGGCGGTGGCCGCTGCCGAACCGGAGGTGGCCGGATGATGGGCCTGGACGACGCCCTCGACGAGGGGACCGAGCAGACCGCGCCGGTATGGGCCGTGTTCGGCGATCTCATGGCCGGCCTGCTGGGCGCCTTCGTGCTGATCCTGGTGGGCGTGCTGGTGGTGCAGATCGATCTGGTGGCCAGCCTCAGGCAGGAGGTGGAAAAGCGCCAGCAGGAAGAGCAGCGCCGCATGGCCCTGGAGAAGGCGCTGGCCATCCCCTTGGCCAGCGGCCGTGTGACGGTGAATGACGGCCGCATCGGGATCAGCGGCAGCGTGCTGTTCGCCACGGGCTCCGACGAGTTGCGGCCCGAAGGCCGCCAGCTTCTCAGAAGCCTCGTGCAGCCCCTGCAGGTGTACCTGCGCGAACGCGACGAGATGCTGATGGTGAGCGGGTTCACCGACAACACCACACTGCTGCGCGGCAGCCAGCAGCGCTTTGCCGACAACCTCGAGCTGTCCGCCCAGCGGGCGCTGACGGTGGCGCGGGCGCTGATCGACGAAGGCATGCCGTCGTCGCAGGTGTTCGCCGCAGCGTTCGGCGCGGAGCAGCCGGTGGCCTCCAACGCGGATGAAAAAGGCCGCGCGCAGAACCGCCGCGTGGAAATGGCTCCCGTGCCCAAGGCATCGGGTGCAAAGCCTGCGCGGCATGAGTGAACCCACGCTCGAATCCCTGCGCGCCGAGGGTGCGGACCGCCACGACCCCGTGCGCTACCGCTACCTGGAGGTGCTGGCCGCGCGCCTGCCCGCACAGCCCCCCGCGGTGCAGCAGATACTGGAACAGCGGCTGCGGCGGGCCGTTGGGGCCTATGCGGACGGAGCCCGCGCGGCCGGCGGGCCGGCCCCCGGCGCGGTCGAGCCACCGGCGGCATCACTCCTGGCCCGGCTCAACCGCGACCTGGACGCACGGGCGCAGGCCGATGCGGAACGGGTGCGCATCGAAGGCGGTGCCAGCGCGTCGGACATGAAGAGCGTGCGCCAGTTCAGCGAGGTATGGTCCCGCATTGCCGCAGAGCAGCAGGTGGTGCAGGCGCTGGACCGTGGACCGGAGAACGCGGGGCCGCTCAACCCGCACAAGCTCATGCTGCGGTCGCTCAGCCTGATGCGGGGCCTCTCGCCCGACTACCTGCGGCGCTTCCTGTCTCAGATGGACTCGCTCCTGTGGCTGGAACAGGCGAATGCAGCACGCCCGAGAAACCTGGGCCCCGCAGCCCGCGGGGGGCGAAGCCGGCCCAGGGCATAAGAAGTCCCTGTCGAATCCGGCGGGCCTGTCCAGGGAGGGCCTGGCGCCGCACCGGCCGCCCCAGGGTTGCCTGGCCTGCGCCCATGCCCCTCACTGGGGCTTGGTCGCGATGTGGCGTTGCAGCAGCGCGTTGGACTGGTCGAGTGCCTCGGCGGTGTCGCTCAATTGCTGCTCGAGCTGATCCGTGCGCTCCACCGCCGCCTGCAGGTCGCCTTGCAGGGCGTCGGTGGGAATTTGTGTCGTGAGCACCGCGTGCACGACATCGAGCTCGTTGGCCGTGGCCTTGATCTGCTCGGCCGTTTCCAGGTTGCGGTTCAGTACCTCATCGATCTCGGAGGGCTGGGGCTGCTTCGTTGCGCTGGGCATAGGTAAGTCTCGCTGAGTAAATCAACTTCTGCCATCGGGGACGCGGCGCCATCGCCTACAGGCCGGGAGGTCGGATCAGGCGACATTGTAGGCAGCATCACAACAGAAAACGCAGCTCCCAGATGCCCCTCAACACCATCCTTGTCGAAGACAGCAAAACCATCCAGGAAACTCTGGTGCCCGCGCTGGAGGAACTGGCGGACGCGCGCGTCCTCGCCATCGCCGAAACCGCCAGCGACGCCACGGAGGCCGTCGCGCACTGGCGGGAAGACTGGCAGCTCATGGTGGTGGACCTGTTCCTGCGCGAAGGCTCCGGGATCGAGGTGCTGCAGGCCCTGCAGCGCGGGGACCGGCTGCGCGCAACGCCTGGCGCGCGGCAGGGCAGGCCCGGACAGCATGTCTACGTGTTGTCCAACTATGCGACGGCGGACATGCGCCGCCGGTGCGAGGAGTTGGGCGCCGATGGGGTGTTCGACAAGTCCACCGAGCTGGACGCTTTTTTCGAGCGTTGCAGCGAGCTGCCGCGCCGCGCAGGCACTGGCAGTTCCGCCGCAGCGGATCGCCGGTAGCCCCCGGGCTACCGGACGGCCGGGCCGGGATCGCTGACTGTGCCATCCTCCAGCGCCCGTTCGATGAGCGCAGCCACCGCGGGGTCCGGTGCCATGGGCCGGAAGGCGCTGACGTGCGCGCGTCCGATGTTCCCGGCGGGCAGGCGGGCCAGCAGGTGGCCCAGTGGTACCAGCGCGAGCCGCGCCATCTGGCCGGCGGCCTCGTGCGAATCCCGCAGCTGCAGCGCGTAGCGCAGCATCGCGCAGTGCGATCTCCAGTGCAGGGGCAGGGAAGCCTGGCCCAGCACATGCGCTGCCTCCAACCACCGCCAGCGCACCGCCGGGGGGGCCTCCGGCTGGCCCGCAAAACCGGCGAGCAGATGCTCGAACGCTCGGCGTTTGTGTTGCGCACAGGAGGGCGCTGCATGTTCTGCCGCCCGCAGCCCCGCGTGCTGTTCCGCCAGCTTGCGCCAGCGGCGCTGGCGATGCCGGTAGAACATCTGGGCGAATGCCGTGCTCAACGGCGTCATCAGCCAGGGCAGGTGGCGGGCCACGACCTTCACGTCGTCGGTGTACAGGGTCGTGCCGTCCGGCAGGGGCTCGAGCGTGATGCGGTGGTCCCAGCGGCGCATGAGCAGGCCGTCGCCGTTGTCACGCAGCGTGGGCCAGCCGCCAGCCTGCGGTGGCGGCTCGATGGAAATGCGCACGGTCTGGGAGCCCATGGGCAGCACGCCCAGCAGCCGCATGTCCAGCGCGAACTCGCCCTGTTCCCAGTGCGCGGGCCATCGCGCGCCTTGCACGGGCCGGAACCGCATGAGGGGCGCGGTGATGTGGCGAAAGACGGCGGTGCTTTGCAGCTGCGTGGCCACCCACTCGGGCGGCGCGTTCAAGCGGGTGGACAGGTGCACGCGCATGGCTCAGTGCCCTTGCGGCTGCGGGCGGGCCGCACCACCCGCCAGTTCCTGGCGTGCCTGGCGGATCACGCTCCAGCCCCCGGTGATGGCCAGCCATGCCATGACGGCAGCCACCGCCAGGTCCGGCCAGGCCGTGCCCGTGCCGAACACCCCCAGCGCCGCGCCCATCACCGCGAGGTTGCCCAGCACGTCATTGCGCGTGCACAGCCACACGCTGCGCATGTTGGCATCGCCTTCGCGGTAGGCGTACAGCAGCACCGCCACGCCCAGGTTCGCGGCCAGGGCCAGCAAGCCCACGCTGCCCATCGTCAGGGGTTCGGGCGCAATTCCCTGCCAGGCGCCCCAGGCCACGCGTCCCACCACCACGAGGCCGAACACCAGCATGCTGGCCCCCTTGACCAGCGCAGCGCGTGCGCGCCATGCCAGGGCCATGGCCAGCACCCACAGCGAGAGTGCGTAGTTGGCCGCATCGCCCAGGAAGTCGATGGCGTCGGCCAGCAGCGATGCCGAACCGGACTGCAGGCCCGCTCCGATTTCGAGCAGGAACATCGCGGCATTGACGATGAGCGCCACCCAGAGGATGCGGCGGTAGCGCGGGTCCGCGCTGGTGGGGGCACCGTGGTCGTGGCCGTCGTTGGAATGGTGATGGCAATGTGCGGACATGGCGGTTCTTCTTTCTCCCGGGAGGGTTTTCAATGTGATGGCATCATTGGAAACCTTGAAGTCACTTGAGGGTCAAGCGATGGCACAGCCGGTTGCACAAACTCCCCAGTACCGCATCGGCGAGGCAGCCCGGCAATCGGGCGTGTCCGCCGCGAACATCCGCTACTACGAAAAGGAAGGGCTGCTCGCGCCCGGTGTCCGGGAGGACAACAGCTATCGCCTGTACAACGCGGACGATGTGCACCGCCTGCGCTTCATCCGCCTGTGCCGCGCGATGGACATGTCGCTGGACGAGGTGCGCACCCTGCTGGCGCTGGACTGGACCCGCAAGCAGGACTGCGACGCCGCGCGCGACACGCTGGATGAGCACCTTCAGCATGTGCGTGGCCGCCTGGCGGAACTGCTCACGCTGGAGGCCGACCTGCTCGCGCTGCGCAACCGCTGCGACGGGTCGGACACGCACTGCCACATCATCGAGGCCCTGCATGCGCGCGCCGATGAGCAGTCTGCCGTGGCTGCCTCGGCCGGCGTGGGAAAGCGCCATGTGTAGGCCAGCCGGGCGGCCCGCCGGCGGCACGGCCATGCCGGGTGGCCGCGAGGATGTGAAGAGCTGTTTCCTCCGTGCAGCCTATTGCTCCTGAAATGATAGCTTTTGGCGCTTATGAATGAAGCGCTGGAGGCCAAAAACAATCGCAATGGCCCTGGCGGCTCGTGGTCGGTGCGGGCCCGGGTCACGCCGCTATGATCCGGCCATGATTTCGCGCTTGCCCGGCCTCTCCCTGCCCGAACGCGTGTGGAATACCGCGCGGCGCTGGGCGGTCGCGTGGTGGCGCATCCTGTACCTGGGCGCCGTCGTGCTCGTGCTGGTGCTGTCTCCGTCCAGTTACGGCAAGGGCACGCGCAGGGCGCTGGCGCGCCATCTGTACCTCGATACGGCACCCGTGCTGCTGGGGTTCACGGTGCTGGCGGCGCTGATCAGCCTGGTGCTGACGCGCATCGTCGTGGTCACGGCGCTCAGCTATGGCCTTTCGCGCTATGCGCTGGAGATGGTGATCCGCGTGCTGGTGCTCGAGCTGATCCCGCTCACGGCCGCGCTGTTCGTGGCGATGCGCTGCACCATTCCCAACGGCACGCAGATCACCCGCCTGCGGCAGAACGGCCGGTTCGACGCGCTGCGCGCCCAGGGCTCGGACCCGGTGCGCATCGAGCTTCTGCCGCGGGTGATCGCGGGCGTATTCGCGTGCATCACGCTCGCCGCGCTCAGCTGCGTGGTGGCACTGGTGCTGGCCTATCTGGGGGTGTATGGTTTCAACTTGGCGGGGGCGCCCAGCTACACGCGCATGTTCGGCCAGGTGTTCACGCCCAGCGTGACGATGGTGTTCGTGCTCAAGACGGTGTTCTTCAGCCTGGCCGTGGCGCTCATTCCCATGGCTGCGGGCCTGTACGACACTGGCGACCGCACCCAGCCCGATTCGGAGCTGGGGGGCCTGGCCCGCATGTTCGCCGTCCTGCTGCTGATCGAGGTCGCCTCGCTCATGGGCAACTACTACTGACTCCTGCCTGCCGACATCCGCCAGACCCTTACATCCCGCGACCCACGCCCGGCATCCATGAACGACGAGAACCCCCACCACCGCCCCACACCGCCCCCCGGGCCAGCGCCAGCGCCTGCGGCCGCCGACGTGCCGCCGGTGGAAACCTTGCGCCCGGTAGCCTACCTGGAGCTCAAGGCGGCGGCGCTGCTGCTGTTCACGCTGGCGCTCATCGTGGGATCGGGCCTGTACCTGCTGTACGCGCGCGGTGCGTTCGAGCCCACGCAGACCCTGGTGCTGACCGCCGACGACTCCGAAGGCGTGGTGGTGGGCATGGACATGACCTTCTCCGGTTTCCCCATTGGCCGCGTGCGCCGCATCGAACTGGCCGAAACCGGCAACGCCCGCATCATCGTGGACGTGCCGCGCAAGGACGCCCACTGGCTGCGCGAATCCAGCGTGTTCACACTGGTGCGGGGCATCGTGGGGGGCACCAACATCCGCGCCTACACGGGCATGCTGAACGACAAGCTCCTGCCCGACGGCTCCGTGCGCCCCGTACTGCGCGGTGATGCCACCGCCGAGATCCCGCAGCTCATGGCCTCGGCCCGCGAACTGCTGTCCAACCTCAATGCCCTCACCGCGCAGGACGCGGCCCTGGGCGGCAGCCTGGCCAACGTGCGGGCGCTGACCGACCGCATCAACGGCCCGGGGGGCGTGCTGGGCGTGCTGATGGGCAACGAGGCCGACGCGAAGAAGATCGTGGCCACGCTGGAACGCACCAACGCACTGCTCGCGCGCCTGGATGGCATGGCGGCACGTGCCGACAAACAGGTGTTTGGGGCCGATGGCAGCAAGGACGCGCTGGTCCCCGAAGTGCGGGCCACGGTGGCCCAGCTGGGGGGCCTGCTGGCCGACACCCGCGCGAGCCTGCAGAAGGTGGACGCGGTGCTGGTGGAGGCGCAGGCCATCGGTGCCAATGCGCGGGAAGCCACGACCGACCTGGGCGCATTGCGCGCCGAGGTGGAAAGCAACCTGCGCAAGGTGGAGAGCCTGGTCAATGAGATCAACCGCAAATGGCCTTTCGCGCGGGACACGGAGCTCAAGCTGCCATGAAGCGTCTTATCCCCACGCCCCCTGCTGTGCTGCGGCGGCACCTGACCCATGCCGCGCTCCTGGCGGCGGCGCTGCTGCTGTCCGCCTGCTCCGGCAAGCCCCGGGTGCCCGACTGGCAAATGAACGCCCAGGCCTCCGCGCAAAAGGCGCTGGAAGCCTATCTGTCAGGCAATGACCGTGTCGACAGGCTGGAGTGGGACCGCGCCCGCGCGGAGGTCGCCCGCACGGGCCGCCCGGATCTGCTGGCCCGCCTGGAGCTCATGCGCTGCGCGGCGCAGGTCGCCAGTCTGGTGGCTGGCCCGTGTGAACGCTTTGAGCCATTGCGCGCGGATGCGGCGGCGCCGGAGCGTGCCTATGCCGACTACCTGGCCGGCAGCTTGCCGCCGCAAGGGGCAAGCCTGCTGCCCGAAGCGCAGCGCAAGGTGGCCGTGTCGGGGGATGGGGCGGCCTTGTCCGCCATCGAGGATCCGCTCTCGCGCCTGGTGGCGGCCGGGGTGCTGTTTCAGGCAGGGCGTGCCAGCCCGGCCGTGATTGGCAACGCCATCGATGCCGCGTCCACACAGGGCTGGCGGCGGCCTTTGATGGCCTGGTTGACGCTGCAGGCGCAGCGCGCTGACGCTGCAGGAGACGCGGAGTCGGCATCGGCGCTGCGGCGGCGCATTGCCATCGTGGAGCAGGGCGCCGCAGGCTTGCGCTAGCGGGCCGGGACTCCAGGGGCGATTCTCAGCGCAACCGTGCCTGCAGCTGTGTTTCGATGTGGTCCCGCTCCGAGGCAAACTGCTGGGCGCTGATTTCATTTGCCTCGTATTTGCGCGCCGTGGAAAGCAGAAGCACGGTGTTCTCCAGCCGTGTGTCTTGCTGCAATGAAGGGGGCAGGGCCGTCAGGCGGTCGAAGCTTTGTTTGTAGAGTTCGCTCCAGCTCAGCGTCCCCGCCTGGGCCTGGGCGCGGGCGCCATCATGCCAGCGGGCGAACTCTTCGAGGGAGCTGTCGCGCGGGCTCGTGCAGCCCAGGAGGCCCGCGATCAGCGCCAGGGCGGACCAACGCCATGCGATGGCGTGAGAGGAAGAGGAATTCAGGCCTGCAGAGATTCGAAAACGTGTGGTCACGATCGTCCTCCATTCTTGAATGACAACGGAAATGCCGTTGTGCAGCGCCAGATGGTACTCCGATGCTATGATTTTTTCTACTTTGCCAAAAAAGTGCAGAAGCGCGCACCGGATGTGGGCAATCTACGTGCCCTGGCAACCCAGTGCCGGCAGTCCGCTACTGGAACAGGCTCGTGGGCAGGAGCTGGTCCAGCCCATGGGGCAAGAGCGACATGGAGTCCACCGACTGCACCGCCACATCGGGCATCAACAAGGATGCCGCTGCAAGTACCGCAAGCACGACCGTACCGGCAAATGCTGCCAGTGCGCGGGCTCCGGGGGGCAAAGGGTGGCGTTTCATGATGGTTCCTTTGTCAAAAAAGGTGGGAGTCGCAATGACCTCCCGGGCCAGCCTCAATGGCTGATAGCGGAGATTTCAGCAAAGCAACCGGTGTGCGTCTGTCAGACAACTGCGATACCGGGCGCTGGCTGAAGGCTGTTGCCTTTGGTTGCAATTGTTGGAATGAAGAGCCCCCGGGTGTCCGGGTGCTCGCAGGGGTGAATCTGTAGGACCCGGCCCATGGCGGATGGGCAAGGCTTCCGACCTGCCGGCCGGGCAAGGCACTCCCACAATCACCGCAGCCCGGCAGGGCCCTTCATGCGAGGGCTGGCGCGACCGGGCTTTCCCCTTGGCTGCTTGCAGGCCGTGCGCTGCGGATCGGCGGCGGCAGCCCCCCGGCCCTTGACCAGTCAGCGAGAAAGGAAGTCCCCATGAAAGAGCCACTACTGCAGCAGGGCGAGGGCACGGATGCGATGGGTGCCATGCCTTCGACCAGCAGCCCGTCTTACGCCACCCGTACCTCCGTGCAGGCGGCCTTTGACCATTTCGCATCGCATGTCACGCGGTGGGCCGGATCTCCCGGCATGTTCTGCGCCGCGCTCCTCATGGTGCTGGCCTGGGCCGTCACCGGTCCGATCTTCCACTTTTCAGAGAACTGGCAACTGGTCATCAACACGGGAACCACCATCGTGACGTTCCTGATGGTGTTTGTCATCCAGCAAAGCCAGAACAAGGACAGCGTGGCCCTTCACCTCAAGCTCAATGAGCTGCTGGCGGCCAATCGGCATGCGAGCAACCGCATGATCGGCATCGAGGACCTGGACGAACAGGACCTGCGAGAGGTCGCGAGCTTCTATGTGCGCTTGGCCGAACGGGCCAGACAGGCCGGCAGGGACAAGTGCGCGCACTCCATTGACGAAGAAGGCATGTCCGCTTCGGCCATGGACGCGCATCGCCCCGCCCATGCGCGCCAGGCCGTTGCGGTTCTCGGCGCAGGCTGCAGTGGGCGGGAAGGGGCTTTGTGAATGGGGTCGTGGATCCTGCACGCCCCCTTGAAAACGTCCGCAGGTGCTAGGAATCCAATGTCGTCCGTGTCGCATCGCGTTCCATGCGGCAGCTGTCCAGCGAGGGCAGCCAGTCGGGAATGATGGAGCCGGAAGACAAGGTGGAGGTGAACCTGAAGGCGTGGTGGGGATAGGCTTTTGCCAATGCCGCGCGACCTTGCTGGGAAATGCCGAAGACCTCCGCCACCTGGTCGCGGGCCCCCACATCCGGGAGCCGCACGTCAACAAGCTGCGCGGCCGCCAGCACCCGAAGCTTGTCCACGTCGCAAGGCTTCTCGACGGTCTTGGGCAACTCGGTCTGTGCAAGGGCGAACAGTAGCTCCATGGGCATGTTGCACTCCATAGGGGGGTGGAGTGACTTATTGTGAATAGAGCAGATTCTCATGACAACAGATCGCACTTTTTGAAACAAATTCTGCAATTTGTTGCAATTTCGGTTGTGTTGCCACGACCACGTGTCCGACTGGCGGGCAGGCATATGACTGACATCCGCGCACGAACGCGGGGCATTCAATGAATGCTTGCATGACGGGCCCGTGGGGCGATTGCCAGCGCTGGAGACAGCACCGAGAAACGGGCCCCTTGGCGATGAGAATGCGAGGTTGAAATGCAAAATGACCTGTTGAATCAAGCGCATGTCCGGGAATCCATTGCCGGGGAGGAGGATCCGGGCGCCGCGCTGGACGTGGTAAGGGCCATGGTGGGCCGAAATCCTGATGAGGCGCATTCCCCGCATGGGGTCAACGCAAAAATCAATTTCAGCTGCAGTGATGGCAAGGAGAACATCGCCGTCGACGTGGTCTGGCCGCGGCACCATGCAAAGGAAGATGTCGCAAAGCTGCTGGGGCTTGTGATGGCCCACCATGGCGCCATCGCGGACACGGCCTGGTCCTTGTTTGCCGCCACCGGAAAGAGCCCCATGGAGCTCGAGGTGGACGAGGGACAGGACGGCGTCTTCTATATCAATCGCAGAGATGCGTGAGGCGAAAGCAGGGGCGGTCGATGACGTTCCTGGCGGAGTTTTCATCGATTTTTGAAGCGGCGTGTCTTTTTGAAGCGGCGTGTCTTCGTCGAATGGAGTTTTAGGGTGGCGCGGCTTCAGTCCAGCGCTTTCAGGGCGCTGGATATCGACACCGCAGCCTGCCCATAGCCCTCCCAGGCGCCATTGCCCACGGGCAAACGTGGACCTACGTTCTGGATATTCCAGTGCGCACCGCTGCCCAGCATGTCCAGTTCCGGCCACGATACCGGGACCGATATGCCCATCCCGGGGCGTGCGCGGGCCGTCCAGGCGCTTGCTGTCGTCGCTCCGAAACCATTGCGAAGGTAGTCCACGAAAACCTTTCCCACGCGGTTTTTGGGCCCGCTCTTGGCCACGAACCGCTGTGGAATCGTCTGTGCCAGATGCCGCACCACCGCCTGGCTGAATCCCTTGACCGTTTCCCAGTCATGAAGCCGCTTGATCGGCACGACGATGTGCAGGCCTTTGCCTCCGCTGGTCTTGAGAAAGGCGGGCAGGCCCAGTTCGGTGAGCATCAGGCGCACCAAGGTCGCTGCTTCCTGCACGTGGGTCCAGGGCACTCCCTCGCCGGGGTCCAGGTCAAAGGTCATCCGGTCCGGTCGCCCTATCCTGTCCTTGCGGGCATTCCATGTATGCAACTCGACCGTGTTCATCTGCGCGGCCGACAGCGGCCCTTGCGGGCCCGCGATTTCAAGCAGAGCAGGGTGCCCGGGAAAAAGGCTCTCCGCGAGCTGCCGCACGCCCTCCATGCGGCCAGTCTCCAGGTGCTTCTGAAAGAACAGTTCACCGCTCACCCCGTCTGGTGCTCGGACGAGGGAAACCGGGCGGCCTTCCAGGTGGGGCATCAGCAGCGGCGCCACGGTGGCGTAGTAGCGGATGAGGTCGATCTTCGTGGTGCCGGTGGATGGGTCAATGACCCGCTCGGGATGCGATACGCGCAACGAACCGATCCCGGAGCCGGCGGTGGCCGGGTGTTTCGCCCACTGCTTCGGCCTTTCCTGGACAATGGCCTGGGGCGGCTTGTCATCGCGCAGGCCATGAAACACGGAGTGCCGGATTCTGCCTTCCTTTGTCCATTCTCCAAACGAGACTTCGGCGAGGAGCTTCGGCTCGACCCAGTGGGCTTTTTTCCCGAGGGCGCGCGGATTGGCGAACGGGCTCGCGCTGGTGCGCAGCGCACGGAGCCTTCGGCTCAGATCGGCCAGGACGCGTTCACTGAACCCCGTACCCACATTGCCCGCATAGCGCAGTGCGCCGGTGTCGTCGTGGACACCGAGCAGCAAGGACCCAATCCCCGTGCGAGATCCCTGCGGGGCGGTGTAGCCGCCGATCACGAACTCCTGGCGGTGGGTGCACTTGAGCTTGATCCACTCCGCGCTGCGCCGAGAAGCGTACCCGCCCGCCTTGAGTTTTCCGATGACCCCTTCAAAGCCCAGCTTGCAGGCCGAGGAAACCAGGTCGGCCGGCCGCGCTTCAAAGGCCTCGCTGAAGCGCACCCGGTCGGTGGGTGCCCCTTCCACGACCTTGCGAAGATGCTCCCGCCGCTCCACGAGAGGAAGCGCACGAAGGTCATGGCCATCCGCGTAGGGCAAGTCGAACACATAGAAAACCAGTGCTTGCGTGGACTGGCCATCGAATGCATTTTGCAGCGCCTGAAAGTCTGGGACGCCATGGGCATCGGGCATGAGCACTTCACCGTCGATCCAGCCGGACTTCAACGCAAGCCTGGCGATGGCCGCCGCCAGGTCCGGCATCCTGGCCGTCCAGTCATTGCCGTTGCGGGTGAACAGCCGCGCCTTGCCTCGTTCCACGCGGGCCAGGAGGCGGTAGCCGTCGAACTTCAGCTCCCAGATCCAGCCCGTGGTGTCATGGGGTGGACCGTCCACCAAGGTGGCGAGCTGGGGCGACAGCGTCTCCGGGAGCGGCGCTCTGGGCGCCGTCATCGCGCTCGCCTGGCGCTTGGCGGACGGCGCCACGCCGCCGGGCCTTGCCGGGGCCTTTCGGGGCGCGGAGACCGCGGGCGCCGCCGCGACGCTGTCGGGCATTTCATCCACCACGCTGAACTCGTGGCCGGGGCGTTCCAGCCCGTCGTGTTCCTTGATGAGCAGCCAGGGTGGCTGCTTTTCGCCTGCACCGCCGTGCATGCGCACCAGCGTCCAATGGCCCTGGAGCTTGTGCCCGTAAAGCTCGAACTTCAATTTCCCCTTGCGGTAGCCCTCGTGGGGGTCCCCGACCGGCACCCAGTAGCCGCGATCCCAGATGATGACCCGGCCGGCACCATACTGCTTTGCCGGAATCTGGCCTTCGAAGCTGTTGTAGGCGATGGGATGGTCTTCCACCTGCACGGCCATGCGCTTGTCGGCCGGATCGTAGCTCGGCCCTTTGGGCACGGCCCAGCTCTTCATCGTGCCGTCGAGTTCAAGCCGCAAGTCATAGTGCAGGCGGCTGGCCCAGTGCTTCTGGATCACATACTGCAGGGCATCGCCGCCCGGCACACCGCCTTCCGCGGGCTCCGGCGTCAGCGCAAAGTTGCGCTTCTTCCTGTACTGGGACAAGAGCTCCTTCATGGTGGCTCGAGGCGACTATGCCGCAGAACGGCGTCCGGGGTGGGCGCGTTGCCTTGGGGGTGCCATGGCAGGCCCCACTACCGCGAAACCAGGTACTCGCGGACCTTGTCGGCGGACGGGCCGGCCGGGGCTTCCGCGACGCCCAGGCTATGGGTCCAGTCGCGCACTTCACAGGGTTCGCTGAGGTTGATGAAACGGCGGTCCTGTACCGTCTGGCTTTTGTCATCGCTCATTGCCGGCTCCTTGAATGAACGGCCAAAGCTATCACGTGGCTAGCCTGCACGGTGTAGGACAAGACTTCTATGAAGCGGTGCGCGACACACCCGGCCTTCTGAACGGCATCCACTGAAGAAGCGGGCCTGTCGGGTGCTTTCCACTGTCGGGTGCTTTCCAATCCGCTACCAAGGCAGGGTGAACGTCTTGCAGTTGGTGAACGACTTGATCGCCTCCTGCACCCCTTCCTTGTAGCCCAGGCCCGAGTCCTTGATGCCGCCGAACGGCGTCAGCTCGATGCGGTAGCCGGGCACCTCCCAGAGGTTGACGGTGCCGACCTGCAGTTCCTTGGCAAAGCGGGTCACGTCGTCCATGCGGTTGGTGCAGATGCCCGACGACAGGCCGAAGGCCGTGCCGTTGGAGATGCGGATCGCCTCGTCGATGTCCCTGAAGGTGATGATGGGCGATACGGGGCCGAAGGTCTCTTCGCGCACCACGGTCATCTCCGGCCGCACCCGGTCCAGCACCGTGGGGGAGTACAGCGCGCCCTCGCGCACATTGCCCGCCAGCAAGCGCGCGCCCTGGGCGATGGCCTCGTTCACCACCTTCTCGAAATGGCGGGCCGCGGCCTCATCGATCACCGTGCCCATCTCGTTCGCCCGGTCCATCGGGTCGCCATAGCGCCATGCCTTCGTCTTGGCCACCACGCGCTCGGTGAACTCGGCCGCCACCTTCTCGTGCACCAGCATGCGCTTGACCGCCGTGCAGCGCTGGCCCGAGTTCTTGTACGAGCCCTGCACCGCCAGGTCGCTGGCCTTGTCCAGGTCGGCATCGTCCATCACGATCAGCGGGTCGTTGCCGCCCAGCTCCAGCACCATGCGCCGGTAGCCGGCCTTCGACGCAATGTACTTGCCGATGGCAACCCCGCCCGTGAAGGTGACCAGATCCACATGGCGGTGGGTCAGCAGCTCATCGGCGATCTCGTGCGGGTCGCCGGTCACGACCTGCAGCATCTCCACGGGCAGCCCGGCCTCGTACAGCAGGTCCGCAAAATAGTAGGCCGACAGGGGCACCTTCTCCGAAGGCTTGAGCACCATGCGGTTGTTGGTGGCCACGGCTGGCACCACCTTGTGCGCCACCTGGTTCATGGGGTGGTTGAAGGGCGTGATGGCCGTGATGACGCCCAGCAGCGGCTCGCGCGTGGTGATCACCTTGCGCTTCTTGCCGTGCGGCGTGAGGTCGCACGAGAACACCTGCCCATCGTCGCGCAGGGCTTCGTTGGCGCCGAAGTTGAGCACGTCGGCCACGCGCCCGATCTCGTAGGTGCTGTCCTTCTTGCACAGGCCCGACTCCGCGGTGATGATGTTCGACGCCTGGTCGGTGCGCTCGCGCAGCAGCGCCGCCGCACGGTTCAGGATGGCCGAACGCTCGTAGCGCGACAGCGTGGGCACATAGGCATGGGCGATGTCCATCGCCCGGCGCACGTCCTCCACGCTGGCCATGCCCACCGTGCCCACGCGCTCGCCGCTGTAGGGGTTGACGACGTCGATGCTGCGCTCCGTGCGCACCCTGGCGCCGCCGATGCGCAGGGCCTCCGCGCGGAAGTCCACGCTTTCCATGATGCAACTCATGCTGCCTCCTTGATTGCTGCCGTGTTGGCTCCGATGAAGTTCTTGCCGCGTGCGCCGGTCAGCGCATGGGCCACCATCTGCTGCGCCTGGGCGTCGCTCACGCCGTAGTCGGCAAAGCGCGTCTTCACGCCCAGTTCCTCGATGAAGCGGGCCAGCCGGGTCGGCGCGCCGGCAAGGTTTCCCAGCGCGCTTTCCAGCACGGCGTCGCGCTCCGGGTTCTGGCCAATGGCGCGCTCCAGCACCATGGGCAGAGGAAAGCTGCAGGCAATGCCGTGCGGCAGCCCATAGCGCAGCGTCATCTCGTAGGAGATCGAGTGCGCCAGCGCCGTGCGCGTGTTCGAGAAGGCCATGCCGGCCTTCAGGGCCGCCAGGGCCATGCGGCCGCGCAGCGCCGCGTCGTCCAGGTGCTCCATCAGCTGCGGCAGGGTCTCCAGGATCTCGTGCACCGCCGCCACCGCGAAGGTGTCGGACACGGGGTTGGCATTCACGTTCCAGATCGACTCCAGCGCGTGCGACAGCGCGTCCAGCCCGCTTTGCAGCGTGACCGAGGCGGGCAGCGACAGCATGAGCTCGGGGTCGATCAGCGCGATGCTGGGCCAGGTCTCGGGCAGGTGCAGCGAGTACTTCTTCTGCGCACCGCGGTCCCATATCGTGGCCCAGGGCGTCACTTCGCTGCCGGTACCGGCCGTCGTCGGCACGGCGATGAGCGTCTTGGTCCGCGCTGGCGTGAAGGCCTTGCCGGATGCCAGCAGCGCCACCAGTTCAGAGAAGCGCCCGCTGGGCGTGGCCACCATCAGCGCCTTGGCGGTATCGATGGCACTGCCACCGCCCACCGCAATGATCACCTCGGCACTCGCGGCCCCACCGGACCAGAAGGCGTCGTAGACCGCCGCAAGCTCCGCGACATCCGGGTTGGGCCGCACATCGTCGATCACGCCGGCCAGCTGCTCGCCCAGCAGGCCCTCGATGCGGGCCACCAGGCCCAGCTGGCGGGCCTCCGGAAAGGTGACCAGCAGTGCCCGCCGGCCATCCAGCAGCTTTGGCAGGGACAACAGTTCCCCTGCCCCGTAGACACTGCGTACGGGGTTCAAGTATTCATGTGGCATGGAGAGACCTCTAGACGGAGGGAAGAGCGTGGTTCAACGCGAGGTCGAACACGTCGAAATTGCGCAACCGCCGGCCGGGGGCGACGCCCTTCAGGGGCCGGTTGAACAGCAGCGGCACCTTCTGCTCCGAGATGCCGCCGTGCGAGCGCAGGGGCACGGTCAGCCCGCTCAGGTCGTGCCGCGCCGCACTGGTGCCCAGCACCGTGAGGTGGTCCGACACCACTACCAGATCGCCGATGCGGTCGCCCGCCAGCTCGAAGCGTTGCACCGCCTCCTCGCGCGTCAGCACCACCTCCACGCCCGGCAGTGCCAGTAGCGCACCGCGCACACCCTCCAGCGTGGCGCCGGCATTCACGTAGATGGTTGCGAACGAGCCCAGGGCGCCGTGGTGCACCACATAGGGATCGGTGATGGGCAGGATCACCCGCGTACTGCCCGCACCGAGCTGTGCATCCAGCTCCTGCTGCAGGTAGACCACGCGCGGGTTGCCCGCGGCGTCGGTCTTGGGGCTCATGCCATGGTCGGCGGTGAGGCCGATGACCGCGCCCAGCGCATCGAGCTGGGCGAGGTAGCCGTCCATCATCGCGTAAAAGGCGTTGGCCTCCGGCGTGCCCGGGGCGCACTTGTGCTGCACGTAGTCGGTGGTCGACAGGTACATCAGGTCCGGCCGGCGGGTCTCCATCAGGCGCACGCCGGCCGCAAAGACGAACTCGCTGAGGTCAGCGCTGTACACCGAGGGCACGGGCTTGCCCACCAGCTCCAGCACATTCTCGATGCCGCACTCGGCCAGCGTGGCCTTGTCGGCCTTCTCGGCTGAAAAGCAGATGCCCTTGAGGCCGTGGCCGAGCATGGTGCGCAGCTTGTCCTTGGCCGTCACGGCCGCCACCAGCGCACCGGCATCGGCAAAGGCGGCCAGGAGCGTCGGGGCACGCAGGTACTCGGGGTCGTTCATCATGACCTCGCGGTCGGCGGCCACGTCGTAGAAGTAGTTGCCGCAGATGCCGTGCACCGAAGGCGGCACGCCGGTCACGATGGACACATTGTTCGGGTTGGTGAAGCTGGGGACCACGCAGTCCCCGATCAGCGAACTGCCCCGCGCCAGCATGCGCTTGAGGTACGGCGCCGCGCCAGCCTGTATGGCCTGCGTCACGTAGTCGGGCTCGCAGCCATCCACGCAGACCACCACCACCGGGGCTTGGGGTCGGGCATACTGCCGGCCATTGGCCTGCACAGTGTCAACAGCGGTATTCATCAACGGGCTCCTTTTTGAATCCAGGCACGCAGCCGGGTCGAGATGGTGTCGGCCACCATCACCATGGCGATGATCACGGCGATGCAGGTGGCGGTGTCCTGGTACTGGAACAGCTTCATGCTGCCCACCAGTTCGAATCCGATGCCGCCCGCGCCCACCATGCCCAGCACGGTGGCCTGGCGCAGGTTGGTCTCGAAGCGGTAGAGGACCACGGCGATCCATGCGGTCACCACCTGGGGCAGCACGGCAAAGATGATGGTCTGTATGGGCCCGGCCCCCGTGGAGCGCAGTGCCTCGATGGGCCCCTGGTCTATCTCCTCGATCGACTCGGCGAAGAACTTGCCCAGCATGCCCGCACCATGCACCGCCAGGGCCAGCACGCCCGGAAACGGCCCCAGCCCCACGGCGGCCACGAACACCAGCGCCAGGATGATCTCGTTGACTCCGCGCGTCACGTTGAACAGCTGGCGGGTGAACTGGTAGACCACCACGTTGGGCGTGAGGTTGCGCGCGGCGAAGAAGCACACGGGGATCGCCAGGAGCACGGCGAGCAGCGTGCCCCACACGGCGATCTGGATGGTCTCGATCGCCGGGACGATCAGCTTGTCTAGAAACGCCCAGTTGGGCGGCAGCATGCGCCCCAGGAAATCGCCGATCCACGGCAGGCCCTTGGCCAGTTCGCCAAAGCTGACCTGCGCGCCGCGCGCGGCCCACCACAGCACGCCGACGAACAGCGCACCGATGCCGATGCGCGGCCACCACCCCAGCCCGCCGCTGGGCCGGGCCACCAGAAAAGTGTAGGAACCGATGTTCATGCGCTTGCCTCCTCAAGTTTCAACTGGCGCAGCGCGGGCGCTGCTGCGGCTGCCACGGCAGGGGCGCTGCGGCTGCGGGCGTCGTTTTCGTCCAGTCCGGGGTAGATGCGCTTGAGCACCTCGTCCGTCAGGCCCTCGGGCCCGCCGTCGTAGACGATGCGCCCGCCCGACACGCCCACGATGCGTTCGCCGAACTCGCGTGCATAGTCGATCTGGTGCAGGTTGCAGACTACGGTGATGCCCAGTTCGCGGCTTGCCTGCTTGAGGTAGTTGAGCACCGTGCGCGAGGTTTTGGGGTCCAGGCTGGCGACCGGCTCATCGGCCAGGATCACCTTGGGCTGCTGGGCCAGCGCACGCGCAATGCCCACGCGCTGCTTTTGCCCGCCCGAGAGCGTGTCGGTGCGCAACCCGGCCTTGTCCTGCAGTTCCACGCGGCGCAGGCATTCGAGCGCAATCGCCACGTCCTTGCGAGGAAAGATCTGCAGCCACGACAGCACCGCAGGCACCGCCCCCATGCGGCCCGTCAGCACGTTCTTCTGCACCGACAGGCGGGGCACTACGTTGTAGTGCTGGAAGATCATCGCCACCTGGCGGCGCAGACCGCGCAAGCTTGCGCCGCCGGACTGGGCCAGTTGCCCGTCGATGTGGATCTCGCCGCTCGTGGGCTCGGCCAGGCGGTTGATGCAGCGCAGCAGCGTCGATTTGCCGGCACCCGAAGGGCCCAGCACGACCAGGAACTCGCCCGGTGCCACGTCGAGGTCGATGCCCGTGAGCGCGTCGAAGTCGCCGTAGCGCTTGTTCAGACCACGGATCCTGATCATTTCATGGCCCTCAGGTCGAGGTTCAGGATCTTGGCCGTCTCGCGGATGATGTCGTAGGCCTTGTCGTTCGTGGGATGAAAGCCGTTGAGCATGCCCTGGTCCGACCAGGGGATGTCCTTCACGTCCAGGAAGGCGGCCTGCACGCGCTTCTTGAGGTCCGCATCCAGGTCCTTGCGCCAGACGGTGGGCGACTCGGGGATCGGGTCCGACTTCCACACCACCACCAGGTCCTCGCGCTTGGCCAGGCCCTTGGCGATGGCCGCATCGAGGATGCGGTCGGCAATCGCCACGGCCTCGATCTTCTTGTTCTGCACCGCCACGGCATTCGAGTCGTGCGAGCCGGAGAAGATCACGCGGCCGAAATCCTTGTCGGTGTTGAAGCCTTCCTTCATCAGGCCGGCCTTGGGGAACAGGTGGCCCGAGGTGGACGTCGGGTCCACGAAGGCAAAGGTCTTGCCCTTGAGGTCGGCCACGGTCTTGATGCCGCTGTCCTTGTGGGCCACGATGAGGGAGTGGTAGAAGGCCCGGCCGGCCTTCTTGGTCTCGGCCACGGCAAAGGCCTCGATGGGCGCCACGGTGGTGCCCATCACGTACGAGAAGGGGCCGAGGTAGGCAACATCCAGCCGCTTGGAACGCAGGGCCTCGATCACGCCGTTGTAGTCCGCCGCCACGAAGGGCTTGACCGGCATGCCCAGCGACTTGGACAGCATGTCCATCATGGCCTGGCTGTTGGCGATCATGGCCCGCGAATCCTCGGAAGGAATCAGGCCTACCGTGAGGACGTTGGCTGCCCTGGCAGGGTTGAGGCCGGCAAGCGGCGGGGTTAGCAGCACGGATGCGCTGGCCAACAGAGATCGGCGCGTGAGTTTCATCGATGTCTCCTGTCTGGTGGGTTTGAACCTCTTTTTGCACTGCCTACCAAGCACAGTGCATGGGGCAACTGTCGGTGGTGCGGGACTATCTTGCAAATTCAAGTTTTTTTACCGATCCATTCATTTAATCTATAGTTGGCCCGGGATAACACGGAGGCGACTGTCATGCGGTTGACGCAATTGAGGTCTTTTCATGCGGTGGCGACCGAAGGGAGCTTTACCCGCGCAGCGCAGGCCTTGCACGTGAGTCAGCCCACCGTGACCACGCAGGTTCAGCAACTCGAGGAGCTGTACAAAGTTGAACTTTTTCACCGAACGGGGCGCCGCATTCGCCCGACAGAAATCGGAGAGCGATTGCTCCAGCTTTCGCGCCAGATGTTCGACCTTGAGCAAGAAGCCGTGCAAATTCTTCGAGACGCAGGCGAACTGCGTTCGGGGCATTTGCGTGTTGCGGCCGTGGGCCCTTCACACGTGACGAAGATGCTGGCGGCGTTTAACCAGAGATACCCGGAGATCCAGATTTCGGTAGGAACCGGCAACTCGGAAGATGTGTTGAGCCGGCTGCTGGACTACCGGGCGGACGTCGGTGTTCTGGCGCAGGTGCTCAAAGACAAGCGTTTCGTGTCGGTTCCGTACAGCGAACACCCCATCGTGATTTTCTGCAATGCAGACCATCGGTTCGCCCGCCGCCGCAGCATCCGCACCGCAGAGCTGCAAGGCGAAAAATTGATATTGCGCGAGCAAGGGTCCACCACGCGCAAGGCCATAGAACTGGCGCTCAAGGCTGCGGATGTGCAGCCGACAGTCGTCATGGAGGTTGCCAGCCGGGAGATCATCCGGGAGGCCGTGCTCCAAGGACTGGGCGTCGCGGCGGTCTCGGAGGTGGAGTACGTGCCCGGTTCAGGTTTGCACGCGGTGCGAATCAGCGATGCGCAAATCAGGACCTATGCACACGTCGTGTGCCTGGCCGAGCGCAGGGACACGCGTCTCATCCGGGCGTTCTTCAACATCATCGGACGTGACTCTTAGTCTCTTGGTCGCGCAGCTGCGTACGGATGGAGGGACAGGCTGCGTGTCGCTCGCCAGCGAGGCTGACATGGAGCGATTCCTGGGCCGGGTGCCTGGCTACTAGCAGGCGGGGGCCTTGCGCAGCTTCTTGTCCTCGTACATCCTCATGTCGGCATTGCGCAGGATGTCCCTGGAGCTCTCACCGTCCTGGGGCCAGACGGCGCCTCCGATACTGACCTTGATTTCGATGGGCTGGCTGTGGCCCAGCAGGGCGAAGCCGTTGAGGTGCGGCTTCAGCCTGTCGACGATGAAATGCAGGTTCTTTGCATTCTCAGCATCGCGAATGATCATCACGAATTCATCGCCTCCAAGCCTGGCCACAAAATCCGTGTTCCTCGCGTGCTTCTTCAAGCGCTGCGCGAATTCCACCAGCACCTGGTCTCCCACGGAGTGTCCATGGCGATCATTGATCTGCTTGAACTCATCGAGATCAATCAAGGCCAATGCGAACCTGTGGGTCTCGCGTTTCGCACGCTCGATGGACTCATTCAGGATGACGTCAAAGGACCTGCGATTGGGCAGGCTTGTCAGTGGATCGGTATTGGCGATGCTGTCCACTTTCTTGTGGGCGCTTTCCTCGCACACGAGAATGATGCAGCAGTTCCAGGCAATCGTGAACGAGATCAGGACCAGGTATAGATACGCGTGATACGGACTCTGGATGACCGCCGCGCGGTCTTCCGCGAAGAAAATGAAACTCCAGCGCAAGCAGAATGCGATGGAGAGCGATGTGAGATACAGCGCGGAGAGATTCTGTGCGGAGAAGCGCACCGGCCAGTTCCAGTGAGCGATGTGGTAGGCCATGCCCAGGGTAAAGGCCACGACCACAGCGTCAAGAATGAGGTACCTGGCGGCATCCTTGCCGTAGACAGCTGCCATGGTGACGATCATCACCACGGCAAACCACGGCATTGCCAGGAAGGTGATCCTGGCCAATTTCGTTTTGCCGCGAAAATGCAAGGTGCCATGGAGCATGAAGGCCAGCGCCATGATGCCGAAGAAGTCATTGATGAAGCGTGCCGCAGGCGCCTTCAGTTCCACGAATATCGGGATCGAGAAGCCGATCATTGTGGATACCGACCCAGCAATCCACCAGTTGACGCCTTTGACGTCCTTGTTGCCTTTCCAGATCAAGGCAACAATAGGAGCGAGCGTCAACTCGGCGACTGCCAGGACGACACGCAAGGTGTCTCTGTCCAGCAGGTCAAGATTCATGATGCCCTCTAGTGACTTACCGCTCGTTTGTAACTTTATGTTCCCTGTTATATCCCTTCCCATCCGTGGGCGCCCTAGGGATAGTGCTGGGTAGCGAAGGGGTGCCCGCCGCGTCTCATGCTGGGTGCATTGAGACAGGGCGAAGGGCCGTTGGCTTGCCGCGTCCTTGCCGCCGCGCTCCTGCCCCGTCCTGACGAAGTCGATGAGCTCTTGGATGCGAAAGAACGCGTCTTGCGGGAAGGCCTTCAGGCACGGGGTCCATGGGGTCGAAATTCCACCGTGGCTCCCAGCGCCTGCAAGTGGTCTTGGGAGCGGCGCAGGTGCACAAGATAGCCCTCCGCAACGGCAATTTCGGGTTGCATCGCCAGGGCCAG
This sequence comes from Acidovorax sp. A79, assembly GCF_041154505.1. Lineage (GTDB taxonomy): Bacteria > Pseudomonadota > Gammaproteobacteria > Burkholderiales > Burkholderiaceae_C > Acidovorax. Next base: position 5,518,251 of record NZ_AP028672.1, read on the forward strand.
CGCTTCTTGTGGCGACAAGCCAAACGTCTGCTTGAGGAATTGCACGACCTTCATTTTCTGCGGACCGATGCCGCAGATGACCAGGGTGCCGTGCTGCCAGGCCGTGGTATCGGGCGGGGACGCAGGTTCCTTTGCCGTGTCCGCGCGGTTCTGGCGGTTCTCGAGCACCTCCCGCCAGAGCCGGGTTCCCAGGCTGGCCTCGGCTTCGACCACGTGCTGTGCAGCCGTGGCGTCGTCTTCCAGCCCGCGCAGCACCGCCAGCATGTCACCCAATTGCTGCAGACTGGGTGCGGCCTGCTCCGCCTCCCACCGCCCCGCTCCATGCGGCGCATAGTAGACGGGAAAGCCTTTCGCCTCCTGGTTGAGATCGATGAAGAACGGATCGCCGAACCCATTGAGAGCGACCACGTACCAGCCCGGCTGCCATTCGCCCGGTGCGGTGCCGACCAGGCTTTCGCCGGTGATGCCGTGGTGGCGAAAGCCGCTTTGCCAACCCTCCCATTGCCCGGGCTGGGGGTAGTGGAAAGGCAAGGCCATGTCGCCCGCGACGATGGCGGCTTCGATGAACTGGCGTGCCGCGTCCGGCAAGATGGATGTCATGGCTGCCTCCTGGACGGCGTGCGGGGCCTTTGTGCTGCCGCCAGCGCGGCCTGTGTCTGTGACAGCGCGAGCAGACCGGAATGCTCATGCTGCCCTTGCATGGGTCCGGTGATTGCGGGTGCCGGACTCCTGGCGATGGACTTGAGGTGGTAGCAGGTCATGGTCAGCGTGCAGCCAGGCTGCATGTCGTCATGCAGAATAATGTACCGATCTACTTCTTGCGCTCTGCGAACGCCATGACGGTTGCCTTTGCATTGCATCACCCGGAGGGCCTGCACATCGCGTGCGGGCTGCAAGAGGCAGTCCTGGTGGACCGTCATGCGGCACTGATCGTGGTGCCGCGCGTACCCCGGGCGGTGCAGGGTTCGGACTGGACCTGGCATCGTCTCAAGGCCTGGAGTGACGGCGGTTTCATGGTGGGCATCGAGCTGGCGTTCTTCCAAGGTTCCTTGTCCGAATGCTGGCTCTTCCACGATGACGACAGCCGCTATGGCAGGGATTGGAGCGATTGGTCCGAACGCAAGGAGCGTCGGCGCGCCAAGGCTTTGCGCGACTGGCTGGGCGCGCGGGGCTGGGCTTCTGGGCACCATGCCTGGGGCGAGGTTTGGGTGGGGTACGACCCGCGCACCGGCTTTGGGGGTGGCGGGGTGCGCTACGGCAGCGCAGATTCGCCCGCGGCCATGCGGGTGTGAAACCCCGATGTCACCGCGCCCGGCCTCAACGGCGTTCTGGCGCCCCGTGAAGAGGGCCCGGCTGGGCTCTGAGTTGCTGCTTGTTGCGGGCACGCGGCCGGTTTTCGCCCATGTCCCATTCCTGTACGTGGCCGCTAGGGCGGTGCAGCCCGAAATACCCTATCAGGCTGCTGCCCGTCCAGGTGCCGGCGTACCCCTGCGGTGCGGGTGAGAGGCTGTGCACACCGACCACGGTGTAGTGCGCCGATCGCTCATGGAGCGTACAGCGCAGTTTGCCGGCCTGGCCAGGGTAGAGGGATGCCGCCACGGCGAGAATGCGGGCGCACTCGCGCTGGGGTACCTCCGGTACCTTGTCCGCCGCCGCAGCGAGAGCTGATGCAAGCGCGCAAGCCAGCGCCAGCAGGGCGTGAAGGCCCAAATCGATGGCCCGGTCTTGCGCGCCCAACTGGCTGGAATGTCCGAACATGGCGTTTTGCCCTCTCCCATGAGGAGGGGCCAGAGAAGGTTTTTGGAGGCCGCTGAAGGCCGGTGTCATGCACTCCACATGCCCGATGCGCGAGCCGGGACGGAACAATACGATGGGATTGTCGTTTGCCATGGTGCGTGGGGTGTCGCGGCAGGGCAGTGCGTCTGCATCCGAAGCGCTGGATGCTGGCGAGGTGGAGCAGAAAGAAGAGGCTACGGAAGGTCCTGTGCGCGGGTGCCCAACTTGAGGCTGGCGCAGAACACCGAGAACTCGCCTTTCTCATCAATGGGTGGGTTTTGCAATTGGACGAAGAGGTCGGGTGCGAACTGCACCAGCGTGACATCGGCGCCGCCCGAGCCCGCATAGATGCCCGTGTAATTTTTGACCCGCTGACGCGACCAGCCCATGCGCACGGTGGTTTCGCCCTTCCATGCGGGTTTGCCGCAGAAGGTGGTGGCTTCAGCAGGCTGTGCGCCGGCCTGGGCATTCGACACCATCCATCGGCCGTCTTCCTCGCGCATGAATGTATCCAGGAGCGGACTGCCACCAGGCCATATGCGCACCACCTGCACACTCGGTCCCGGGGTACCGATGTTGATCACCCAATCGCACACGTTGTAGGGCGGCTGGCCGCCGTCTTCCTTGTCCTTGCATTCGCCCTTCTGCACAGGATCGGGCCGGGCCTTGACGATATTGATTGCGCACAAGCGCCCGTGGGGAGCGAGTTCCATCCGCTTGGGGCGGGTAGTCTTGTAGCCCACGGGTAGATCAAACTCGAGACCACAGGCGGCGACGGGGATCGTGGTGGGTTGGCCGGCTTGAGCGCAAGGGAGCATGCCCAGGGTGGCAAGCAACGCAAAGGCAGGTACTGTTCGCAAGGAAGGCTTCATCGGGGACTCTCTTTTGCATCGGAGGGCGCTGGCGGCGGCTGCATGAGCGGCGACCCCTTATGCTGTGCGCGGATGCTTTCCACGTAGGCCGGGCCAAACGCCCGGGCGCAGTCTGCTATTGGGTCGCATGCGATGCCTTGCAGTCGAAAGCCGTCGGGATAGCGTTGTTCAATAGCACAGAGCAGTGCATTCGCGTTCCAGCGCGCGGGCTCACCGTCCAGGGTGGCGCGGGCCTGCGGGTCGCCCAGCAATTCATGGAACTGCCAGTAGATGAAGAGGGCCGTGCCTGCGCCGCATTCAGGATGACCCACCACGCAACACAGAGGCTCGAAACCGTCGTTCGCGTTGTAGCTGCGACTGAAGCGGTCGAGTTGGTCGCTGGTGGTGAAGTGGGTGACGAGGGTGCACATCTCGTCATACCCGCATTCCAGGGCTTGCGCCACGCGATCGACAGTGTGTGTAGGGGTCATGCTCCTCCCTCGTCCCCGTTGCGCAGGCTCTGCAGCACCCTGGCGCTGAAATCCGGGCTCAAACGCCATTGGTTGTCGGCTTGCAGCAGATCACCTGCCATGGCGCGCGCCTGGAACCAGTCTTCCACGAACCCGGGTGCCCAGGCGCCGGTGCCGAAGTGTGCGCTGCCCACCATCGCGATGACTCCTGGGTAGGACTGCATAAAGCCTTCCTTCGACCGCACCGGCCGGCTGTGGCTCAGCAGCAGGAACTGGGTGGCGTACATCAGGTGCGAATTCGCGTCCGCATGCAGCGTGAAATAGCCCCTGTCCTCCACGATGGTCTCGGCCAGGCGGCGAATATTTGCGGGCATCTCCGGATCGGGCCACTGATCGCAGAGTTTCTGCAGCCGCGTGTTGAAAGGCGCGCTGCGCACATGTGCAAGGGCATCGTGCTTCACGTCCTCAGGATCGTCTTCGTACTCGGATGCATGCACGAGACCCCGCACGAAGGTTTCGAAATCCGCCGCGAGCGGGGTGATGCGGTAGTCCGCCTCCTGGTTGACGTGCACCACGCAAGGTTCGCCAGAAGGGCCACAGGCGCGATAGTCCAGCGCGATCATGTCGTGGCCGGCCGAGGGGCAGTCGCCGAAGTACACGCCGATGTCCGGGTAGTCCCATTCCTCGATCTTGAAACGGCTGCCGAGGCTGCCGCACAGGCTCCACTGCTTGCCGAATCCGATGCCCTTGAAGGCGCTGATCGCCACATGGTCCTCGGCCCAGGAGGTGGGCTGGTCGGTGGGGAAACGGCCGTGAGCGGGAATGCCGCCGTTCTGCGTCTGCATCAGCGCGATGTAGCTGGCCGGGAGTTTGTAGCCCAGTTCAGCCTCGACCGCCACAGTGGTTTCCGGCGAGGGCGCGGGCTCGACGTACTCCCTGCGCGCGTAGTCACTGTCTACCCAGAACCCGACAAGGTCGAAACCGGCAAAAGGCGGTTTACCTGCGTTCATGCGTCCGTTCTCCCCTCGCTGGCTCGTTCATGGATTTGCACGTGGAATTTTCCTCGCTGGCAATCAGGATCCGCCAGACCCGGCCTTACTGCCACTCCACCACATAGTCGTCTTTCAGCCGCCGCCCGGTGTTCATTTCGGGTTCGGGCAGATAGCTGCCAGCATCTCGCTCCTGGCCCTGGAAGCGCACCTGGCGCTGCGCGCGCAGCACCTGCCGGCCGTCCGCGCCAGAGGCGGCCTGGCCCCACACCGCCGATTCGGCCGCGTTGTTGGCCGTCATGTTGGTGTGCAGCAGCACCCGGCCGTCGCGCTCCACCAGGATCAGCAGCCAGCCGCTGCCGTAGATGGCGGTAAGCGGTGCATCGGCATGCACCAGGCGCGCCACGCCGTTGCGGCCGGTGCCGGTGCGCGTCTTCATCAGGTTCAGGAATGCGCTGCTGGTGATCTGCGCGCGCTCGAAGTCGCGCCGCAAGGCGGCAACATGGCGCTGGGCTAGGCAATCTGACAGGGACTCCACCTCCTGCTGCGTAAACGCCGAGGGCGGCAGGTACAGGGTGTCGCCGCGGTCGTGGCCGCTGCGCTTGCTGGCGCCGCTCGTATCCAGGTTCAGGCCCAGGTTGTAGATGCGCGGGCTTGCCTGGCGCAGCCAGGGATCGAGGTTCTTGTAGTAGGCCTCGTAGTGGATGGCGGCCAGCACGACACCCCGGTAGCGGTAGCGCAGCTCTGCGCGCGAGCCGCCGGCCTCGTTCTCGCCCCAGGGCCGGGCGTCGACGATGAAATCGCCGCCGGGACAAGCCAGGTGCGTGACGGGCTGGAAGGATTGAGCCATGGCATGCGCTCCCATGAGGACGAGGCCGGAAAAGACTGTCATGAGGCGTTTCAATGCCAACACCATAAACCCCTTGCGCTCTTCTCGCATCTGGCATGCAGGGCCTGCACAATGGCGCCTCCAACACTGGCGAGATCAGCGTTGATGCAGGGCAACGGACAGCCCCGTGGAGCCTGTTCGGCCTCCAGGAGCGAGGGGCACTATGCCTCAACGGGGTAGCGTTGAACCCGTCAGGTCAAAAAAAAGCCCCATCTGTGAAGAAGGGGCTTTGGATGTGCGGGACTTCATGGGACGGATTGATCAATCTGTCCAGGTCCTTGATTTTTTAGCTTACTGGCGGAGAGGGCGGGATTCGAACCCGCGGTGGGGATTAGCCCACACACGCTTTCCAGGCGTGCGACTTAAACCGCTCATCCACCTCTCCGAAGCCCTCTATTGTAGCAGTGATTTTGGGTGTTTTCTGTGGTCGACTTGATTTTACTGGTGGCTCTTAGTGGGCTGGCGACGCTGCGAGTGGTTCTGTTTTCATGGAGGGGCTTGCTTGTACGGCATCATCGTTCCTCTCGATGCGGTTGCGTCCAGCATTCTTGCCACGGTACAGCGCTGCATCGGCTTGCTGCATGGCGCGGTCAAGTTCCTGTGGGTCGGCGAAACCTGGCGAGATGCCGATGGTCACTGTGCAGCGGATGGGGCCGCCTGGTGCCGCGGCGGTCATCACTTCGGTGTTTTCGATGGCGGCGCGCGTGCGTTCCGCCAGGCGCATGGCGACCTCTGCATCGGTGTTCAGGCAGATGACAACGAACTCTTCTCCACCCAAGCGGCAAGCGAGGTCTCCCTGGCGGGCAGTCTCTCTCAGCACATCGGCCACATGGCACAGAACGGTATCGCCGACCTGATGGCCGTAGCTGTCGTTGATGTGTTTGAAATGATCGATGTCCACGATCAGCAGGTGCGCAGGACCTGCAGTGCGTGAGCGGAAATGCGCCTGCAACCCTTCGAGCAGGCCGCGCCGGTTCAGCAGCCGTGTCAGTGGGTCGTGGGCCGCCATGGCGCGCAGTTCATCGGTGAGCCGGCGCAACACCAGCCAGACAATGGACGGTGCCAGCACGGTCGCCAGAAAGGACATGTACAGATAGAACACGGTCTGGAAACGGCTGTCCATGTCCAGTGCCTCCAGTCCGTTCTGGAGAACGGTCACGAACTTCACCGCATTCAGGGCGAATATGCCGCCGATCAGGGCGGCGAACAGCACCATCTCCACGCGCAGATCTCTGGCAAACGTGCGTGCGCCATGGATCACGGTGGCCATCATGGCCGCAAAGAGCAGGGCAGACGCGCCCGCCAGCATGGCATAACGGGCCGCTGTTCCCAGCGTCCACTGCGCCACCACCTGCGCTGCGGTGTAGGCCAGTGCCAGTGTGAGGAGAGGGCGCCAGAGCGGAGCCGGGCGGCCAAAGAACCGCATGGCACCGACTCCGTAGACGGCTGGTGCACACAGGGTGAGCGTATGGTTGACCACGCTCATCGCGTTCCATCCCGGAGGGCCGCCCGCCAGTTGCAGCACGTAGGCTGAACCCAGCAGGAAGTTTCCGATGGCGAACACTTCCATGCCCATCTTCTTGCCGTGCAGGCGCGTGCTGATCAGCAGGAACATGGCGCCAAAGCACAGCAGATGCACGCATAGCATGCCGACGATGAGGGTGGCGCCCATGGGTTCTTGTACGTGAAGGTGTCTCGGTGGGAAGGCGAAATGGCCGCTCATCCTAGCCGACGCCATGTTGGCTGCACCGTGATGCATTCACGACGCTTCCGGCTCGGTGCAGGGGTCAGGGCAACGGCTGGCGGTCTGGACGAACCTCCATGCACGGAATCGCAAGTAAAGACTGGCGCCGGACGCTGGTGGCCTGTGCCCTGCAGCGTGTGCCGTTCACCCATTGGATGCGGTCAAGGCCGACGGCATCGGCCTGTCGCGAGGTCTCAGTTGCGTGGCGTGCCCGTGGTTTGCACCATCTTCATTGCCGAGCCAATCAGTGCCGACACCTCGGTCATGTTGCTGGGCACGATGAGCGTGGTGTTCGAGTCCGCAGCCACCTGGCTGTATGCCTCCACCGCCTTTTCCGCGACCTTGAGCTGGACGGCTTGCTCGCCACCCGGCTGGCGGATGGCCGATGCCACGCGTTCGATGGCCTGGGCATTGGCTTCGGCCACGGCCTTGATGGATTCGGCCTCGCCCTGGGCCTTGTTGATGACGGCCTGCTTTTCGCCCTCGGATCGCGCGATGAAGGCCTCGCGCTCGCCGGTGGCGATGTTGATCTGCTCCTGGCGGCGGCCTTCGGAGGCGGCGATGAGGGCGCGCTTTTCACGCTCGGCCGTGATCTGGGCCTGCATGGCATGCAGGATTTCCTTCGGGGGGGTCAGGTCCTTGATTTCGTAGCGCAGCACCTTCACGCCCCAGTTCAACGCGGCTTCGTCGATGGCCTGCACGACCTGGGCGTTGATGATGTCGCGCTCTTCAAAGGTCTTGTCCAGTTCCAGCTTGCCGATGACCGATCGCAGCGAGGTCTGCGCCAGCTGCGTCACCGCCATGATGTAGTTGCTGGAGCCATAGCTTGCCCGCATGGGGTCGGTGACCTGGAAGTAGAGGATGCCGTCCACCTGCAGCTGGGTGTTGTCGCGCGTGATGCAGATCTGGCTGGGAACGTCGAGCGGGATTTCCTTCAGGCTGTGCTTGTAGGCGACCTTGTCGACAAAGGGCACCAGGAAGTTCAGTCCCGGTGTGAGGGTGCCGGCATATTTGCCCAGGCGTTCCTTGACCCAGGCGTTCTGCTGGGGGACGACCTTGACCGAGCGCGCGATGAAGATCACGGCAATGACGAGAATGACGATGGCAATTTCCATGAAGGACCTCTCTTTTCTTTTCTGGGAGTGAAGCGTTGGCGGCCGCTACCTACAGCGGATCGACCAGCAGGCGGTTGCCCACCAGTTCGGCCACGCGGTGCATGCCCGTGGAGGGCGTGACGCCCGGGCGGTGAATGGCTGTCCAGGTGGCGCCGCGGTATTTCACCGTGGTGGTTCCGTCCGGGTTCCAGCCTTCGATGAGGATGGTCTCGCCAACGTCCATGTTCACGCTGCGGTCGGCGCGGGCGGACGGGTCTCCGGGACGTTTTTTCTTGAGGTAGTACCAGCCCACCACCGCCCCACCGCCCACGATGGCGGCGGCCACGATCTGCACCGTGACCGGCAGGCCCAGGTGCGCGGCCAGGGCGGCTGCCACCAGGCCCACCGCCACCATGAGCAGGTAGAAAGTGCCCGTGAGCAATTCCGCGACGACCACAGCGCCCGCGGCCAGCCACCAGATGGTGGATTCCTCCATAGCCGACTCCTCGTTGTTTGTGTTTAGTGCACCACATTCTGGGTCAAAAGCATGGCAGTTCAAAGGCGCGTCAACGTTATTCCTTACACTTCGCGCCTATTTCGTTTTTTGGCCGGGCAGGGCACGGTTGCACGGAGGCTGCGCATGAAGTTTCGCTTTCCCATCATCATCATCGATGAAGACTATCGTTCCGAGAACACTTCGGGCCTCGGTATCCGCGCGCTGGCGCAGGCCATCGAGTCCGAGGGTTTCGAGGTTGTGGGGGTCACCAGCTACGGCGATCTGTCGCAGTTCGCGCAGCAGCAAAGCCGTGCCAGCGCCTTCATCCTGTCCATCGACGATGAAGAATTCACCGTGGGCGAGGGGCTCGACCCCATCGTGCTGAGCCTGCGCAACTTCATCGGCGAGGTGCGGCGCAAGAACACCGAGGTGCCGATCTACGTGCACGGAGAGACCAAGACCAGCCGCCACCTGCCCAACGACATCCTGCGCGAGCTGCACGGCTTCATCCATATGTTCGAGGACACGCCCGAGTTCGTGGCGCGCCACATCATCCGCGAAGCCAAGAGCTACCTGGAGAGCGTGCAGCCGCCGTTCTTCAAGGCGCTGCTGGACTACGCCGAAGACGGCTCGTACAGCTGGCACTGCCCCGGCCATTCGGGCGGCGTGGCGTTCCTGAAAAGCCCCGTGGGCCAGATGTACCACCAGTTCTACGGCGAGAACATGCTGCGCGCCGATGTCTGCAACGCGGTGGAAGAGCTCGGCCAGCTGCTGGACCACAACGGCGCCATCGGCGAAAGCGAGCGCAATGCCGCGCGCATCTTCAATGCCGACCACTGCTTCTTCGTGACCAACGGCACCAGCACGTCCAACAAGATGGTGTGGCACCACACGGTGGCCCCGGGCGACGTGGTGGTGGTGGACCGCAATTGCCACAAGTCCATCCTGCACAGCATCATCATGACCGGGGCCATCCCCGTGTTCATGAAGCCCACGCGCAACCACTTCGGCATCATCGGGCCCATCCCGCAAAGCGAGTTCGAGCCCAAGGCCATCGAGGCCAAGATCAAGTCCAATCCGCTGCTCAAGGGCGTGGATGCCAAGAAGGTCAAGCCGCGCGTGCTCACGCTCACCCAGTCCACCTACGACGGCGTGCTGTACAACACCGAGACCATCAAGGGCATGCTCGACGGCTATGTGGACAACCTGCACTTCGACGAGGCCTGGCTGCCGCACGCGGCCTTCCACCCGTTCTATGGCAGCTACCATGCCATGGGCAAGAAGCGCACGCGCCCCAAGTATTCGGTGACCTACGCCACGCAGTCCATCCACAAGCTGCTGGCGGGCATCAGCCAGGCCAGCCATGTGCTGGTGCAGGATTCGCAGACCACGAAACTCGACAGGCACCTCTTCAATGAGGCCTACCTGATGCACACCAGCACCAGCCCGCAGTACAGCATCATCGCCAGCTGCGACGTGGCCGCCGCCATGATGGAGCCGCCCGGCGGCACGGCCCTGGTGGAAGAAAGCCTGCTCGAAGCGCTGGACTTCCGCCGCGCCATGCGCCAGGTGGAAGATGACTTCGGCAAGAACGACTGGTGGTTCAAGGTCTGGGGGCCGGACAAGCTCGTGGACGAAGGGCTGGGCCGGGCCGAGGACTGGATCATCCGCAGCGATGGCAAGGGCAAGAAGAACGGCAGCAAGTGGCACGGTTTCGGCCAGCTGGCCGACGGCTTCAACATGCTGGACCCGATCAAGTCCACCATCGTCACGCCGGGCCTGAACCTGGACGGCAAGTTCGACAAGACCGGGATTCCCGCGTCCATCGTGACCAAGTACCTTGCCGAGCACGGCGTGGTGGTGGAGAAGACCGGCCTGTACAGCTTCTTCATCATGTTCACCATCGGCATCACCAAGGGCCGCTGGAACACGCTGCTCACGGCGCTGCAGCAGTTCAAGGACGACTACGAGAAGAACCAGCCCATGTGGCGCATCCTTCCCGAGTTCTGCCAGCAGCACAAGCGCTACGAACGCATGGGCCTCAAGGACCTGTGCCAGCACGTGCACGAGATGTATGCCAAGTACGACATCGCGCGCCTGACGACCGAGATGTACCTGTCGGACCTCACGCCCGCCATGAAGCCCTCGGACGCGTACGCGCACATCGCGCACCGCCAGACCGAGCGGGTGGAGATCGACCACCTGGAAGGCCGCATCACCGTGGGCCTGGTCACGCCGTACCCGCCGGGCATTCCGCTCTTGATCCCCGGCGAGGTGTTCAACAAGAAGATCGTGGACTACCTCAAGTTCGCCCGCGAATTCGCCAAGCTGTGCCCGGGCTTCGAGACCGACATCCACGGCCTGGTGGAGGTGGAGGACGAGAACGGCCAGGTGCGGTACTACGCCGATTGCGTGGCCGATGCGAACAAGGCCTCCGGCAAGAACCCCAAGCCGCTGGCCACCGCCAAGAACCTGGTGCAGGTGGGGGACGACGGCCCTTACGGGCGCATTGTCTGAAGGCCCGCGCGGACTCTTGGTTAGGGCATGAAGATGGCGGGAGCGCTTGAATGACAAGCGCTCATTGCTATATTTTCAATAGCAAATGCGCGCAAGACATGCCTGCTCAGCGTGCGGGCATGTCCTCGCGTACGCGCACGAAGCTGGCAAACCGGGGCAGCCCGCCCCCGTGCGTGCCGCGATAGCGGTAGGTCACCCAGCTTCCCACCGGCGGTGGATGGCTGCGGTCGGCTTCGGTGAATCCTGCGCCCAGCCGGAAGCGCTGGCCCGAAGGCATCTCCACCAGCAGCGCGCCCATGCGCCCGGCATGACGGCCCTTGCCGGGCAGGTGGGCGACCACGCGGGCCTCGGTGTCTTCGTGGGTCTTGACCTTGACCAGATCGTCGCTGCGTCCTGACCGGTACAGCGAGGCGCCCCGGTGCAGCATCAGGCCTTCGCCCCCCGCACGCACCGTGCGCTGCAGCAGCGACTGCAGGGCGGCGTCGCTGGCCACGCGCTGTTGCGGCACGGCCTGCACCCAGGGCTGGCCGATGCCCGCGACCAGGGCGTTGAGCGCGGCGAGCCGTTCATCGAATGTGCCGCCGTGCCGGGGCAGGTCGAACACCATGAGCCGCATCTGGCGCCAGGCGGCGTCATCGGGCTGCTGCTGCCGCGCGGTGGACTGCGCCTGGCTGAATCGGCCACGCCCGGCCCACAGTTCACCGTCCATGGGGGTATCGGGCCACCCGGCGGTGAACCAGGCCGGGGCGGCAATCGTCTCGCCGCCGCGTGTGCGCAAGATCTGGCCGTCCCAGTAGCCGCGCACACCGTCGTATTTTTCGCTGACCCAGTAGTCCGCCAACGGCATGCCAGGCCGGTACACATTGGCCAGCAGCAGCGCGGGCGCATCCGCCGCACGGGCGCCGGGCAGGGCCGTGGTCCACGCCAGCCATGCCAGGCAGCTTCTGCGGCGCATATGCTATTGAATGTGTAGCGGATTGCGCTTTGCCATCAAGCGCTGGCGCGAATTCTGGTTCGTATTTCCTGGCGGGTCAGACCTGGTCGGCGCTCAGCCCGGCCGTCTGGCTGAAGCCTCCGTCCACGTAGGTGATTTCGGCGGTCATGCCCGAAGCCAGGTCGGACAGCAGGAACGCCGCCACATTGCCCACGTCTTCGATCGTCACATTGCGGCGCAGCGGCGAGGCGTCGGCCACGCGGCTGAGCAGCTTGCCGAAGTCCTTGATGCCGCTGGCGGCCAGCGTCTTGATGGGGCCGGCGCTGATGCCGTTGGCGCGGATGGCGCGGCCGTCCTCGGTGCGGCCCACGGCTTCGGCCAGGTAGCGCACGGAGGCTTCCAGGCTTGCCTTGGCCAGGCCCATGGTGTTGTAGTTGGGAATGGTGCGCAGCGCGCCCAGGTAGCTCAAGGTGAGCAGCGACGACTTGTCGTTCAGGTAGGGCAGGGCGGCCTTGGCCATGGCCGGGAAGCTGTAGGCGCTGATGTCGTGGGCGATGCGGAAGCCCTCGCGCGAGAGGCCCTCGAGGAAGTTGCCGGCGATCGCCTCGCGGGGGGCGAAGCCGATGCTGTGCACGAAACCGTCGAACTTGGGCCACACCTGGGCCAGGTCCGCGAACATGCGCTCGATCTGCTCGTCGCTGCCCACGTCGCAGTCAAAGATCAGCTTGGAGTCGAACTCGGCGGCAAAGTCGGTGATACGGTCCTTGAAGCGGTCGCCCACGTAGCTGAAGGCCAGCTCGGCGCCCTGCGCGTGGCAGGCCTTGGCGATGCCGTAGGCGATGGAACGGTTGGACAGCACACCCGTGATGAGCAGCTTCTTGCCGGTCAGAAAACCCATTGTTGTTCTCCTGTGGAATGCGGAAATTGGCGTGGGCCGTGGCGCCCTGGCGGCCTGCGGGGGAATCTCCACAGCCTGCGCGGCGGCACCTTCGGCGTAGTGCAGAATTGTCGCATGCGGTTCTGGCTGACTTTTCTGCTGATGGGGTGTGCCGTCCCGGCGTGGGCCGCGCATGGGTACGCGCTGTGGGGCGACCTCAAGTACCCGGCGGGTTTTGCGCATTTCGACTATGTGAACCCCGCGGCCCCCAAGGGCGGCGAGCTGCGCATGGTGAGCAACCTGCGCTATTCCACGTTCGACAAGTACAACCCGTTCACCATGAAGGGCTCGGTGCCCGCGTACCTGAGCGACCTGTTGTTCGAGACCTTGCTGACCGGCTCCATGGACGAGACGGCCTCCGCCTATGGCCTGCTGGCCGAGGATGTGCAGGTGGCCGACGACCGGTTGAGCGCCACGTTCCGCCTGCGCCCCGAGGCGCGCTTTCACAACGGCGATCCCGTCGAGGCCGCGGACGTCAAGTACAGCTACGACACGCTGATCGGCCCCTACGCGTCGCCCAGCTACGCCACGCTGCTGCAGGAGGTGGCGGGCGTCGAGGTGCTGGACACGCGCACCGTGCGTTTTCGATTCAAGCAGCCCAACCGCGAACTGCCGTTGACCGCCGGGGGCATCCCGGTCTTCAGCCGCGCCTGGGGGCGCCAGCCCGATGGCAAGGCCAAGCGCTTTGACGAGATCGTGACCGACATTCCCATTGGCAGCGGCCCCTACCGCATCGGGCCGATGAAGTTCGGCCGCGACATCACCTACGAGCGCGATCCCCAGTACTGGGGCCGTAACCTCAACGTCAACCGCGGCGCCTTCAATTTCGACCGCATCACGGTCAAGATCTACAAGGACAACACCGCGCGGCTGGAGGCCATGAAGGCCGGCGAGTTCGATTTCATGACCATCTATTCGGCGGGCGACTGGGCCCGCCGCATCGATGGCAAGCTCTTCAAGCAGGGCGTGCTGGTCAAGAAGGACATGGCGCACAGGCTGCCCGCGGGGTTCCAGAGCTACGTGCTCAACACGCGCCGACCCATCCTCCAGGACGTCCGCGTGCGCGAGGCGCTGGGCCTGGCCATCGACTACGAGTGGATGAACCGCCAGATGTTCTATGGCGGCTACCCGCGCGTGAAGGACCTGTTCGGAAACACCAGCTGCGAAGCCACGGGTACGCCGGGGCCTGAGGAGCTGGCCCTGCTGGAGCCCTGGCGCGGCAAGGTGCCCGACGCCGTGTTCGGCCCCATGTACACGCCGCCCGTGACGGAGGGAGACGGCCATTCGCTGCGCGACAACCTGCGCCGCGCCCGCCAGCTGCTGGCCGATGCGGGGTGGACGTACCGCGACGGCGCTCTGCGCAACGCCAAGGGCGATCCCATGGAGATCGAATACCTGGACAGCAAGGAAGCGGGGGCCCGGACCGTCACCCCCTGGATGCGCAATCTGGAAAAGCTCGGCATCACGCTGCGGTTCTCGTCGGTGGACTTTGCGCTGTACCTGCAGCGCATGGACAAGTTCGACTACGACATGGTCAGCCTGAACTACCCCGGCACCTACAACCCGGGGCAGGCCATGAAGGAGCTGTTCGGCAGCAAGGGGGCCGATGTGGAAGGCTCCAGCAACCACGCGGGCGTGAAGAGCCCTGCGGTGGATGCCCTGGTGACGGCGCTGACCCGTGCGCGCAGCCAGTCGGAGATGCTGCCCGCCTGCCGCGCGCTGGACCGCGTGATCATGCACAGCCACTACCTCATACCGCAGTGGACGCTGGCCTCGCACCGCGTGGTGTACAACCAGCAGCGCCTGGCCTACAAGGAGCCGATGCCGCCCTATGCCAAGGCGGAGGAATGGCTCATGTACTCATGGTGGAGCCTCAAGCCATGACCCCGAAGCCGCCGCAGCCCTGAGAGTCACCCTTTCCATCCCATGCTCGCCTACATCGCTAAACGCCTGCTGCTGATGCTGCCCACCCTGCTGGGGGTGCTGCTCGTGACTTTCGCGGTGATCCAGTTCGTGCCGGGGGGGCCGGTGGAGCAGTACCTGGCCGAAGCGCGCACGGCCGCGGGCAAGAGCGGCGTGGAATCGGGCGGCATGGCCTACCGGGGCGACCAGGGCGTGGACCCCAAGCGGCTTGCGCAGATCAAGGCGCTGTACGGCTTCGACAAGCCCGCGCACGAGCGTTTCCTGCAGATGCTGGGGCAGTTTGCGCGCTTCGACCTGGGCCAGAGCTTTTTCCAGAACAAGGCCGTCTGGGATCTGGTGAAGGAAAAGCTCCCCGTCTCCATCAGCCTGGGCCTGTGGACCTTCTTCATCAGCTACCTGGTGGCCGTGCCGCTGGGTGTGGCCAAGGCGGTGCGGGCGGGCTCGCGGTTCGACCTCGTGACCACGCTGATCATCCTGGTGGGCTATGCCATTCCGGGTTTCGTGCTGGGCGTGGCGCTGCTGGTGATCTTTGGCGGGCAGCTGCAGTGGTTCCCGCTCAGGGGCCTGACCTCGGCCAACTGGGACGAGCTTTCCTGGGGCGCGCGCATCGTGGACTACCTGTGGCACATCACGCTGCCCGTCACGGCCATGGTGCTGGGCAGCTTCGCGGTGACGGCCATGCTCACCAAGAACGCGTTCCTGGAAGAGATCCGCAAGCAGTACGTCCTCACGGCCCGCGCCAAGGGCCTGTCGGAGCGGCAGGTGCTGTGGAAGCACGTGTTTCGCAACGCGCTCATCCCCATCATCACCGGGTTTCCGGCCGCGTTCGTCGGTGCGTTCTTCACGGGCTCGCTCCTGATCGAGACACTGTTCTCCCTCGACGGGCTGGGCCTGCTCAGCTACGACAGCGTCATCCGCCGCGACTACCCCGTGGTGCTGGGCACGCTGTACCTGTTCACGCTGATCGGCCTGGTGACCAAGCTGGTCAGCGACCTGTGCTACGTGTGGGTGGACCCCCGCGTGAAGTTTGACTAGCCCGCCAGCCCGCCCAGCCAGCTTGAACCAAACGAACAGCCAGCCCTGATGAGCCCTGCCTCTCCATCGCCTTCGCTCTCTCCCGCGCGCCGCGCGTGGCTGCGCTTTCGGCGCAACCGCCTGGGCTACTGGAGCCTGTTGATCTTCAGTGCCCTGGTGCTGCTGAGCCTGTGCGCCGAACTGGTCAGCAACGACAGGCCGCTCATCGTGCGCTACGAGGGGCACACCTACTTTCCGATGCTCAAGGACTACCCCGAGACCACGTTCGGCGGAGACTTCGAGACCCCCACCGACTACCTGGACCCCTTCATCAAGAACCGGCTGAGCCAGGGCAGCAACTGGGCGCTGTACACCCTCAATCCGTACGGGCCCAACACGCTCAACTACTTCGCCAAGTCGCCCAACCCGTCGGCGCCCACCGGCGACAACTGGCTGGGCACCGACGACCGGGGGCGTGACCTGCTGGCCCAGCTGCTCTACGGCTTTCGCGTGAGCGTGCTGTTCGGCCTGGCGCTCACGGTGACGGGCGTGCTGCTGGGCGTGGTCACGGGGGCGATCCAGGGGTTCTTTGGGGGCAAGACCGATCTGGCGTTCCAGCGCTTCATGGAAATCTGGGGCTCCATGCCCGAGCTGTACCTGCTCATCATCTTCAGCGCCGTGTTCGCCCCGAGCATCTCGCTGCTGCTCATCCTTCTCTCCCTGTTTGGCTGGATGGGCCTGTCGGACTACGTGCGCGCCGAGTTCCTGCGCAACCGCCAGCTCGACTACGTGAAGGCGGCGCGGGCCCTGGGCGTGGGCAATGCGCAGATCATCTGGCGCCACATCCTGCCCAACAGCCTCACCCCGGTGGTGACCTTCCTGCCGTTTCGCATGAGCGCGGCCATCCTCGCGCTCACTTCGCTCGACTTCCTGGGCCTGGGCGTGCCGCCCGGCACGCCGTCGCTGGGCGAGCTGCTGAGCCAGGGCAAGAACAGCATCGACGCGTGGTGGATTTCCTTGTCCACCTTCGCCGTGCTGGTCACCACCTTGCTGCTGCTGACCTTCATGGGCGATGCGCTGCGGGACGCCCTCGACCCCCGAAAGGCCGATCAATGATCGCCCCCACGCCTGGCACCGGCATGTCCTCGCTGCCCCCCGGGGGCGCTCCCGCTGCCCCGCTGCTCGACGTGCGGGATCTGCACGTGCGCTTCGGCGCCAAGGAGGTGGTGCGCGGGGCCAGCTTCACCATCGCAGCCGGCGAAAAACTCGCGCTGGTGGGCGAGTCCGGCTCCGGCAAGACCATCACCGCGCTCAGCCTGCTGCGGCTGGCGGGCAATGCCGCCATCACCGGCCAGGCCATGCTGCGGGGGCAGCGCGATCTGCTGGCGCTCACGGAGCGCGAGATGCGGGGCGTGCGCGGCGGCGAGATCGCCATGGTCTTCCAGGAGCCGATGACCGCGCTCAACCCGCTGATGACCATTGGCACGCAGATCGCCGAGATCCTGCAGCTCAAGAAAGGCCTGACGGGCGAGCAATGCGCGCAGGCCGCCGTTGCGCTGCTGGCCAAGACCGGCATTCCCGAGCCCGCGCGCCGCGCCAACAGCTTTCCCCACCAGCTCTCGGGCGGCCAGCGCCAGCGCGCCATGATCGCCA
This sequence comes from Acidovorax sp. A79, assembly GCF_041154505.1. GTDB lineage: Bacteria > Pseudomonadota > Gammaproteobacteria > Burkholderiales > Burkholderiaceae_C > Acidovorax. The sequence continues at coordinate 5,535,538 of NZ_AP028672.1, forward strand.
TGGCCCTGGCCAGCGAGCCGCAGCTGCTGCTGGCCGACGAACCCACCACCGCGCTCGACGTCACGCTGCGCGGCCAGATCCTGGACCTGCTGTCCGATCTGCAGCGGCAGAACGGCATGGCGGTGCTGCTGATCACGCACGACCTCAACTTGGTGCGCCGCTTCGCGGACCGCGTGGCCGTGATGGAGCAGGGCGTGCTGGTGGAGCAGGGGCCCGTGGCCGAGGTGTTCGGCGCGCCGCAGCATGCCTACACCCGCCGCCTGATCGCCAGCCAGCCGCGCCGTGACGTGGCACCCGCCGATTCCCCCGCGGGCACGCCGCCGGTGGTCCAGACGCGGGACCTGCGCGTGGTGTACCCCACGCCGCTCCCCGGCGTGCGGGGATGGTTCCAGAAAGGCGAGTTCGTGGCCGTGCAGGCCGCCACGCTCGCGCTGCCGCCCGGAGAGACGCTGGGCGTGGTGGGCGAATCCGGGTCGGGCAAATCCACGCTGGCGCAGGCCATCCTGGGCCTGCTGCCCTGCACCGGCCAGCTGCAGGTCGGCGGGCAGGCGTGGCAGCAGCCCGCCATGCGCAACACGCCCGCCAACCAGCAGCTGCGCCGCCGCGTGCAGGTGGTGTTCCAGGACCCGTTCTCGTCGCTCTCTCCGCGCCTGACGGTCGAAGAGATCGTGGGCGAGGGCCTCAAGGTGCATGAGCCCGCGCTGGGCGTGGCCCAGCGGCGCGCCCGGGTCGAGGCCGCGCTGGCCGAGGTGGGCCTGGCCGAGGCCCAGTACCCGCGGCTGCTCGAGCGCTACCCGCATGAATTCTCCGGTGGGCAGCGCCAGCGCCTGGCCATCGCGCGCGCCCTCATCGTGCAACCGCAGGTGCTCGTGCTCGACGAGCCCACCAGCGCGCTCGACGTCACCATCCAGCAGCAGGTGCTGGGCCTGCTGCAGCGCCTGCAGAAAGAAAAGGGCCTGAGCTACCTGCTCATCACCCACGACGTGGACGTGATCCGGGCCATGGCGCACCAGGTGCTGGTGATGAAGGATGGCACCGTGCTGGAAAGCGGCAGCGTGGACGAGGTGCTGGACGCACCCCGGCACCCGTACACCCAGCGCCTGGTGGCCGCCGCCACCGTGCCCGGGGCGGAGTAGTTTCTGTCCGAAATGGCCGCTGGCGCTTGTGGTGAAAGCGCGGGGCGCTATTTAATTGGTAGCAAAAGAGGCTTGATGCCGGTTGGGTGCGGCGCACCACATCGCATCGCGGTGCTTCGCCGCGGCCAGGTGCTGGCATCCGGCGCACGGGCTCCACGCCTGCAGCGCCTGGCCTTGCCTCAGGTCATCACTGCGCGCCTGGCATGCTGTTCACTGGCGGGCGGCGCCCACAGGATGCGGCCCACGTCGATGCCCATGGACTGCGCACGCTCGATCAGGTGTTCGCGCACATGCCAGGGCAGGGTGGGGGTGCGCGACAGGATCCACAGGTAGTCCTTGCTGGAGCCCACCACCATGGCCCACTGGTAGTTCTCATCCAGCGCCACCACGTTGTAGCCGCCGTAGAACGGCCCGAAGAACGACACCTTCAACGCCGCGCGCGTGGGCGCATCGACGAAGCTTGCCGTGCCCTCGGCCTCCTTCCATTCCTTGCGCACCGGGTCGTACCCCCGGTTCACCACCTTCACGGTGTCGTCGGGGTTGCGGCTGTAGGTGGCGCTGGTCTGGGTGAGGCCGCGCTCGAACGAGTGGTCGATGCGCGCCACCTCGTGCCAGTGGCCGGTGTAGCGGTCCACATCGAAGCCGGTCACGGCCTGGATGCCTTCGGGCGTGCGTGGCGTGGAGCAGGCCGTGAGCGCCAGCAGCGCCATCAGTGCGGTGGCTCCGATCACCAGGGACCAGGGGGAGTGGCGGCGAGGCATGGCGTGGATGCGCATGGGATTGCTCCTGCGGTGGCGGCTTTCGAGGGTGCGTTGCAGGGCTTTGTGGGCATGCGCTGCGCGGCGGTTGTCTGTGCATTTCGACTGTAGGCACGGCGGCTGCCCCGGCGTGTAGGCGCAGGCTGGCAGCGCCTGTCGGCGCGGCGCAGGGGTTGTGTGCGGGGCTCAACGCCCGGCAGCGCGGCGTTGACGGACCGGCGGCAGTCGTCCAGGCGTAGAGTGGGGCCAGGCGCCTTCTGCCTGTTTGCTGCCTGTTGGCGAATGCGCCCCGATCGGAGAGGAACACCCATGACCGCCCACCCCCACCCTGCGCACAACGCCCCACCCCTGGAAGACGGCCCGCCCCGGGTGGACCCCTTGCGCTTTCACCGGCGCCATGAGCACCTGGCCCCTACCTTCGGCACGGACCGGTTTGCGTTGCAGGCCGAGGCCTTTGCGCGGTTCTTTGGCACGCCGCTGTTTCTCGGTGCGCAGACGCTGATCGTGGCGGCGTGGATCTTGATCAACGTGCTGGGTGCCGCCAGGTTCGATCCCTATCCGTTCATCCTGCTCAACCTTGCGTTCAGCCTGCAGGCGGCCTACGCCGCGCCGCTCATCCTGCTCGCCCAGACGCGGCAGGCCGCGCGCGACAAGCACCATGCCGACGCGGATGCGCAGCACCGCGAGGCGCTGGCCATCGCCAGCGAACAACGCCAGGCCATTGCCGCGCAGAATGCCGCGCAGGTGCTGGAGCTGCTGCAGCAAAACACCCTGTTGACCGAACAGACGCGCCAGCTCACGCTGCGCGTCGAAGCACTGACTGTGGAGATCCACCAGCGATTTGTCACGCAGGCCGCGCGGCCGTGACGGGACGGATCCACGAACGACTTCCCGCCATCCACGCGGACCCGGGCCATGCCCTCCTGCTCCTTGCCCACCACACCGCGGAATGTCCATGCCCCCACCATCCCCGCCATCTCCTTCGCCCCCTCCGGCCCCGCCGGTGGCTTCATCGCCGTCGCCCCAGGGGGGTGATGCGGACGTCGATATCGCGTCGCTGTACCGCCGGGTCCATGGCCTTGCCGTGCCAGGGCAGCTGGCCACCGCCCTGCACATGGGGGCGGAGCACACCGTGGTGGCGACGGGGCTGGATCCTCAGCTGCCCTCCGTCGTGCTGACCCTGGCGCTGGGCAGCCAGAAGACGGCGCGCGATTTTTTCCGCGGGGCGCTTCCCACCCCCTTCGAGCTGGAGACCGCCATTGCGCGGGTGGAGGACGAGGTCTACGCCGCCCATGTCCGCCATCGCCCCTGGGTGCCGCAGGGTGCGGTGGTCGCGCCTTGTTCCGCAGACCCGGCGCTGCACGAGATCGCCACCCTGGCGGGCATTGCGCCAGGGCCGCGGCGCATGCTCACTCTCGATGCCCTGGAGCATGTGTTCAACCGGCTTGTCTCCGTATCCCAAGGGCGTCCGGCTTCGCAGGAGGGGTTGCCCGCCCACGCTGCGTTCGCGGCCACCCTGCTGGTGCTGCGCGAGCTGATGCACCACATGCCGTTCGGGGCGCTCACGCTGATGGACGGTGCCTGAGGGGCAGCGAGCCGATGGGTGGCCCAACGCTGGACGGTGCGGGCATGTGGTGGAAAGCGGCGCGGAGAGCGTGCGCCGCTCGTCGCCAAGTCTGGGTGTTGTCCTACAGACACGCGCCGGGATGCCTCTAAGGTTGTTTGTGTGAATTTTTCACATTCTTCGGGATGCTCCCCTGGTCCCGCAGCCGCCAACATCTCACCAAAGAGGCCACCCCATGAAAACACATCCTTGTCTGCGCACCGTCCTGTGTGCACTGTCCATCGCCAGCCTTGCCGCCTGCGGGGGCGGTGGTGGAGGTGGCGAAACCAGCGGAAATGGCACGTTGCGCCTGGCGATGACGGATGCCCCCAGCTGCGGCTATTCCGCCGTGAATGTCACGGTCGAGAAAGTACGCGTCCACCAGAGCAGCAATGCCTCGGACAACGATGCGGGCTGGTCCGAGATCGTGCTGAACCCGGCACGCAGGGTGGACCTGCTGACGCTGACGAACGGTGTGCTCATGGAGCTGGGGCAGGTGCCGCTGCCCGCGGGAAAGTACACGCAGTTGCGGCTCGTGCTGGCCAGCAACACAGGGGCCCAGCCGCTGGCCAATTCGGTGGTCCCCACCGGCGCATCGGAAGTAGCGCTGAAAACGCCGAGCGGGCAGCAATCGGGCGTCAAGACGAATGTGAATATCGACGTGGGCGCCAATCAGATGGCCGACTTCGTTCTGGACTTCGATGCCTGCAAGTCGGTGGTGGCCGCTGGCGCCTCGGGCCAGTATCTTCTCAAACCCGTGGTGTCGGTGATCCCGCGCTTCGTTTCCGGTGTGCAGGGCTATGTGGAACCCGGCACGGGCACCAGCGTCTCCCTGCAGTTCAACGGTGAGCTGGTGCGCGCCACCACCCCCGACAGCGCGGGCAGGTTCCTGCTCCAGCCGGTGGCTCCGGGCAACTACACGCTGGTCGTCGTGGGTGCGGGGCGCACCACCACGGTGGTCACGGGGGTACCGGTGGCCGCCGAGACAGTGACTTCCGTGGGCGCGGGCGCCGCGCCTTTGAGCCTGCAGCCATCTCCGGTCGCGACGGTGAAGGGCACCGCCCCGGTGGACACCATGGTGCGGGTGCTCCAGCCCTTGTCGGTAGGGGGCACGATCGAAGTGGCCGGCCGGGGCGTTGACGGGGTGACAGGGGCCTACGGCTTCACGGTACCTACCCTCGCGCCGCGGGTCGCCCCCTATGCCGCGCCGGGCACCAGCCTGGTGTTTGCCGCGGACTCCGCGGCGGCGGGGCGCTACGCTGTTCAGGCCCGCCTGGGTGGTTTTGCCGACAAGACGCAGGCACTGCCTGTCCTGACGGAGGGTGCCGTACAAACCACGGATTTCACCTTCCCCTGACACCGCGGGCGGAGGGCACCGCCCCGCCTGCGATGAATGGCAGCGGGGCGGCCTTTCAGGACGGGGGGCGCGTCTCGGCGCCTGTCGGCCAGGGCGGTGATGTCAGGGCTCTCCGGCCGGCCGCGCCACGAGGTCTTTCCGGTCGCCGGAAAACCAGGCCGCCAGGAAATCCGCCAGCGCCCGCGTCTTGGCCGACAGGTCGCTGCGGGTGGGGTACACCAGCGTCACGTCCGCCGCGGGCAAGGCCCAGGCGGGCAGAACGCGCCGCAGGCGGCCAGCGGCCAGGTGGGCTGCCACGTCCCACTCGGAGCGCATCAGCACGCCGTGGCCTTCCAGGGCCCAGGTGGTGGCGGCCGCGCCATCGTTGGTGCTGAGCATGCCGCGCACCTTCACCGTTTCCTGCCGCCCGCCCTGGTGCAGGTGCCAGGTGCCATAGGTTTCATCGCTTTCGCGGATCACGATGCACAGGTGGGCCAGCAGGTCGGCGGGCTGGGCGGGCTCGCCCGCGTGGGCCAGGTAGGCCGGCGACGCGCACAGCACGCGCCGGTTGGCCATCAGCCTGCGGGCCGTGAGGCGCGAGTCGGGCAGGTCGCCAAAGCGCACGGCGGCATCCAGGCCCTGTTCCACCAGGTTCACGGGCCGGTCGGTCAGGTGCAGTTGCACCTCCACTTCGGGGTAGGCGCGCGAGAAGGCCGACAGGGCCGGCGCGATGTGAACGCGGCCAAAGCCCAGCGTGGCCGCCAGCTTGATGAGCCCGCGCGGCGAGCTGCGCGCGCCGGCCACCGTGCGCTCCAGCGCCTCCAGGTCGCCCAGGATGCGGGCACCATCCAGCAGGTAGGTCTCGCCCTCGGGCGTGAGGTGGATGCGCCGCGTGGTGCGGTGCAGAAGGCGCACGCCCAGCCGGTGCTCCAGCTGGGCCAGGCGCCGGCTGACCGCGGGCGGGGTGATGCCCATCTGCTGCGCGGCGGCGGCCAGGCTGCCTTCCTTCATGAGCAAGGCAAAGAAGCGCAGGTCCGAAAAGCCGTCCATGGGTACCTCATTCATGCGTTGAATTTATGAATGAAATGATTTTGACGGTATTTATGGCGTTGAACATCACTCATAAGATCCAGCCACAACAAATACCCGCAGGAGACAACCCATGACCGATTCCACCCCCCCGACACCGTCCCTGTTTCCCCGCCGGCTGGCTGTGGCGGCAACGGCCGCCGCCACGCTGGCACTGCTGTCGCCCGCTGCGGCCCTGGCCCAGCCAGCGGCTTATCCCAACAAGGCCATCAAGCTCGTGGTCCCCTATGCGCCGGGCGGCAGCGCCGACATCGCCGCGCGGCTCATCACCGATGAATGGGGCAAGGCGCTGGGCGGCTCGCTGTTCATCGAGAACAAGGGCGGCGCGGGCGGCAACATCGGCGTGGACATGGTGGCCAAGTCCGCACCGGACGGCTACACCGTCGGCCTGCAGACCGTGTCCCTGGCCATCAACCCCAGCCTGACGGCCAAGATGCCCTACGACACCCTGAAGGACCTGGCGCCCATCGGCATGGTGGCCAGTTCGCAGCATGTGCTGGTGGTCAACAACGCCTTGCCCGCCAAGAACATCAAGGAACTGGTGGCGCTGCTCAAGGCGCAGCCGGGCAAGTACTCGTATGGCTCGGCCGGCGCGGGCAGCACCTTCCACATGTCGGCCGAGTTGTTCAAGGCCGTGGCGGGCACGCCCATCGTGCACATACCCTACCGCGGCGGCGGCCCGGCCATGATCGACACCATGTCGGGCCAGGTGGCGCTGAGCTTTCCGGTGCTGTCGGCCGCGCAGCCGCATGTGCAAGCGGGCAAGCTCAGGGCGCTGGGCGTCACCGGTACCAAGCGCTCGGCGCTCATGCCTGACGTGCCCACCATTGCCGAGGCGGGCCTGCCTGGCTACGCGTTTGAAACCTGGTTCATCGTGTTCGCGCCGGCCGGCACGCCCAAGCCGGTCGTCGACAAACTCAACACCACCCTGAACCAGGCGCTCAACACCCCGGCGCTCAAGGAGCGCATGGCCAAGGACGGTTTCGACCCCATTCCATCGACGCCCGAGCAGGCCCGCGCACGGCTCGAAAAAGAGATGCCGCAGTGGGCCAAATTGATCAGGGAGCGGGGCATCACCGCCGAATAGGCACCGCCGCAATTTCAACGACACCATGACCACGACGACTCCGCTTTTCCCCGGCTTCACCCCCCACCGTGTGCCCACGCCCGACGGCCAGCACATCCACGCGCTGGTGGGCGGCACGGGCCCGGCCCTGCTGCTGCTGCACGGCCACCCGCAGACCTCGGCCATCTGGCACAAGGTGGCGCCGGTGCTGGCCCGGCACTTCACGCTGGTGCTGGCGGATTTGCGGGGCTATGGCGATTCCGCAAAACCTGCTGGGGATGCCGAGCATGCCCTCTACAGCAAGCGCACCATGGCCGCCGACATGCTGGCCGTGATGCAGCACCTGGGCCACCCACGCTTCACCGTGCTGGCCCACGACCGGGGCGCCCGCGTGGCGCACCGCCTGGCGGCCGACCACCCGGCCGCCGTGTTGCGCATGGTGCTGCTGGACATCGCCCCCACGCTGACCATGTACGAACAGACCAGCAACGCCTTTGCGCGTGCCTACTGGCACTGGTTCTTTTTGATCCAGCCCGCGCCGCTGCCCGAGCGCCTGATCGAGGCCGACCCCGCCGCCTATGTGCGCGACGTGATGGGCCGGCGCAGCGCCGGCCTGGCCCCGTTCGACCCGCGGGCCCTGGCCGAGTACGTGCGCTGCCTGGGCCTGCCCGGTACGGCCCACGGCATCTGCGAGGACTACCGCGCCGCCGCCGGCATCGACCTGGTGCATGACCGCGCCGATCGCGACGCGGGCCGCCAGCTGGCCATGCCGCTCCTGGCCCTGTGGGGCGAGCAGGGCGTGGTGCACCAGTGCTTTGCGCCCCTGGCCGAGTGGCAGCGCGTGGCGGCCGACGTGCGCGGCCACGCACTGCCTTGCGGCCACTACATCGCCGAGGAGGCGCCGGATGCGCTGCTCGACGCGGCGCTGCCCTTCCTGCTGGCCGACCGGTAAGGCTGCACCCAACGACAACCCCCGACGCTGACCATGACCACTCCCTCAACGCTCTACCAAAAGCTGGTGGCATCGCACACCGTGGCCGTTCTGGACGAACAGAACGTTCTGCTGTTCTGCGACCTGCACCTGATGAACGAATACACCAGCCCCCAGGCCTTTGCCGGCCTGCACGAGGCCGGGCGCGGCGTGCCCGTGCCGGGGCAGAACGTGGCGGTGGTGAGCCACATCATCCCCACGCACCCGGTGCGCTGGCGCACCATCCAGGACCCGCCTTCGGCCCTGCAGGCCAGCAACCTCAAGGCCAACTGCGACCGCCACGGCATCCCGCTGTTCGACACCAACGACCCGCTGCAGGGCATCGAGCACGTGATCGCGCCCGAGCACGGCATGGTGCGCCCGGGCATGGTCATCATCTGCGGTGACAGCCACACCACCACGTACGGCGCGCTGGGCGCGCTGGGCTTCGGCATCGGCACGTCGGAGGTCGAGCACGTGCTGGCCACCCAGACCCTCGTCTACCGCCTCGCCAAGGACATGCGCATCCGCGTGGACGGTGTGCTGCCCACGGGGACCACGGCCAAGGACCTGATCCTCATGGTCATCAACCGCATCGGCGCGCAAGGCGCACGCGGCTACGTGGTGGAGTTCTGCGGCAGCGCCATCAGCGCGCTGTCGGTGGAGGCGCGCTTCACGCTGTGCAACATGGCGGTGGAGGCGGGTGCGCGCGGCGCGCTGATCGCGCCCGACGCCACCGCCATCGACTATGTGCTGGCCAAGGCCCCCGACATCACCGGCGAGGTCCGCACGCAGGCCCTGGCCCACTGGGCCACGCTGGGCAGTGACGCGGGCGCCGTGTTCGACGTGGAGCATGTGTTCGACGCCAGCGCCGTGGCCCCCTTCGTCACCTGGGGCACCAGCCCCGACCAGGCCATGGCCATCCACGCCACCGTGCCCCGGCCCGAGGACATCACCGACGCCGTGCAGCGCAGCAGCGCCGAGCAGGCCCTGCGCTACACGGCCCTGGCGGCAGGGCAGCCGCTGGCGGGCGTGCCGGTGCAGCATGTGTTCATCGGCTCGTGCACCAATGCGCGCATCGAGGACCTGCGCGAGGTGGACCGCATCGTCGGCACCCGCCACGTGGCCAGTGGCGTGCGCGCCATGGTTGTGCCCGGCTCGGGCGCCGTGAAGGCCCAGGCCGAGGCCGAGGGCATCGCCGCGCGCCTGGTGGCCGCGGGCTTCGAGTGGCGCCAGCCCGGCTGCTCCATGTGCCTGGCCATGAACGACGACGTGCTGGCCCCCGGCCAGCGCTGCGCCTCCACCACCAACCGCAATTTCGAGGGCCGCCAGGGCCGTGGCGCCATCACCCACCTGATGAGCCCGGCCATGGCCGCCGCCGCCGCCGTCACGGGCTGCATCACCGACGTAAGAACCCTGGAGGTGACCGCATGAGCGCCGACCACAACCACACCACCGTGCGCGGCCAGGCGGCCCTGCTCGACATCGCCAACCTCGACACCGATCAGATCATGCCCAAGCAGTTCCTGCGCGGCATCGACAAGTCGGGCCTGGCGCCGGGCCTGCTGTACGACCTGCGCTTTGACGGCGCCGGGCAGCCGCGCGAAGACTTCGTGCTCAACCAGCCGGCGTTTGCCGGCACCGATGTGCTGCTGGCCGGCAGCAACTACGGTTGCGGCTCCAGCCGCGAGCATGCCGTGTGGGGCATGCAGCAGTACGGCTTCCAGGCCGTGGTGGCGTCGAGCTTTGGCGAGATCTTCTACTCCAACGCCATGAACAACCGCCTGCTGCTGGCCATGGTGACCGAGGCCGATGCCCAGGCCTTCATGCGCGAGGCCCGTGCCACTAACGGTCCCTTGGCCATGGAGATCGACGTGGAACAGCGCCAGGTGCGCACGGCAGGGCACAGCGCACCGTTCACCATCTCCGAGCGGCACCGGCGCATGTTCCTCGACGGGCTGGATGTGATTGGAGCTTCGCTCACCTACCAGGCGCAGATCGATGCCTTTGCCCAGCGGCACTGGGCCGCGCAGCCCTGGGTGAAGGATGTCGCGCGGCGCACGCGCGAGCGGCTTGGGGCCGCCTCCGCGCAGGCCTGAACCGCCAGCGCCTTGGCGCTGCGGGGCACCTACTTGGCGGCGGGCTTGCCGGCCTGCGCCGCCTTCGCGGTCTTGTTGTAGACCTCCATCACCGTGGCGAAGTCGCGCTCGAAGTTGATGGGCAAGAAGGTGTCGTTGCCCGGCAGCAGCTGGCGCAGCTTGGGCGAGAAGCTGTAGCTGTACGAGCATTTCTTCACGCGCGCCTGCACCTCGGGCGACACGTCCTTGCCCAGGGTCCAGGTTTCGGTCATGAACGGCGGGCTTTCCCACAGCGTGCGGATGCTCGAACCCTTCACATCGCCCTTGACCACCATGCGCTGGTACAGGTCGCTGGCCACGGCGGCGGCGGGGTAGAAGCCGTGCATCACACCCGTCACCGAGCGCTCGTGGCCGTTGGAGAACACCACCTCGTAGTTCTGGTCCGGCACCAGGCCAATGGCCGGGAACAGCGCGCGCGGCGCCAGGTTGCCGGAGTTGGATGTGGGCGTGGTGTGCGCGATCTTCTTGCCCACCAGGTCCTGCGGCTTGGTGAACGGGCTGTCCACGCGCGCAATCAGGATCAGCTTGTACGAGTTGCGCTGCCCGCTGGCCTTGTTGCCCGGCACGCCAAACGGCGCGGGCTGGCCGGCGGCCACCAGCTGCGGCACCAGGCCGGGGTTCACCTGGGCCAGCTGGGCCTTGCCGGCGACCAGGCTGTCGATGAGGTCCTTCTCCCCCAGCACGTCGATGTTGGTGCTGCGTTCCAGCGACTCGCCCTGCAGGTTCTGCAGGTCGATGTTGCCGCAGCGCGCCAGATGATTGAAGTAGTCGCCCCACAGCAGCATGGTTTCGCTCTTGGCGTAGGTCTTGGGCATGGCCACCACCAGCTTCTCGCGCGTCCCGCTGAAGGCGGGGGATGGGGCCGTGGCTGCGGCGCGGACAGCGGCGGCGCGGGCCTGGGGTGTGGCGGCGGTGTCCGTCTGGGCGGCAACGGGGCCGAGCGTGAAGGTGGCGCAGAGCAAAAGCGCGCCAGAGCGTGCGTGAGAACGCATGGTGAATCTCCCTCGGGGTTTTGTGATGGTGGTGGCCCGCAGGCCAACCTGGCGGGGCCACGCACGGGTTGCGGGCCTGCCGGTGGCGTGCCGCGCGGCGCTGCCCGGCCGCGCGGCGGGCTGGCCGTCGAGTATGCATGAAGCTCCCGCGCGCCAAGGCAAGCGGCGGGTGCTGGAACCGTGGAGGCGCGCGGTGCCCACCGCATCCATCCAACGGCCGTGCTGCTGAAGGACGGTGGTTGACATGGCGTCAAGTGCCAGGGCCCGGACGATGGACAACGCCGAGAGGGACGGTGCCCGCGAAGCCGGTAACAATTCGTGTACTTCCACCGCGAACCCACTCTCCCTACCGCCGCACCATGTCGCAAAACGCACACACCCTGCACCTGTTCTTCGAAGACGCGATCAAGCTCAAGACCGGCCAGCTGGTCTACCAGTACCTGGCCGCCGGCAATACCGAACAGGCGCAGCGCTGGGCCCAGAAACTGGGGGGCGCGGATCTGGCGGCGCTGTGGGACGAACAGTGGTTCAACCAGGAGGTCCTGGCCCAACGCACCCACCTGCTGCTGCGCTTTGACACCGGCACGCACGACGACCTTCCCTTGCGGGCGCTCGAAACACTGTTTGCCCACGGCCTGCAGTCGGCGGTGCTGGAGGTGTTCTACGACCAGGTGGGCGAAACCGAGCGCATGCACTTCGACAAGGGCCAGTGGGTCTCGCGCAAGGCGTTCTTCGAGGCCAACCCGCAGTGGCGCGCGGTGGTGGAGCCCGTGGACGAACCCGTGGCTGCCGGTGAGGCTGGCGAAGGGCCCGACGAGGAAGATGCCCACGCCCACTCCAAGGACCCGGGCAAGCCGGTCTCAGTGTCCAAGCTGCGCAAGCAGGAGGCCGAGCGCAGGAAGAAGGGCGAGGAAGCCGCGCAGGCCTTCATCGACATGGCCAAGGAAATGCACAAGACCGGCACCTCTCCCGTTCAGGGACTGATCGCGGTGCTGCTGCTGCGCGCCGGCTTCAAGGGGCTGCTGCAGGCCATCGCGTTCACGGTGGTCACCGTGCTGCTGTTCAAGGGCCTGTGGCTCTGGCTGGGGCTGGGCCTGGTGCTGGCCATCGTGCTGCCGCTGTACTACATGCTGAGCGAGTACAAGGACCTCCACGGGGATGGCGACGAGGACGGCGACCCGGACAAAGACGCCGACGACGACAGCGAAGATGGCGGCGAGAGCGAGGGCCGTGGTGGCGAAGCGCCGCAGGGCGGCAACGCCAGCAAGTCCAGCCATTGAATCCGAGGGAGACACACAAAATGCTGACACAGATCGAATGGTGGGGCGGGCTGATCTTCGTGCTGGGCGCGATCACCTACAAGCTCGTGATGGGCGCGCTGGAAAAGAAGGACGATGGCATCCATTGGTACCGGCTTCAGATGCACGCCTTCTTCCTGCTGCCCGCCGTGGTGCTGGCCGCGTATTTCTATCCGCTGGACAGCCCGTGGCTGCGGTACGGCTACCTGGGCGTGCTGGGTGTCTCGCTGCTGGTGGTGCTGGTGATGCTGGTGCAGGAGATCACGGGCGACGCACCCGGGGACGATGCGGAGAAGGCCGCCACGCTCGACACAGTCAAGGGGGAGGGGGGAGAGGAAAAGAAAAAGCAGACCGAAAACGAGGAGGATGAAACCGGCTGGCTGACGGCGGTGCTGGGGGCCCTGGTGCTCTACAGCCCGGTGCTCGCGGCTTGTGGCCTGGGTTGCTACAAGGCCTGGCCCCTGGTGCAGGCGCTCTGGTAGCGCGGCCTGCGCGGGCAACGCCGGAAGGTGCCGGGTGCTGGACGGCACCGGCACGCATCACAATCCGTGCCAGCCAGCCACCGACTTCTTTTCGTTTGTGTTCTTTCCAAAGCCCTCTCACCGCGCGGCGCGCAGAGTGCCCACCCCCACAGCCATGGCCCACGATTCCTTTCCGGAGCTTCTCTCGCTCTACATGCGGCGCATTCGCGCCAGCGCCTCCGGCGTGGCCACCGAGATCGGCCTGAGCCGCGAGGCCGTGAACAACTGGCGCAACGGCCTGTCGGCGCCCAACCCCCGCTCGCGAGAAAAACTGGTGGCCTGCACCCGCTACCTGCGCCTGACGGAAACCGAGGCCAACCGCCTGCTCAGCGCCGCCGGCTTCGAGCCCGAGTTTCCGCTGCAGGCCGAGTCGGCGGGCGCGGCGCAGCCCTTCGCTGCCTTCCAGGACCGGCTGTTTGCCCAGCTGGCGCAGGCCGTGCCGTATCCCATCTCGCTGCTGCTGTCGCCCGCCCACTGGGGCCAGCCGCCGTTCAGGCAAGAGCTGCTGCAGCGCGCCAAGGCGCAGTACGGCGAAGGCGCGGTGCTGCACATCCAGCCGCCCTACAGCGTGAGCACCGTGCCGGCCGAGTACTTCGCCGCCATTGGCCGCCAGTGCGGGCTTGGCGATGTGGCGTCCGACTACGAATTCGAATCCGCGCTGGAGCGCCGCCTGCTGGCGGGCGAGCGCCTGTTCTGCCTGGTCAGCCGTTTCGAGCAGGGCACCCCCGAACTGCGCGAAACCCTGGCGGGCATCCTGCGCAGCCTGAGCGAGATGCACAGCGGACGGCTGCACCTGCTGCTGTGCGGCGGCGAGGCGCTGGCCGACCTCAAATACCGCAGCGGCGACCTGTCGCTGCTCAACATCGCGCAGGTCAACCACTGGCCCGATCCGTCGCTGGAAGACCTCACCCAGCTGGCGCGCCACCGCTGGCCCGAGCAGGCCTGGCCCCAGCCGGTGCTGGCGGCCCTGCAGGAGATCAGCGGTGGACACCCCGCGCTGTTCGAGGAAGGCCTGCAGTGGCTGGTGGACCAGGGAGCGGGCGGCGGCCTGCAGGGCGCGCAGGCAGACCGCGCCGCGCTGCGCACCCACCTGGCCAGCAGCCCGCGCCTGTGGCAGACCCTGCTGCCCCTCGCGCAGGCACCGGCCACCCGGCAACGGCTGGCGCAGCTGCTGCAGGCCGATGAGCTGGGCCGCGCGCGCCCCTACCTGCAGGACGACGAGCTGCGCCGCCTGTTCTGGGGCAACCTCATCCATGTGCGCGGCACGGGCGAGGCCGCGCGGCTGCACTGGCGCAGCCCCACCATCCGCGACGCGGGCCTCATGGTGCTGGACTCGTGTTCGTCGGCCGCATGAGCCCGCTGCTGTCCAGGTCCGTGGTCCGCGCGGTGGTGATCGCGGCCATCACGCTGTTCGTGGGCAGCGCGCTGCTCACGCCCAAGCTCAACCCGGCCACGCGCGGCTCCGCGCTGGGGGCCGAGAACGCGGGCATCATCTGGGGCGAGCTGGTGCAGTGGCGCGTGGCGATGATGCAGGCGCACAACGAGCTGGACGCCTGGCCCGAGGACATCCGCACACATGCGCCGCGCATCGGCAACCCGCAGCTGCGCGTCACGTCGCCCCGGCCCTACGTGCTGCAGGCCGACATCGCCCACAACCCCGAACTGGGGAAGCTCGCGGGCACCCAGGTGGTGGTGGAGCTCAAGCCCGGCACGACCACCTGGAGCTGCCGTCCCGGGCGCCCGCCCATTCCCCTGGGCTATCTGCCCATCAACTGCCTGGAGGGGCAGGCCGACGACTTCACGCCCGTGCCGCCGTCCGAGCGCGACCCGTTCGAAGGCCTGCGCAAGCTCATCTACTGGTGCGCCGCCATCTTCGCCGTGGGCGCGGTGGTCTGGGTCGCGCGCCACCCCCTGCTCGGGCCTTCGCAGCTGCAGCCCGCGCGCCTTCGCCGCACCCCGCTCGCGCGGCTGCCCCGTCTGGACCGGCTGCTGGGCTGGACCGGGCGGCGGGAGTCCACGCTGCTCGCGGCCGACATCCGCCCGGTGGACTGGGGCCGCGCGGTGCTGTGCGCGCAGCCCGGCGCGGCAGAGGGTGCGGGGGGCCTCGTGCGCGCGATGGCCGAGCGGGTTTCCGCCCGCAGCCAGCCCAGCACCGACTGGGCGCTGCCGGGGCTGGTGTTCGAGTGGCAGTTCCCGCCGGACCTGCCCGTGTCGCTGGACCGCTGCCTGGTCTTCGTGCCCACTCCCGGCGTGGACGAGGCCGCCGTGCTGCGCCAGCTGCGCGCCGCGCAGACCGGCAGCGACGTGCTGCTGATCCTGAGCGGGCACAGCGTGGACGCGCCGATGCCCCTGCTGCAGGCCCATGCCGATGACCGCGCCAACCTGCACGTGATGGTGGACAGCGCCAGCCAGACCGAATGGCTGGTGGGCGGCGAGGCCCTGCAGGTGCTGCTGCGCCTGCTGGCCGCGCAGCTGCGCATCACCCGCATCTCGCCATACCAGACGCGCGGTGGCGTGACGCGGGAGGGCTCCTTCTTCGGCCGCGCCCAGCTGCTGGCCCGCGTGGTCAACCGCGAACCCGCCAACTACCTGGTGGTGGGCGGGCGCCAGCTGGGCAAGAGCAGCCTGCTCAAGGCCGTGCAGCGCCGCCTGCAGGGCCACCCGCACACCGTGTGCCACTACGTCTCGCTGCGCGACCACCGCCTGGCGCCGCGCATGGCGCTGCAGTTCGGCCTGCCGGCCGACACGCCGCTCGAAGCCATCGTGGACCACCTGCAGGCGCAGTACGCGGGCAAGCGCCTGTATTTGCTGATCGACGAAGCCGACCTCTTTTTCCGCGACGAGTCGAACAGCGGCTACGCCCAGTTGTCCACGCTGCGCGCGCTCAGCGAGGAGGGGCGCTGCTGGTTCATGCTGGCGGGCTTCTGGGACCTGTACGCCACCGCCGTGCTCGACTACCAAAGCCCCCTGCGCAACTTTGGCGAGGTGCTGGCCATCGGCGGGCTGGAGCGCGCCGCCTGCCGCGAGCTGGCCACCGAGCCGCTGCGCCGCCTGCGCCTGGGTTTTGGCAGCGACACGCTGGTGGAAAAGCTCGTGGACGCCAGCGGCCAGCGCGCCAACCTCGTGGCCATCCTGTGCCAGGAATGCCTGGAGGCCCTGCAACCCGGCGAGCGCGCCATCGAGGCGCGCCACCTCGCGCAGGCCCTGGCCTCGCAGCCCGTGCAGGACGCGCTGGCCGGCTGGGGGCGCCTGAGCCAGGACGAGGCCGCCTGCCGCCTGGACCGCGTGGTGGTCTACCACACGGCCCAGGCCGGGCAGACCAGCCTGGTGGCCCTGGCCCAGCTGCTGCAAGGCCACGGCATCACGGCCGACGCGCAGGCGCTGCGCCAGTCGCTGGCACGCCTGCAGCTGGCCTATGTGCTGCGCAAGCAGGATGCCGCGTACCGCTTTGCCATCCCGCTGCTGAAAGACCAGTTCGAGCCCACGGAGGTGGAGCTGTTGCTGCGCCAGGAGCTGGCCGTGCTGGCGCGTGGGTGACGGCCGCTTCCGCCGTGCACATCGCCACCGCCTTTGCTACACAAGCCTATGACCACCAAACTCAAGTGGACCAACCGCCTCTACGGCCCCATCCGTGTGCTGAACCATGCGGACGGCCTGCATCTGGAAAAATTCACCGACGCCGATCTCGACCAGATCGCGGGCTGTGACGATGTGCTGGAGATCGACCTGCGCAGCAACCGCACCCCGCAGCCGGTGGACCTGTCGCGCCTGGCGCATATCGCGGGGCTGCGGCGCCTGAGACTGGAGCACGTGCGGTTCAGCAACCTGCAGGCGCTGGGGGCTCTGCCACGCCTGCAGTCGCTACTCATCGCGCACTGCGACTTCCAGGACTTCGAGGCGTTGAACGGCCTGCAGATCGAAACTCTGTTCCTGTGGAACAACAAGCTCAGGGCCTTTCCAGCGGGCCTGGATCTGCCGAAGCTGGAAAGCCTGTACCTGTCGCACAACCGCATCGCCGAGGTGGGGTTTGCGGCCAGCTACGCCACGCTCAAGGAACTGCACATCAATGGCAACCAGGTGGCCGACCTCTCGCCCCTCGCCGCCTGTACGGCGCTGGAGCGGCTGTGGGCGGACGACAACCGCCTGAGCACCCTGGCGCCGCTGGCGGGGCGCCGCTTTCAGCGCTTGCATGTGGACAATGCGCTGGCCTGCGAGTGTGAGTCACTGAAGCTGGAGCTGCCCGAGACCCCTTTCGAGCAAGACGCCGAGAGCGCCGAGTCCTGGCGTGTGGCGCGGCTGATGGAGGCCAAGGACTGGCCGCAGCTGTATGCCATCACCTCGCCAGCGCTGCTGGGCAGGGCGTTTTCGAATCTGGTTCACGGGCACGCAGATGCCGAGATGATGCGTGGCGCGCTGGAGCATCCCGCGCCGGGCGCTTTCGAGGCCATGGTGGCTCACGGACTGAGGCCGCACTACGTGTCCGTGCGGGAGCAGTTGGTGGATGTGGTCAGCGCCCACGGCGAGCGGCTAGTGCTGCCGCTGGCCCGTGCATTTGATGCTCTGCTGGCCCAGGGCTACGTGCACGACCCGGAGTTCTACGCTGGTAAGTTCAAGCAAGAGCACTTCACGCTGGCGCGCATCCTGCAGCAGGTGGCCAGCCCGGTATTTGCCGGCCTGTTCCAGGCCTTCTTCGCACAACGCGAGAGCTTTTCGCAACTCCACCTGGACCTGTACAAATGGCTGCTCGACGTAGTGGGCAAGACGCAGTCGCCCGCGCTGGTGGAGCCACTCATCGACCTGCTGCGCCTTGAAGAGCGCATCCTGGGTGGCGATGCGGCGTTCATGAAAAAGACCTTCAAGGCCATTGGGCAGCTGGGCACCCGGGCAGACGCGGCCCTGCTGACCAGCCGATTTGACGTCGCGGCCGAAGCGCGGCCCGATGTGGCCGAGGCCTGCTTGGCCACCTTGAAAAAGCTCGAAAAGAAAAAGGCCGAACCCGTGGCGGCGCGTGCGGCTGTGCGCTCTTGCGTCTCCTCCCAACCCTGAGGTTTCCTGATGTCTGAGTCTCGTCTTCACTACACCGTTTATTTCTCATCCCGCGCCCAGGCCGCGGCCTGGGCCGCCGAAGCGCAGGCGACCGCTGATCTGCCGCTGGAGGAACAGGCCCCCGTGCTGGGCGCCATGCTGGGCCTGGGCGGCGATGCGGGTGCCTCTTTCGAGTTCGCGGGGGCTGCCGAGTTGTGTGCCGAGCTGGCCATCCTCGGGCCGTGGAACCTGCTGGCCGCCAACGAGTGGCCACCGGGCCTGATGGAGCGGGGCGCCAAGCTGTTCAGCTGCGAATGGCACAACGGCCCCAAGGCGGAAGGCCTGTGGTTCAACGGCCCCAAATCCGTCACGCGCAAGCAGTTTGAGGCTGCTGTGCGCAAGTTGGACCCGCTGGAAGAAGTGCACCAGTGGCTCTCCAAAGAACAATATGGCGAGGTTTTGAACCTGGTGCACCACCATGGCCTGGACCCCAACACGGTGCTGTACCACCGGCCGCTCATCGTGCACTTGCTCACGCCGCAGGCAGGCAAGGCCAGCGGCGTGTTGCCCACCGACGCCATCATCGCCCTGCTGCAAGCCGGGGCGCGACCCGACCCACTGGCGCTGGTCACTCTCATGCCCAGCTTCACCTTGCCCGTGTTTCCGCTGCATTGCGCGGCGTATGCGTTTGACATTGCACTGATGCAGGCGCTGGTGGACGCTGGCGTGGATGTGAACGCTGTGGACGACGAGGGGCACACGCCCTTGATGCAACTGGCCGATGCCACACACTATTTGAGCAAGCCAGCCTCCATGGCCGTGCAGGCCGCGCAATGGCTGCTGGAGCGGGGCGCAGAGGTCAACGCCGTGAGCCAGCACGGGGATTCGGCCCTGGCCGGGGGCGTGCACCAGGCGCTGCGCGATCTTCTGGTGGCGCACGGTGGCCGGGTGATCTGGCCGCAACACGCGCTGGAGTACGACACCCCGGAGCAGCAACGCAGCGCGATCTGGTACCACGACCATGCGCGCCTCGATGAACTGCTGGCGCAGGCCCCACCGGACGAGGCCTACCGGCAGCAGTTGCTGAGCAGTGCAGTGGATGGAGGAAATGGCCACGCGCTGGACCGGCTGTGGCGGCCGCAAGACCATGCGCTGATGTGCATCGGCAAAATCCCACAGCCCCGTTTGCTGGCGGAATCCCTCACGAAGCACGAAGGCACGGACGTGGCCACGATGCAATACCTGGTGCAGCGCAGCGCACCCGAGGCATTCCCCACGCGCGACGCCGCCTGGCTGGATGCCGCCAACAGCTGCATGCACGATTTCACCAGCCGCATCGTGGACCGGCCTGTGGCATTGCTGGAGATGGTGCTGGCGCTCGGCCTGCCCGCCGAGCCACCCGCCGATGCGCAGCACACCCCCCTGGAGTGGGCCATCCACGGCCTGTCTGAAGCCAAGGTCGCGCTGCTGTTGGCCCACGGTGCCAACCCCAACAGGGCGCTGTACCACGGTGGCAATGCCCTGCATGAGGCGGTGCTGTACAAGGCGACCGATTGCATCCCATTGCTGTTGCAAGCGGGGGCGGACCGTACCCAGTGCGACCGCCAGGGCCGCACACCGCTGCAACTGGCCGTGTCCAAGCGCAATAAGACGGCCCAGAAGCTGCTCGCGGCCTGATTTTGATCGAAATCCAGATTTGGGGCTTTACCCGTAAGCGCTGAAAGCTATCAATAGAGTAGCAAAAATATCTGGCTTCCATCACGGCCGCTGCACCATCACCAGCGCATACAGCGCCTGCGCCGCCACCGACAGGCTCTCGTCGCGCCGCCGCACCAGGTAGATCTGCCGTGTCAGCCCGGGCAGCGACAACGGCCGCGTGACCAGCCCCGGCTGCTCGAAATGGAACAGCGTGAGCGCCGGCACCACGCTGATGCCCAGCCCCGCGCGCACCATGCCCATCACGGTGGCCAGTTGCTCCACCTCCATCAGCGTGTGCATGGCCTGCGGGTGCAGGGCGGCCTCGAGGTACTGGCGCACGCTGCTGGTGCGCGCCAGGTGGATGAAGGGCCAGGCGGCCAGGTCCTGCGCGGTGATGGCCTTGCGCCTGCGCGCCAGCGGGTGGTCGGCGGGGCACACCAGATAGAAGTCATCGCTGCAGAACGGCTCGGCCTGCAGCGCGGGGGTGTCGGCGCGGATGGCGGCCAGTGCAAAGTCGGCATGGCCGCTGGCCACGCGCTCGATGCAGGGTTCGGACAGTACGTCGGCAATGTCGATCTCGATGCCCGGGTGCGCCGCGCGGTACTGCGCCAGCACGCCCGGCAGCCAACCCGCGGCCAGCGAGGGCAGCAGCGCCACGGCCACGCGCCCGCGCTGCAGCGTGGCCGTGTCGCGCACGGCGGCCAGGGCGCTGGTGATTTCGGCGCGGATGCGGCGGGCCGACTCCAGGAAGTTCTGCCCCTCGGGCGTGAGGTCCACATGCCGTGTGCTGCGGTCGAACAGGCGCAGGCCCAGGTCGTCCTCCAGTGCGCGGATGAGGGCGCTGAACGCGGGCTGCGACAAGTGGCACAACGTGGCGGCGCGGGTGAAGCTGCGCTGCTCGGCCAGCGCAAGGAAGGCGTCTAACTGGCGGCTGGAGAGGTGAGGGGCGCTCATGGTGGGGCTGAATGATTCATCTGCATATCAGATGGATTCATCAGAACAATCGATTTCACAGAATACAGCCATGTTCCTACATTCATGGTCAGGAGACAACGGATTCATGCCGAACGACCAAAAAACCAAACTGCTGGTGGGCTGCGCCGCCGGCTTCTCGGGTGACCGCACCGACGCGGCCTTGCCCGTGGTGCAGGCGCTCATCGCCAGCGGCCAGCCTGCGGTGCTCATCTTCGAGACCCTCGCCGAGCGCACACTGGCCCTGGCGCAACTGGCGCGCCGCACTGACCCGGATGCAGGTTATGAACCCCTGCTGGTGGACCTGCTGCGCCCCGTGCTGGCGCAGTGCCTGGCGCACGGCGTGCGCATCGTCAGCAACTTTGGCGCCGCCAACCCGCACGGCGCCGCGCGCCGCATCCACGCCCTGGCGGCCGAGCTGGGCCTGGCCTCCCCGCGCATTGCCGTACTGCAGGGCGACGACCTGAGCGGACCCGAGCACCGCGCGCTGCTGCAAGGCGCCTTGGGCAGCGCCATGCCCACGGAGCCCATCGTCAGCGCCAACGCCTACATCGGCGCACAGGCCATTGCCGATGCCCTGCGCGCCGGGGCTGACATCGTGGTTTGCGGCCGCGTGTCCGACCCGTCGCTCGTGCTGGGCCCGGCGTTGGCGCACTACGGCTGGGCCCCGGACGACTGGGACCGCCTGGCCCGCGCCACCATGGCCGGGCACCTGCTCGAATGCGGCGCGCAGGTCACGGGCGGCTACTTTGCCGACCCTGGCTACAAGGATGTACAAGGCTTGGCGCAACTGGGCTACCCCATCGCCGAGATCGACGCCGACGGCCACTGCACCATCACCAAGCCGCCCGGCACCGGCGGGCGCATCGACGAGCGCACCGTCAAGGAGCAACTGCTGTACGAGCTGCACGACCCTGCGGCGTATCTCACGCCCGACGTGGTGGCCGATATCACCCAGGCCCGCGTGCAGGCCGTGGGCACCGACGCCGTGCGGCTGGAAGGCGTGCAGGGCCATGCCCGGCCCGCCACGCTCAAGGTCAACGTGTGCTTTGAATCCGGCTGGTTCGCCGAGGGGGAAATCTCCTACGCCGGCCCGCGCGCCGAAGCCCGCGCGCGCCTGGCGGGCGAGGTGCTGCGCGAGCGATTGAGCGGCCTGGGCCCGCTGCGCATCGACCTGATCGGCGTGACCAGCATCTTCGGCGACGACACCAGCCGGTGGCTGGACGCCCCTGCAGACGCAGGTGCCCACGCCCGCGATGTGCGCCTGCGCGTGGCCCTGCAGCACCGCGACCACGCCAGCGCCCAGCGCCTTGTGCGCGAGGTGACCGCGCTCTACACCTGCGGGCCTGCGGGTGGCGGCGGGGTGCGCACCGCCATGCGGCCCCGCCTGGGCACGGTGTCGTGCCTGGTGCCGCGCGACGCGGTGGCCGTGCGTTTTGAGATGGTGGATTGAGGAGTACCCACACCATGACAACCACCATCACCGTTCCGCTTTATCGAGTTGCTCATAGCCGCACCGGCGACAAGGGCAACCGCTCCAACATCAGCGTCATCGCCTGGCACCCCGCGCTGTGGGATGTGCTGGTCGAACAAGTCACCGAGGCCGCCGTGGCACAGCAGTTTGCGCAGCGCCGCCCGCGCCAGGTCACGCGCTACCTGCTGCCCCAGCTGCAGGCCATGAACCTCGTGCTGGACGACGTGCTCGACGGTGGCGTGAACGACGCGCTCAACCTCGACAGCCACGGCAAGGCACTGAGCTACCTGCTGCTCGATATGCCCGTCACCGTGCCCGCACATCTGGCACCACACTTTGGCGGTCCCACGGCCTAGGGCCTGTTCACACTATTTTTGCCAGATGCGTTGCGAAGCAAACAGGCCAGGCGCTAGGCGCCAAACGAAGCTGGGGTGCGGCCCCAGCGAGGATTGGCAACACAGCGGATGGCCTGTTTGCTTCGCAACCCGAAGGGAAGGCAACCCCAGCCACGCCACTCGTCGTTGCGTTCCTAGCCAAGGCCCCGGCCTTGGCGTCGTCACGCGCCTAGATTGGCGTGGCTGGGGCTGCCTTCGCAATGGCAAAAATAGTGTGAACAGGCCCTAGACCTCCCCTTTCGCTTTTCCATCCATACCAACACCAGGAGACAACATGACCCATTCATCCCCCCGCCGCGCTCTGCTCGCCACTGCCGCCGTAATGGCGCTGTGCGCATTGCACGCCCCTGCTGCGCTGGCCCAGGCGGCCGGTGCCTACCCCGCCAAACCCATCACCTTCGTCGTGCCATTCGCGGCCGGCAGCGCCACCGACCAGCTGGCGCGCGCGCTGGGCCAGTCCATCACCACTGACACCAAGCAGGCGGTGGTCATCGACAACAAGGCGGGCGCCAGCGGCATGATCGCGGCGTCGGCCGTGGCCAAGGCTGCGGCGGAGGGCTACAGCGTGCTCATCACCACCAACACCACACACGCCGCCAACGAGCACCTGTACAAAAAGCTCTCGTACGACCCGGTGAAGGACTTCGCGCCCGTGACGGGCCTGGGCAAGGGCGGGCAGGTGCTGGTGGTCAACGCCAGCGCGCCGTACAAGAACGTGGGCGAGCTGCTGGCCTTTGCCAAGAAGAACCCCGGCAAGCTCAGCTTCGGCAGCGGCAGCTCATCGAGCCGCATGGCGGGCGAGATGCTCAAGCAACTGGCGGCGGTGGACATCCTGCACGTGCCCTACAAGAGCAATCCGCTGGCCATCACTGACCTGCTGGGCGGCCAGATCGACCTGATGATCACCGACACCTCCACCGGCGTGCCGCAGGTCAAGGCGGGCAAGCTGCGGGCCCTGGGTTATTCCACCCAAAAGCGCAGCGCGCAACTGCCCGACGTGCCCACGCTGGACGAAGCCGGCGTGAAGGGCTACGACATGGGCTACTGGTTTGCGGCATACGTGCCGGCCAACACGCCCGCACCGGTGGTGGCGCGCCTCAACGAGCTGCTGACCGCCGCCACCAAGAGCGCCGCGGCCAAGAGCTTCTATGACAACGCCGGCTCCGAAGCCTGGACGACCACGCCGGATGAACTCGCCAAGTTCCAGGCCGCCGAAACCCAGAAGTGGGGCAAGGTGATCAAGGCCGCCGGTATCGAGGCCGAATAAGCCACCGGCCCACCCACAGGCCCACCCACCGGGCCGTTTCATTCTTTTTTTGCTTCTCGCAGCCTGCCTTTGCCGGCAGGTCTGGGCGAAGCCTTGCCCGCGCGCGGCGCAACAGACGCTGCCGTTTTGTTCCAGAGCCGTTCCAGCGGCCCGCACCACCATCCATCCAAGGAGACAGACACCATGAAACCTTTTCGTGCATTCGGAAAACTCGCGCTCACGGCCGCCGCTGCAGCCGCCATCACGGCCTGCGGGGGTTCCAGCAACGATGCGCCCAAGGGCCCCGCGCTCAAGCTGGCCATCACCGCCACCGAGGCCTTTCCGGGCACCTATGGCGCCGTGGGCGAATACGAGCGCGTGACCGGCACCATCAGCGGCGAGGTAGACCCCAAGGACCCCAAGAACGCCGTCATCCAGGACCTGGCCCTGGCGCCTACCAACGCCAACGGCATGGTCGAGTACCAGGCCGACTTCGTCATGCTCAAGCCCAGGAACATGGATGGAACCTGTTCAGTGTCTTTTTGAAGTTGCACAAGTCTCTTTTCGGGATGGGATGCTAGGCGCGGCGTGCAGCCAATAGCTCGGCTATTGGCAAGCGCCGCAACGCCGCAGACCGCCCGAAAAGACACTTGCCCGAAGGGTTGGAGTGAAATCGGGCGATTGGACGCCCCGGCTGCTTGCATGGGCATGAGCCCATGCGGCGCATCCGAAGCATCCACTCATCCCGATTGCACTCCAATGCAACCCCAAAAAGACACTGAACAGGTTCCTAGGCCAGCGGCGTGCTGCGCTACGACGCACCCAACCGGGGCAACATCCTCACGATGCTCAACCCCACGGCCACGCCCAGCGACGCGGTGTACCTGGAGCGTGGCTACGTGATGCTGTATTCGGCCTGGCAGGGCGATGTGCCCAAAAGCACCGCCGCGCGCCTCACGGTGACGGTGCCCGTGGCCAAGAACAAGGACGGCAGCAGCATCACCGGCCCCTACCGTGCCGAGCTGGTGCCCACCGCTGCCAGCCCCGCGATGACGCTGCCCGGGGGCGTCTTCAACGGCACCATGATCCCGTACGAGCCCGCCAGCCTGGACAACACCCAGCCCGGCTACTCGCTCACCCGCCGCGCCAACGAGACCGATGCGCGCGTGTCCGTGCCCGCGAGCGACTGGAAGTTCGCCACCTGCGACACGGGCACCAACGCCTTCCCTGGCACGCCCAGCCCCACCAGCGTGTGCCTGAAGGGCGGGTTCGACCCAGCCTATCTGTACGAGCTGGTCTATGTCGCCAAAGACCCGAAGGTGATGGGTGTGGGCCTGGCTGCGCTGCGCGACACGGTGAGCTTCTTCCGCAGCAAGGCGGCCGACTCGTCGGGCACCCCCAACCCGCTGGGCGGCCGCATCACACACACGCTGGGGCAGGGCACCTCGCAGTCGGGCAACGCGATGAAGACGTTCTTGCACCTGGGCTTCAATCAGGCGCTCGATGGCGGCAAGGTGTTCGACGGCCTGTTCGCCCACGTGGCTGCGCGCCAGACGCACATCAACACCCGCTTTGCCGTGCCCGGTGGCGGCGGCGGCTTGCGCACCGACCACACCGCCTTCGGCCAGACGGCACCGCGCGGGCTGGACAAGGACTACCAGGACGACATCAGCGGCCGCCAGGGCGGGGTGATGAAGCGCTGCGCGGCCACCAACACCTGTCCCAAGTTCTTCCTGGGCCTGTCGGGCACCGAGTTCTGGCAGCTGCAGGGCTCGCCCGTGCTGACCGACGCCAACGGCACCAAGGACCTGGTCCAGCCCGAGAACGCGCGCATTTACTACTACGCCAGCACCCAGCACGGCGGGGCAGGGGGCACGGCCAGCATTGCCTATGCACCCACGCGCGCCACGTACCCCACGGGCACGGTGGTGCAGTTCAACGACACCTTCCGTGCGCTGTTCCTCAACCTGGAAGACTGGGTGGTGCGCGGCACGCAGCCGCCCGCCAGCCAAGTGCCCAAGCTGGCCGACGGCACGCTGGTGCGGCCCGAAGTGCTGGCCTTCCCGGCCATGAAGGGATTGACCTGGGCGGTGGGCGGCGTGCAGACCGCCATTCCTGACTTCAGCTACCGGGGCGTGTACAACAACTTCCCGCTGTTCGACTTCGGCCCGCAGTACATCCCGCAGGACGAATCGGGCATCGCCACCATCCTGCCCCCGCGCAACCTGGGCCGCGACTACGCCATCCTGGTGCCGCAGGTCGATGCGTCCACGGGCCTCACCCGCGCTGGTATCCGCAGCGTGGAAGCGCGTGCACCCTTGGGTACCAGCATCGAGTTCAACTACGTCGCCACGCCCGGCATCACCGACCTGGCCAACCTCACGGGCAGCTTCATTCCCTTTCACAAGACGCGGGCCGCGCGGCTGGCGGCGGGCGATGCGCGGCCGTCGCTGGAAGAGCTGTACGGCACACAAGACGGCTACGTGACGGCCGTGACCGAGGCCGCCAACACACTGGTCGCGCAGCGCCTGCTGCTGCAGCGCGATGCGGACCTGCAGATTGCGCGTGCGAAGGCGGCTGCAGTGCTGCCGTGAGGTGATGAGGCCGGGGAGCGGGGGCGGGCGGTAGGTCTGGTGCTGCCATGCTGCTGGGCGATGGCCCCCTCTCCCCAGCCCCTCTCCCGCAAGAGCGAAGGGCGAGGGGCGAGGGGCGAGGGGCAAGAATGCCGCCGTGCGTTCGAGCTCCACGCGAAAATCAAGCAAAAACAACCTGCAGCGCTTGATCCGTCAGCGTCAATAGCTATCAAAAAAGTAGCGTTTTATCTAGCCGGCGCACTGCTGCCACGGCACACCTTCAAACCGCAGCACCAAAAAATCCAGCAGCGCCCGCACCGCGGGCGACAGGTGCCTGCGCGACGGGTACAGCGCATGGATCGTCATCACCGGCAAGCTCCACGCAGGCAGCACCGCCTGCAGCTCGCCGCGGTGCAGGTAGGGGTTGACCAGGTAGGTGGGCTGCAGCGCGATGCCGCCGCCCGCCAGCGCGGCGCGCATGAGCGTGGTGGCCTCGTTGGCGCTGAAGTGGCCTGAGACGCCCACGCGCTCCGTCTCTCCATCGCGGGTCAGCGTCCATACGCTCTTGCCAAAGTTGGCATAGCTCAGGCAGCGGTGCTGCGCCAGGTCGGCGGGCACCTGCGGTGTGCCATGCGCGGCCAGGTACGTGGGCGATGCCACCAGCACCGAATCGCAGCGCGCCAGGGGGCGACCGATGAGCAGCGGGTCGGGCTCGGCGCTGATGCGGATGGCCAGGTCGATGCGTTTTTCCACCAGGTTCAGCGAGCCCTCGCTCGCGTCCAGATCAATCTTGAGCAGCGGGTGCTGGGCCAGAAAATCCGCAATCGCCGCGCCCATCTGCGCGAACGCGAACGACACGCTGCAGGTGATGCGCAGCTGCCCGCGCAGCGCGCCCTCGGTGGTGGTGGCGGTTTCTTCCTCCAGGTCCTGCGACAGCGCCAGCATCTGCTGGCAACGGCGCAGGCAGTGCTCGCCGGCGTCGGTCAGCGTCACGCTGCGGGTGGTGCGCTGCAAGAGCCGCGCCTGCAGCCACTGCTCCATCTCGCCCACATAGCGCGTGACCATGGCGCGCGACATCTCCAGCCGGTCGGCCGTGGCGCTGAAGCTGCCGCTGGTGGCCACTTCCACAAACACCCGCATGGCGGTCAGGCGGTCCATATTTGCTCTATTGGTGCAACAAATATGCGCATTTTATGGGGTTTATTGGATCGATTGGCGCAAATAAACTTCGCTTCGACATCAACGCCAACCCCTCACAACCCCTTCAACACACTGGAGAAACCGCCATGTTCCGCACCACCCTCATCGCCGCCACCCTCGCCGTCGCCTTCACTGGCGCCCAGGCTGCCCAGCCTCTGCAGGTCAAGGTCTACAACGCCGACGGCAACAGCTTCAACGTCAACTCCACCCTGGTCTATGGCGAGAAGGAAGCCATGGTCATCGACGCCGGCTTCACCCGCGCCGACGCGCTGCGCATTGCCGCCAACGTGCTCGACACCGGCAAGGAGCTGAAAACCATCTACGTGAGCCAGGCCGACCCCGACTACTACTTCGGCGTGGAAACGCTGAAGGAAATCTTCCCCAGGGCCGACGTGGTGACCACGCCCGCCGTGCTGGAGAAGATCAACGCCAAGCTGGCCACCAAGCTCTCGTTCTGGGGCCCCAAGATGGGCGCCAACGCACCGCGCACGCCCGTGCTGCCCAAGGCCCTTGCGGGCAACACGCTGAACGTGGACGGCCAGGCGGTCGAGATCCGTGGCACCACGGGCCTGCTGGCGCACCGCCCGTATGCGTGGATCCCGTCCATCAAGGCCGTCGTGGGCAACATCGCGGTGTCGGGCTCCAACACCCATGTGTGGACGGCCGATACGCAAACCGTGGCCGAGCGCAGCGCCTGGGTGGCCCAGCTCGACGAAATGGCCGCCCTGCAGCCCACCGTGGTCGTGCCCGGCCACATGCCCGCCGGTGGCACGCTCGATGCTGCCAACATCACCTACACCAAGGGCTACCTGCAGGCCTTCGAGAAGCATGCCGCGGCCACCAAGACCAGCGCCGAACTCATCGACGCGATGAAGAAGGCCTACCCCGCCGCGCCCATGGGCCTGTCGCTGGACATCGGCGCCAAGGTCAACAAGGGCGAGATGAAGTGGTAAGCCACCCACCGGCTGGCCTGCAACCCTCTGAGGGGGCATGCAGGCAGCCACTGTTTGTTTGAAAGGAACCAGATCGTGACCTCGCACCCTCTCCAGCCCATCCTGCAGCACCTGCACGCCGGCCGCTGGAACGCGGCGCACGACCTGGTGCAGCACGACGGCTCGATGCTGGCGGCCTGGCTGCACGGCATCCTGCATCTGCAGGAAGGCGACCTAGAAGACGCCGAGAACTGGTACGACCGGGCCGGCCGCCATTTCCGCAGCCGGGGCACGCTGGCTGAAGAGCTGGCGCTTTTCGAGGCCGCGCTTGCCACCTCCGCACATCCCCCCACCCACCCTGAAAGCCCCTGATCCATGTTCGCCATCTCCGTGACCTATCTGTTCGACCCCCTGTGCGGCTGGTGCTACGCCGCCGCTCCCGCGCTGAAACACCTGCAGGGCGTGGACGGCGTCCAGGTCTCGCTCGCGCCCACGGGCCTGTTTGCAGGCGCTGGCGCACGGCCCATGGACGCGGAATTCGCCGCCTA
The DNA here is from genome assembly GCF_041154505.1 of Acidovorax sp. A79. GTDB lineage: Bacteria > Pseudomonadota > Gammaproteobacteria > Burkholderiales > Burkholderiaceae_C > Acidovorax. The sequence goes on from NZ_AP028672.1 coordinate 5,564,508, forward strand.
TGCATGGAGCAACGACCAGCGCATCCAGCAGCTCACAGGGCAGCCTTTCACGCAGGCCTATCGCGACCACATTCTGGGCGCGGCGGATGGCCGCTTCGATTCGGGCCCCGCCACGCTGGCGCTGACCGCCGTGGCCCGGACCGCGCCCGGGCGCGAGCTGGAGGCACTGCACGCGCTGCAGCACGCCCGCTACGTGGACGGCCGCGATACCGCCGAACCCGGGGTGCTGGCCGATGTGCTCACCGCCCTGGGCTTGAGCGACGCCGCCGCGCTCACACGGGGGCCCGATGCGGCGGCACTGCGCAAGCTGCTGGCCGAGCGCGTGGCCCAGGCCCAGTCCATGCTGCGCGCCGTGGGCGCGCGGGGTGTGCCGCAACTGGTGGTCGCGGGGCAGGGCGGTGCGCTGCGCCTGCTCGGTGGCGATGCGCTGCTGGGGCCGCGTGAGCGGCTGGTTGATCTGGTGCGGGCGGCTGCCGCAGCCTGATGGCCGCCCCCCGCCTGATGCTGGCGGGCAGCCCCGTGCGCACGGCGCCCCGGTTTATTCCATCGACGGATCGATCAGCACCTTGGCGCCCGTGTTGCGCGCGCCGTAGAAGGCGATGGCATCGGCGCTGAGCGCACCCGCCAGCGACACCGTGCGCGCGTAGTGGCTGGCGAACGTGGTTTTCAGCTCGGCCGCCACGCGCGCGCGCAGCGCCTGGGCCGCCGCGTCACCGATTTTCTGCAGGAAGGGAAACAGCAGCCAGCCGCCCACGCCCCAGGCCATGCCAAAGGTGCGCTGGATCTCGGTGGGGCGCGTGTCCAGGTGGCCGTACAGGTACACCTGCTTGTGCACCGCCGAGCCATAGCGGCTGTACTCCTGCGCCTTGCGGTTGATGGCCGCTTCCATGCACTGCAGGATCTGCCCGGCCAGCGTACCGCCGCCCGTGGCATCGAACGCGATGGTGGCGCCCGTGGCGGCCAAGGCATCCGTCAGGTCGGCCATGAAGGTGGGCGCACTGCTGTCGCACACATATTGCGCGCCCATGCCCTTGAGCATCTCTGCCTGCTCGGGCTTGCGCACGATGTTGACCAACCCGATGCCGTCCTTCTGGCAGATCCTGAGCAGCATCTGGCCCAGGTTGCTGGCCGCGGCGGTGTGCACCAGCGCGGTATGGCCTTCGCGCTTCATGGCCTCGACCATGCTCAGCGCGGTCAGCGGGTTGACGAAGCACGATGCGCCTTCGGCCGCCGTGGTGCCTTCGGGCAGCGGCAGGCACTGCGCCGCTGGCATGGCGCGGTACTGCGCGTACATGGCGCCGCCGATCACCGCCACCGTGCGGCCCAGCAGCGCCTGCGCGGTGGGGGACGACCCTGCGGCCACCACCAGGCCAGCGCCTTCATTGCCCACCGGCATGCTCTGGCCGATGCGCGCGGCCATGCCGGGCATGGCGCGTTCGGGGATGCGGGCGGTCGCCACCGGCCGGTCAGGGCTGCCGGATACCTGGACGGTGGCCAGGTCGGCGGGACCGAGCAGCAGGCCGATGTCCGACGGGTTGATGGGCGTGGCCTGCACCTGGATCAGCACCTCGTCGGGCCCCGGCGTGGGCACGGGCGTGGGCTCCAGGCTGATCTGCAAGGTGCCGTCGGGCTGGACGAGCGAGCGCAGTTGCAGCGCGGTCGCGGGGATGGTGGCGGTGGTGGTCATGGGTGGCTTTCGGTGGGAAGGAAGAAGGGCGCGCCCTTCTTCCAAGGGCGCGGCCCGGTGCCGAACATTAGAACTGGATTGCGCCGCAGCCACGGTCGCGCAAGTGCCTTGCGGCGGCAGGGTTGCTCTGGGTACCGCCGTGCAGTCCGGCACGCAGGCCGCGTCCCTCCACGCGCCGTCAACCCCCCAGCGTGCGCACCATCTGCTCGTACATCGCATCCACCGCCGGCGAGCGCAGCGACACCTTGCTGCGCAGCACCGCCACGTCCATCGAATCGAGCGGCGGAAGGTCGAACTCCGCCGGCAGGTCCTGCAGTATCTGCAGATGCGCGGGCACGCTGCAGCGCGTGAGCACCGCCACGGCCAGGCCGCTTTCCACCGCGGCCAGCTGCCCCGCCAGGCTGGAGCTGTGGTACACGATGCGGTGCGCCCGCCGCCGCGCGGCCAGGGCCTTCATCGTCGCCATGCGGGCCAGGCTGGCCGATTCATACACCGCAATCGGCAAGGGGTCGCGCCGCCACACTTCCAGCTGCGGCGAGCCCACCCACACCAGCGGCTCGTGGAACAAGAAGCGCCCGCGCTGGGGCTTGTCGCGCGAGACCAGGGCCAGGTCCAGCTCGCCCCGCCCCAGGCGCGGGATCAGCGAGGTGGACTGCTCGCACGTCAGCTCGATCTCCACCCCGTGGTAGCGGTGCGCAAAGCTGCGCAGCACCGGCGTGAGGTAGGCGCTGGCGTAGTCGTCCGGCACGCCCAGCCGCACCCGCCCGGCCAGCTGCGGGCCGAACAGCGCCGTGTGCGCCTCGGCCTGCAGGTCGAGCACGCGGCGCGCGTACGACAGCAGCTCGGCCCCGGTCGGCGTCACCTCCAGGTGGCGCGGCCCGCGCAGCAGCACCGGGCGGCCCAGCGCGGCCTCCAGCTTCTTGATCTGCATGCTGACCGCCGACTGCGACCGGTGCACCAGCGGCGCCGCGCCCGACAGCGAGCCCGCGTCCACCACGGCCACGAAGGCGCGCAGCCAGTCGATCTGGAAATCCGGGTGGTTCATGGGGCGCGTCCTTGTGGGTGGGGCATGCAGCCAAGCCAGACCATGGCTTTGCGGTAATTCGTTTATCGAATGGTAGCTCTTCGAACTATGCGCTTTACACCAAAGCGGCAATCTTCGAGCATCGACCGCATGAACCACAAAGCCAGCATCGCCGCGCCGTCCACTGTTGCCAACGCCCCCACGCCCGGCAACGCGCGCGAGCGGGACGGCCAGTGGCTGCTCATCGCCGGTGGCGTGCTGCTGGGCACCATCGGCGTGTTCGTGGAAGAGGCGGGCCAGCACCCGCTGGTCACCGTGTGGTTCCGCTGCGCGTTCGGCGCGCTGGCGCTGCTGGCCTGGTGCCTGGCCACGGGCCGGGGGCGTGAATTGCTGCTGAACGGCCGCGCGCGCTGGGTGGCCTGCGCCACGGGCGTGCTCATGGTGCTGAACTGGGCGCTGTTCTTCGCGGCCATCCCGCGCACCTCCATCGCCGTGGCCACGGTGATCTTTCACATCCAGCCCATCTGGGTCATCGTGTTCGGCGCGCTGTTCCTGCGCGAAGCCGTCTCGCCCATGCAGTGGCTGGCCACCCTGGCCGCGCTGGGGGGCCTGGTGCTGACCACCGGCCTGCTGGACGGCACCGCAGCGGCTGCTGCGGCCAGCAGCAGTGGCGGCTACATGGCCGGGGTACTGATGTGCCTGGGCGGCTCGCTGTGCTACGCCGGCGTCACGCTGCTCGCCAACACGCAAAAGACCATCAGCCCCTTTGCGATGGCGCTGTGGCAGTGCCTGGTGGGCGCCGTGGCGCTGGCCTGGGCCCCCTTCGTGCTGGGCTGGCCGCAGCAGGGTGCAGCCTGGGGCTGGCTGCTGGGCCTGGGGGTGCTGCACACCGGCCTGGCCTACGTGGTGCTGTTTGCCGGCATGGCGCGCCTGGTGCTGGGGCGCATCGCGGTGCTGCAGTTCGTGTACCCGCTCACGGCGGTGCTGGTGGACTGGGCGGTGTATGGCCGCACGCTCAGTCCCGTGCAACTGGCGGGCGTGGGGCTGATGGCGGCGGCGCTGTGGACGATTCGGCGGCCGGGCCGGGCTGCTGTTGCCCAATCGGGCTGATGGCCCGACAGCTCAGCGCAGCCGCTCTGCCATCCGCACAAACACCACCGACCGCTCGGCGCACTCCGCATCACTGGGCGGCTGCCACAGGTCGCTGGCCAGCTCAAAGATGTGCGGGGGCACCACCATCGAGAACGTCTCTCCCTGATCGGCATTGCGCCGCAACACGCGTTCGCGCCGCACCTCGCGCGGTGCGTCGAGCACGTACACCACCATGGCGTCGGCCCACGGCCCCATGCGCGCATAAAAGGCGTCGCGCTGGTGCTGCTGGATCAGGCCCGCCTCCAGCACCACATCGTTGCCCGCGGCCAGCACGGTTTCTGCGGTTTTCCAGATCTGCTCCAGGCAGCGCAGGGTGCGGGGCACGTACCAGGCCATCACATCGGCGGTATCGGGCCGGTCCGGCGAAAACAGCGTGGCCATCCAGTCGTCCAGGTTCAGCGGCACGGCGCGGTGCTGCTGCACCAATTGGCGGACGAAGGTGGACTTGCCCGCGCCCACCGGCCCAATGACCAGGTGAATGCGGGGGACGGTGCCTGCAACGGCTGCGGGAGCGGCGTGTGTCGAAGCGGTGTGCATGATGAGAAAGGCTCCAGAAATGCAAAAAGCCCTCTCTGCAAGCAGGGAGAGCTTTCCATAGGGCGGACGAAAAAAAGCCCTCGACGGTGGTGGAGGGCTTTGCGGTTCGCTCCGATTCCAAGGATCAGATGCGAGGTTGGCAGTGTAGGTGGCTGGCGCTCGCTGCGTCAACCCACGGGCCGTGTGGGCGCGACGAATTCCAGCCTGCCGTCAGGGCGCTTTGGCTGCCCCGATGTGCCGCTGAAAGAACGCCAGCACCTGCGCATTGAAAACCTGGTGAAAGGCCACGCGGTCAAACCCCGCGCCATCGCGGCAGATGCCCGGCACTGCCTCGGCCAGCGCTGGCGAGCAGGGCGCCAGAAAGGCGAAGTGCCCCGCGTTGGCGGCCAGATGCCACTCGGGCGCGCTGGGCAGGCCCTGGCGCACGGTCTCCACGCTTTGCAGCGTGACGCCATCGCCGCCCAGTGCCGAGGCCCACAGCTGGACGGGGGTTTTGACTTGCCCCAGGCCTTTGGCATCGAACACGCTCAAGGGGTCGACGATGACTGCCGCCCGAATGCGCGGGTCCGGCGCGGGCGTGGCGGGGATTTCTTTGCGCCGGATCTCGCCGCACAAGGGGCGGGTGGATAGCGGCGAGCACAGGTCCTGCCGTGACGTCCAGTCCGGCACGGCGCCGATAGCCACCAGGCCCGTGTAGCCGCCGCGTGAAAAGCCGAAGAAACCGACCTTGCCCGCGTCCAGCTGCGCGCGCTGGGGCCACGCGCCCAGCATGTAGTCCGTCAGCCGCTTCATGTCCACGGGCCGCGTGGCAAAGGCCGACAGGTGGCCCTGGCGGCTCAGGTCCTGAAAATTGTCGCCCGGGTGGCTGATGGCGGCCACCACATAGCCCGCCTCGGCCAGCGTGGCCGCCGTGTCGTGGTGCCCCAGGGCCGAACCGCCCGCGCCGTGCGACATGACGATCAACGGCAGGCCTTGGCCGGTGAGGGGGCAGTCCCGCGTGCCTTGCAGCACCAGCGGCGACAGGTCGATGCGGCCCGGCGGCGCGCTGCAGGGCGACCACACGGCGCCGCGCAGCGCGGGCCCGTCCTTGTCTGCAGGCACCTCGACAAAGGCAAAGCCCGCACCCTGGGCCAGGGTGGTGGCGCCGCAGAGCGCTGCGGGCAAAAGAGAACGAAAGAGCCAGCGAAAACGGGTCATGGGGATGTGGTGGGGCGGATGGGAATCAGCAGGTCGGTGCGCAGGTCCGCCTGCGCGGCGTTGCGGGGGGAGTTGAGGTAGTGCTCCAGCGTGGGGCGGTCGTCCGGCTCATAGCCGCTGGCCGGGAGCCAGCGTGTGTGGATGGCCGCCAATGCCGCATTGATGCGCGTATAGGGGCCGGTGAGCGTGTGGCGTGCATACAGGCCTGCGGGGATGTCCAGCAGTTCCAGCCCGCCATCTGCCGGCGGCAGCGGCTCTGGCAGCACCACCGCCGCGTAGTAGCGAAACCCGCCGCCCTCCACGTCCTGCGGGTCACCGCAAGATGCGCCCAGCCGGTGGGCTGCGCGCTGGCCGCACTGCAGGTACAGCCGCCGCTGCGTGTGGGGGATGGTGGATGGCGGCCCCTGGTGGCGCAATGCATGCAGGCGCTGCGCCGGGCGCTCAACGATCTGCACGGCCAGCGTTTGCTCGGCCTTTGCATGCGCGTTTGCATGCGCGTCTGCGGCGCCTGGATCAAGGATGAGGCGGTGCATATCCCGCTGGAATGCCCGTGGCGATTGCCCGGTGAACTGGCTGAACGCACGGGTGAAGGCCTGCGGGCTGTCGTAGCCCACCTCCATCGCCACCTGGGTGATGCTCTGCCCGCCTTGCTCCAGCAGCTGCGTGGCCAACGCCAGGCGCACGCGGCGCACCGTGGTGGCCACGGTTTCGCCCGCAATGCTGCTGTAGACGCGGTGGAAGTGGAAAGGGGAAAAGTGGGCAATGGCGGCCAGGTCTTCCAGCCGAAGCGCTGCCAGCGGGTGCGCCACGATGTGGGCGATCACGCGGGCCACGCGGTTGCGGTAATGCTGATCGGCACTCTGGTCCAGGCTCATGGCCGCAGAGTGTGCCGCAGCTTGCGCGCCGTACTTAGCCGATCTTGCTACTTTGTGGCCTGGTGCCGCGGCAGCGCTGCGCTACTTGGAGCGGCTAACAAAAATCAGCGAAGCGGTTCTGGCTAGGCGCTGCGTCGCAGGCAGTACGAGCAGTACGACAAGACGCGGCAACAACGCCAGAAGAGTTTTGTTAGCTGCTCTTATTGCCCAAACACCATCGCCTGGTGCGCCCCCACGCCCGCCAGCACGCCTTCGGCCGACGCCAGCGTGGCGTTGTGCCGCATCAGCGTGGCGTCGCCCGCCGCATACACGCCCGGCACTGTGGTCATCTTGTTCGCATCGGTGCGGATGCACGGGCCCATGGGGCCGTCGTCCATTGCGCAGCCCAGCTGCTCGGCCAGCGGGCTGGCGGGGCGCGTGGTGGCGGCCACGTACAGGGCGTCCAGCGGCAGCAGACGCGCGTCGCTGTCGCCATGGGCCTGCAGGCGCACGCCGTGCAATGCCCCGCCGTCGCCTTCCAGCGCCGCAATGCGCGCAGGCTCCACCGCAATGCCCAGCGCCAGCAGCCGCTCGCGCTCGGCGGGCTCCAGCGTGGTGTCGCCGTTCAGGAAGAGGGTGGTCGGGCCCCAGTCGGCGATCAGCTGCGCGTGCATGCCCGACTGCGGCGAGTGGTACAGAACGCCCAGGCGCTGGCCCGCAAACTCGTAGCCGTGGCAGTAGGGGCAGTGCAGCACGCTGGCGCCCCAGCGCTCGCGCAGGCCCACAATGTCGGGCAGGCCATCTTGAACGCCAAAGGCCAGCACCAGCTTGTGAGCCTCCAGGTGCGTGCCATCGTCCAGCACCACGGTAAAGCCGCTCTCCGGCGACCCCGCGCTTTGCTGCGCCGTCGCAGACACGGCCGTGCCCTGGCGCAGCGCCACCGTGGGGTAGGCCAGCAGCTTGCGCCGCGCCTGCTCGATCATCGCCAGCGGCGGCTCGCCGTCCTGCCCGAAGAAGCCGTGCGATGCCGCCGCAAACCGGTTGCGCGGCTGGCCCGCATCCACCACACACACGCGCCGCCGGGCCCGCGCCAGCTGCATCGCGGCCGACAGGCCGGCAAAGCTGCCGCCTATCACGATCACCTCATACGCCTGGGTTGTTGTCATTGCTGCTGTCGCCATGAGAAATCTCCTTGTGACCGTGGCACCCGGCCACCATGCTTTGATGAAACTCGGCCGACAGCTGCGCCAGCGTCACCTCGCCCAGGCGAGCCAGCAGCACCTCTTCGGCGGCCTGGTAAGCGTCGGTCAGCGCGCGGTTGACGGCCTGTTCGACGATGCAGCCCGGGCTCTCGACCCGGTTGCCCACCGCCAGCAGCGTGGGCGCGCCCAGCGCTTCGTGGATGTCGCGCAGAGTCACTTCGGACAGCGGGCACGACAGCACCCACCCCCCGCCATGCCCCTTGGCCGACGAGACAAAACCCGCATACCGCAGCCCCGCCATCAGGCGGCGGACCACGACCGGATTGGTCTGCATGGCCTGCGCCAGCGACTCGGACGTGGCGGGGCCATCCATCTCTGCCATGTGCAGCAGCGCGTGGAGGACATTGGAAAGGCGGCTATCTCGTTTCATGCAACATTCAAAGTTGCGTGATGTTAGCATGCGCCCAGAAGGAGCGCTGGCGGACTCACGGTTTGCTACTGAAGTGATAGCTGCTAGCGCTTGATAGCCAAGCGCAAGGTGCCGATTTGGCTTGATTTTTTGCCGTAGCCGCACACCCCCATCCGTTCGGGTTGAGCCTGTCGAAACCATGCGCCCGCCTTGCCAGCCCCTGGCTCACCCCACCGCAAAACGCCATACCCACCGCATCCACCGCACCCACACCATGACCCATCCCACCACCACATCCCCCTTCACCGACCCCGCCGCCGTCGCCCGCTACGCCGAAGGCCCGCGCCGCAACGTGCCCGGCTACGACAGCCTGCTGCCCATGGTCCGCATCCTGCTGGCCGAGCGCGTGTCCGCCGACGGCCGCGTGCTGGTGGTGGGCGCAGGCGGCGGGCTGGAGCTGGAAGACATGGCGCTGGCGCACACCGGCTGGCGCTTCGACGGCGTGGACCCGAGCCAGCCCATGCTGGACCTGGCGGCGCAGCGGCTGCAAGGCGCGGGCGTGTCGGGCGACCGCGTGGCGCTGCACCACGGCTATGTGCAGGGCGCACCGGTCGGGCCGTTCGATGGCGCGACGTGTTTGCTGACTTTTCACTTTGTGCCGCGCGAGGAGCGTGCGGCCATGGTGGCCGAGATCCGGCGGCGGTTGAAGCCCGGGGCGCCGTTCGTCGCGGTGCACCTGAGCGTGGCCGATGGTGAAGGTGCTGGCGGCGACGGCGGGGCAGGGGAGCGCAACCTGTGGCTGTCGCGCTATGCGGCATTTCAGGTGGCGTCCGGCATGGCGCCGGAGATGGCCGAGCGGGGGCGGGCCAAGGTGGCGGCCGAGCTGGCCGTGCTGACGCCACAAGAGGACGAGGCGATCCTGCGCGAGGCGGGGTTCGGCGATGTGCGGATGTTTTACATGGGGTTTGCGTTCAGGGGTTGGGTGGCAACGGCCGCCGAGTGACTGCTGAACGGAAGGCGGTCCTTGATCCCGGATGAACCGCGCCTTGCTGATCTCCATGCGGGTTTGCTGCAGCACCGGGCCAGCAGCCCCCGTACCAGCCAGCCGGCGTGGCACAAGAGCCCCTCAACGCACAGGCGCCAGCGCCCACCGGTCCTTCGACGCCTTCACCAGAAAATCAATCACCGCCTTCACCCTGGCCGCATTGCGCCGGCCCGGTGACGACACCGCGTACAGCGTGTGCACGGTGCGGGACGCAAAAGGCGCCAGCACCTCCACCAACCGGCCTTGCGCCACGTCGGCCGCCGCGAGCGGGCTGGACAGCATGCCGACCCCCGCACCGCCCACCAGCGCGTGGTGCACCAGGGCCGAACTGCTGGCGGCCAGGCGCGAGCGCACGGTCACCTCCAGCGGCTTGCCCTGTGCGTTGCGAAAGGCCCAGGTCACCGCCGGCCCCTGCGCGGTGTGCGTGACGGTGTGGTGCTGCTGCAGCTCGCTAGGCTCGGCGGGCGTGCCGTGCTGTTCCAGATATCCAGGGGCCGCGTACAGGCGCCGCTCGAACCGGCCCAGTTCGCGCGCCACCACCAGGTCGCTGTGGCCCACGGTGGTGCGCAGCGCCACGTCGATGCCCTCCGTCACCAGGTCGGCCACGCGGTCATCGGCCAGCAGCTCCACCCGCAGCGCGGGGTAGCGCGCCTGCAGGTCTGCCAGGTGGGGCAGCACCAGCGCCTCGCAGATCTCCTGGCTGGAGGCCAGGCGCAAGGTGCCCGCCACCCGGCTGCGCCGGTCGGACAGCGATGCCCCGATGTCCTCCAGCTGCGCCAGCAAGGCACGCGCTTCCTGCGCCAGCTCTGCGCCCTCGGGCGTGGCCGACAGGCCGTGCGTGGACCGGCGCAGCAAGCGCACGCCGTAGCCGGCCTCCAGCCGGTCCACACCGCGCGCGACCACCGACACCGCCACATCCATCTCGCGCGCCGCCGCAGAAAACGAGCGCAGGTCGAGCGACCGCACCAGCCACCGCAGGTCGGCCGGATCGGGGAGGAAGGAGCGAGGTTCTTTTTTCATCGAGCGCGCCTTTGCGTGCGGAGCAAAAGCCATTATCGCCACGGGCGGTTTCCGTGGCGGGGCGCAATTTCTACAGTGAAGGCTCCTTCAACCCAATGCATTCAACAGGAGCCCTCCATGCCCATCCTCAACGTCAAAGTGTCTGCCCAACGCACGCCCGAGCTGTCTGCCCGCATCGCAGAAACCCTGCTGGACCTGACCACCCGCGTGCTCGGCAAGCGGCGCGACCTCACGGCCGTGGCCATCACCTTTGTCGACCCGGCGGACTGGTACATCGCCGGCCGGTCGCTGGCCGACCTGAAACAGTCGAGCTTCTACTTCGACGTCAAGGTGGTGGACGAGACCAACACCAAGGCCGAAAAGGCGCGCTACATCGCCGAGGCGTTCGCAGCCTTCGAGGGCCTGCTGGGCGCGCTGCACCCCGAAAGCTATGTCTATGTGCAGGACGTGCGCGCCACCGCGTACGGCTTTGGCGGCCGCACGCAGGAATACCGCCACCAGCATCCCGAGCAATAAGCGATCAAGCAATCAATCAAGCAAGCCATCGACCAATAGCTACCCAGGAGCACCGACATGACGATGACGACAACGAACAACCACCTTGCCGATGTGATCGTGGCCCAGACGCTGGAGCGTGCGGGCCTGGCCGACTGGATTCCTGAAGGCGAAGGCAAGTGGTCCCTGCCCATTCAGTTCCTTCCTGACGATGCCGGCTGGGTGGAACTGATGCGCCTGTCACCCGGCACGCGGCTGGGCCTGCACCGGCACACGGGCGAGGTGCACGCCCTGACGCTGGCGGGTGAGCGCCGCCTGAACGACGGCCGCGTAGTGCGGCTGGGCGACTACATCCACGAGCCCGCCGGCAATGTGGACTGGTGGGAGGCGACGGGTACCGAAGAGCTGCTTGTGCATGTGGTGGTCAAGGGCAGCGTGGAGTACCTGGGGCCGCACCATGCGGTGCTGCAGCGGATTACCACGGCGGATCGGCGGGTGGACTACCAACGTTGGTGCGACGCGGTGGGCGTGTCGCGGCGCATCTGATCGTGGCAGAGGCGGTCAGGACGGGGCAGGGAGCACGACCGTTGGCTGTTCACTATTCATAACTCCAAGTAGTGTCTGACGCTCATCTCAATGCTACTGAACGAAATCTTTCTGTTAAGAACTGCTCATGCGGATTTGCAACGCCATCCTTAATTTTGTTAAGCATTGATACCAAATCATCATCAACGATTGGAATCATAATTCCTCTTCCATCGACGTATGTGTCGTTACACCTTGCTAATAGTAGATCCATGTTATCTACCGATCTACACAAAAGCAAGCCAAATTTACCTCGATTAATTGAAAACCGCCCGGATAATTGGTCTATTTCGGGGTTTGCAACGTCGCGTGAGTAATTTTTGCATTCTACAAATATGAACTGAGCGGGGGTTTGGTAATTTGTGTGTAGTCGATGAAAGAATCCTGTATTTGCAGAGTTGTCAAATGTTATATCGATTCGCTTTCGTCCATCATGGATCTCTCTCTCTACTATCGGAGAGGTGACGTGGGGATAGAAGAGAAATTCCAGAATGCCAACGGCAAGTCTGTGGTACTTTGATGCGCTCTCTCCACCTGGTTGGATATTTCCAAGTCTGGAAATCAAATACTGTGAAATGGAAATCGGATCCGCGTCGTTAAGTTCTTCATTCGAAATTGCCGTGGCCGTATTTTTGATCCAATCCTTGAAATCTCGAAATACCTCGGGATGAGAGCTTGTGAAGGATGCGAGAAAGTTTTTTGAGTATTCCGATTCTGGTAACTCTTTTAAAGACTTTTTTGTGACATATGGGGTTCCATCATTGCGATATTGGACAAGGCGCGAATAGTTTCGCAAATTCTCATGTTGCAAGTATTCCAGCACGAAATGGTTATAGTATTTTTGAGGAGTGTATTTTTTTGAGTAGGAAACGATGCCTTTTGGGGTTAGCAATATTTTTCGCCCTTCTATAACGAGCATTGATTCGTGTTGATTAATCCAGTTATGTGTGGTACGATCCCAAAAAAATCCAGATTGAATGTTTTCATTTAACGCGATACCCCATAATTTGCATTGCTCTTGTGTGTATTTGACAAGATGGCCGCGAATTATGTTTGTGGTCATGTCTGATACTTTGTCTTTATCAATTCCGTCGATAAAAAGACGAAAATCTTCCAAATCCTCCACAATCCCGGTGGCTACAGCCTCACTTTGAGCAATGCTATTGAATAGCTTTTGGCTGTCGATGGAGCCAATCGCATTGCCACGAGGTCTGCCTATAGACAGGCCTAAGCACGTTTCATTGGGCTCATGTAGATAGTCGAAAAGAGCCCTTGCCTGGTCTTCTTCGCCGTCTCGAATAAGATTAATAAAAGCTTGAAAAAAACTTCGAAGCGTGCGGGTCGCATTCACAGACCATGAGTCCGAGCGGCAGCCTAGAAAAAATGGATCCACAAAAAGTGGAAGATCAACGTCGGTGTCTATGTCAACAAAGTCCAACTCAAATTGAGTAGATTCCAGTTTGAATCTTTCGCTGATTTTCATTTTTCTTCCTGTTGTTGAGTATGGGAAGCTGCTGCTCACGGCGTGAATTGAGTACCAGGGCGTAACTACGATTTAAAGCGATCCCTCGTTTTTCGTCTAAGAAAAAATCTCATCTTCGGAACGGCAACTGCGCGCAGCCACCATATCTTTGAACTAAATTCGTTCAAAGTTCAGTCTTGCCCGGCCAAAGTAGACCGCATAGCATCCCTGTCAAGCACCCACCCCCATGAGGTGCTGCACCACAACGACAGGAGACAAGCCTTGCCATCCACCCGCTGGAGTCACTGCGGCGCCGAAGACCTGGGCGTCTTGCAGACCATCTTCTGGTCCGCAGGCGCGTCGCGCAATGCGCTCGCGCAGCGCCTGGCGTATTCCAAGAGCAAGGCCAACGCCATGGTCGCGGCGCTGCTGGACGAAGGCCTGCTCGACGAGGTGGGCCTGCAGGAATCCTCTGGCGGCCGGCGGGCCGAAACCCTGCGTTTGAGCGAAACCCTGGGCGTGGTGATTGGCGCCGACCTGGGCGCGACGAGCATGCAGGTAGCGATCATGCGGCCCGACATGACCGTGCTGGCGCGGCACCGTGAGCCCACCGATGTGCGCCAGGGGCCGGGCGTGATTCTGGCGCGGCTGCGCGGGCTGATGCGGGAGCTGATGGCGCGCTGCGGGCTGGCGGCGTCGCAGGTCATTGCCATCGGCATGGGCCTGCCGGGGCCGGTGGATTTTGAAAGCGGCCAACTCGTCAACCCGCCGCTGATGCCCGACTGGGACGGCTTTTCCATCCGCGACTACCTGCGCGAGGCGTTTGCCGCGCCGGTGTTTGTGGACAACGACGTGAACCTGATGGCGCTGGGTGAGCTGTGGCGGCTGCAACGCAATCTGCCCAACTTCCTCGTCATCAAGGTGGGCACGGGCATTGGCTGCGGCATTGTGTGCCACGGGCAGGTGTACCGGGGCGCCAACGGGTCGGCCGGTGACGTGGGCCACATCTGCGTGGACCAGAGCGGGCCGCGCTGCCACTGCGGCAACCAGGGCTGTGTGGAGGCGATGGCGGCAGCACCCGCCATGGCGCGCATGGCGATGGAGGCCGTGGAGCGTGGCGAGAGCGCGATGCTGGCCGAGCGCCTCCAGGCCACCGGCACGCTGACCACCGAGGACGTGGCCCAGGCCAGCCGTGCGGGCGATGTGGCGGCCAACGCAATCATCCAGCGGGCGGGCAGCCTGGTGGGGCAGATGCTGGCGTCCATCGTGAATTTCTTCAACCCGTCGCACGTGTTCATTGCAGGGCGGGTGACGGACATGGGGCCGCTGTTCCTCGCGTCGGTGCGGCAGAGCGTGTACCACCGGTCGCTGGCGCTCTCCACGCGGCACCTGGAGATTCAGTACGCGCCGCTGGCCGACGATGCGGGGGTGGTGGGCGCGGGTGTGCTGGCCATGCAGCAGAGCTTGGCGCTGTCGCCGCGTGCCTCTTCTTCTGCGACCAAAGCCAATGCCGTGGGGGCCACACGATGAGCGTCGCTGTCGAGTTTCGCAATGTGACCAAGGAGTTCGGCCCGGTGCGCGTGCTGCACGGCGTGGGCTTTGCGCTGCAGCCGGGGCGTGTGTACGGCCTGCTGGGCGAGAACGGCGCGGGCAAGTCCACGTTGATGAAGATTCTGGCGGGGTACGAGAGTCCGACCACCGGCGAGGTGGTGGTGGATGGCGCGGTGCGTGCCCCGGGCGGCGGATCGCGCGCGGCCGAGGCGCAGGGCATCGTGCTCATCCACCAGGAGTTCAACCTGGCGGACGACCTGACGATTGCGCAGAACATCTTTCTGGGCCATGAGATCAAGAAGGGCCCTTTCCTGGATGACAAGGCGATGCGCGAGAAGACGCGCGCTGCACTGGCACAGGTGGGTTTGCCGCTCGACCCTGACACGCGGGTGAAGAAGCTCATCGTGGCCGAGAAGCAGCTGGTGGAGATTGCCCGCGCGCTGGCCCGCAATGCGCGCCTGCTCATCATGGACGAGCCCACCGCCACGCTGACCCCGGGCGAGACGGAGCGCCTGTTTGCGCTGATGGCGGGGCTCAAGGCGGCGGGCGTGACCATCATCTACATATCGCACAAGCTCGACGAAGTGGAACGCACCACCGACGAGGTGGTGGTGATGCGCGACGGCCTGCTGGTGGCGCGCGAGGCCACGGCCAGCGTGACGCGGCGGCAGATGGCCAACCTGATGGTGGGCCGCGAGCTGGCGGATCTGTTCCCGCCCAAGCTGCCTGCGCCTGCGGGTGGAGAGCCCGCCATTCAGGTGCGCGGCCTCTCGGTGCCGGGCTGGGCCGAGGAGGTGAGCTTTGACGTGCGGCGCGGCGAGATTCTGGGCTTTGCCGGGCTGGTGGGCGCTGGCCGCACCGAGCTGTTCGAGGGCCTGCTAGGCCTGCGCCCGCGCTCGGCCGGCACGGTGGAGCTGGCCGGCAAGCCGGTGAATTTGAAAAGCCCGCGCGATGCGGCGCGCCACGGCCTCACGTACCTGAGCGAAGACCGCAAGGGCAAGGGCCTGCACGTGCACTTCAGCCTGCGGCCCAACCTGACGCTGATGGCGCTGGAGCGCTATGCCAAGCCCTGGCTCGACCCGGCGGCCGAGCAGGCTGCGCTGCGCGATGCGGTGCAGGAGTTCGGCATCCGCACCGGGTCGCTGGAGGTGCGCGCGTCGTCGCTGTCGGGCGGCAACCAGCAAAAGCTGGCGCTGGCCAAGGTGCTGCACCCCGGCCCCAGCGTGGTGGTGCTGGACGAGCCCACGCGCGGCGTGGACGTGGGCGCCAAGCGCGAGATCTATCACCTGGTGCAGCGCCTGGCCGAGCAGGGGCTGGCGGTGGTGGTGATTTCTTCCGAACTGATGGAGCTGATCGGCCTGTGCCACCGCGTGGCGGTGATGCGCGCCGGGCGGCTGCAGACCACGCTCCAAGAGCCTAATTTGACCGAAGAGGAGTTGATCGCACATGCCACAGGTACCCGCTGAAAACGCATCCACCGCAGCGGCTGCCGCAGCAACCGCTGTACCTGGTGCAGGCCGCCACGGCGGCGCCACGGCCTGGTGGGGCAAGCTGCACGGGCTGGGCCCGGTCATCGGGCTGGTGCTGCTGTGCATTGCCGGCACGCTGCTCAACAGCAACTTCGCCACCTACGACAACGTGATGAACGTCCTCACGCGCACGGCCTTCATCGGCATCATCGCGGTGGGGATGTGCTTTGTGATCATCTCTGGCGGCATCGATTTGTCGGTGGGGTCGATGGCGGCGCTGATCGCAGGCTCGGTCATCTTGTTCATGAACGCGATGGCGCCCGTGCTGGGCTCGCCCATGGCGGCCGTGGTGGTGGGCATGCTGCTGGCCGTGGTGCTGGGCGCGGTGTTTGGGCTGGTGCACGGCCTGCTCATCACCAAGGGGCGCATCGAGCCCTTCATCGTGACGCTGGGCACGCTGGGCATCTTCCGCGCGTACCTCACGTATTTCTCGAACGGCGGCGCCATCACGCTCGAGAACGACCTGTCGGACATCTACAGCCCGGTGTATTACGCCAACCTGCTGGGTGTGCCGATCCCGGTGTGGATCTTCCTGCTGGTCGCTGTCATCGGCGGCGTGATCCTGAACCGCACGGCCTATGGCCGCTATGTGCAGGCCATCGGCTCCAACGAGCAGGTGGCGCAGTACGCGGCGGTGGACGTGCACAAGATCAAGATTCTGACCTACATGCTGCTCGGCGTGTGCGTGGGTATTGCCACGCTGCTGTACGTGCCACGGCTCGGTTCTGCATCGCCCACCACGGGGCTGCTGTGGGAGCTGGAGGCGATTGCCGCCGTCATCGTGGGCGGCACGGTGCTCAAGGGCGGGGCGGGCAGCATCACCGGCACGGTGGTGGGGGCGATCCTGCTGTCGGTGATCAGCAATATCTTGAACCTGACCAGCATCATCAGCGTGTACCTGAATGCGGCGGTGCAGGGCTTCGTGATCATTGCCGTCGCATTCATGCAGCGCGGCAAGAGGTGATGGCTGTGTCGCGACTTCATTCCTTTCACTCACCCCGCAAGGCACTCCCAACCCCCCAACCGTTCGGGCTGAGCCTGTCGAAGCCTGAGCACTCGCGCCCTGTGTTGGCAGCCCTTCGACAAGCTCAGGGCGAACGGCCACGGGCGCAGGCCAAAGGTGCCCTCAACGGTTTTTGATTTCGTCAGTGTTCCCCAGTCGGCCAGGCTTTCATGGCCATTTTTCAGCAAAGCAATAGCAACAGGAGACAACGCATCATGAATAGCAAGACAACTTCTTCCTTCACCCGCCGCCTGGCCCTCTCGGCCGTGGGTGCCGCCGCCGCGCTGGCGTTGGCAGGCCCGGCGATAGCCCAGGCCAACAAGACGGTGGTGGGCGTGGCCATTCCGTCGGCCACGCACGGCTTCACCGGTGGCATCGTGTACTGGGCCAACCAGGCCAAGAAGGACCTGGAGAAGGCCCACCCCGGCCTGCAGGTGATCGTGAAGACCGCAGGCGGCGCGCCCGAACAGGCCAACCAGTTGCAGGATCTGGTCACGGTGAACAAGATCAACGCCCTGGTCATCTTCCCGTTCGAATCGGCGGCGCTGACCAAGCCCGTGGCCCAGGTCAAGGCCAAGGGTGTGTACGTCACGGTGGTGGATCGCGGCCTGACGGACACCAGCGCACAGGACGCGTATGTGGCCGGTGACAACACGGCGTTTGGCAAGATTCCGGCCGAGTACATCGCCAAGGCGCTGAACGGCAAGGGCAACGTGGTGGCCATGCGCGGCATTGCGACCACGCTGGACAACGAGCGCATGGACGCGTTCAACGCGGTGCTGAAGAACCACCCCGACATCAAGCTGCTGGACGCCAAGTACGCCAACTGGAACCGTGACGATGCCTTCAAGGTGATGCAGGACTACCTGACCCGCTTTCCGCAGATCGACGCGGTGTGGGCGGCCGACGACGACATGGCCGTGGGCGTGCTCAAGGCCATCGAGCAGGCCAAGCGCAAGGACATCAAGCTGGTGTTCGGCGGCGCGGGTGCCAAGGGCATGATCAAGACGCTGGCCGACGGCAGCAACCCGCTGATCCAGGCCAATGTGTCGTACAGCCCCAAGTTCATTTACGACTCGATCAAGCTCACGGCCGAGGCGCGCATCAAGGGCGAGAAGCTGCCTGCGACGACGATCATTCCGTCGGTGCTCATCACCAAGGAAAACGCGAAGAGCTTCTACTTCCCAGACTCGCCATTCTGATGGTGTTTTTGAGTCAAATAGGCCTCTAGCGCTTATCCATCAAGCGCAAGCAGCTATCGAAAATATAGCTGCTTGCCGCTTCGCACCTGCAACCCCACGCCCCTTGGGAGCCGCCATGCCAAGACCCGTCACCCTCTTCACCGGCCAATGGGCCGACCTGCCGCTGGCAGAACTCGCGCCGCTGGCACGCAGCATGGGCTACGACGGCCTGGAGCTGGCCTGCTGGGGCGACCATTTCAACGTGCAGGAGGCGCTGTCGTCGCCCCAGTACGTCAAGGACAAACACGCACTGCTGGCCCAGCACGGCCTGCAGTGTTTTGCCATCGGCAACCACCTGGTGGGCCAGGCCGTGTGCGACTTGATCGACGAGCGCCACCAGTCCATCCTGCCGCCGCATGTGTGGGGCGACGGCGAGCCCGAGGGCGTGCGCCAGCGCGCCGCCGCCGAGCTGGCCGACACGGCGCGTGCTGCCGCCAGGTTTGGTGTGAAGACGGTCACGGGCTTCACGGGCTCGTCGGTGTGGCATTCGATCTACGCGTTTCCGCCCACCACGCAGGCGTATTGGGACAAGGGGTTTGCCGATTTCGCCCAGCGCTTCGGCCCCATCCTCGATGTGTTCGAACAGCACGACATCAACTTCGCGCTGGAGGTGCACCCCACCGAGATCGCGTTCGACATCGCCTCGGCAGAGCGCGCGATCGCGGCGGTCAACCAGCACCGGCGCTTCGGCTTCAACTACGACCCGAGCCATCTGGCCTACCAGGGCGTGGACTATGTGAAGTTCATCCGCCAGTTTGCAGGCCGCATCTACAACGCCCACATGAAGGACGTGTGGTGGGGCAAGGGCGACGGCACGGTGGGCACCTTCGGCGGGCACACCAGCTTTGGCGATGCCCGGCGCCACTGGGACTTTCGCAGCGTGGGGCGCGGGATGATCGATTTCGAATCCATCATCGTCGCGCTCAACGACATCGGCTACCAGGGCCCGCTCTCGGTCGAGTGGGAAGACAGCCGCATGGACCGCGTGCACGGCGCCACCGAGAGCGCGGCGTTCTGCAAGCGGCTCGACTTCAAGCCCGCGGCGGGCGCATTCGATGCCGTCTTTGCACGGGACAAGCAGGCCTAGCCGCGCTCCTCAAACCGACAACAACACACAGCGAGCAAAGGCTTTTCGTATGTCCAGTGAAAGAAAGCTCCGCTGCGCCATGGTGGGCGGTGGCCACGGCGCCTTCATCGGTGCGGTGCACCGCAAGGCCATGGCGCTCGACAGCCAGTTCGAGCTGGTGGCGGGCGCGCTGTCGTCATCGCCCGAGCGGGCCCGCGCATCCGGCGCCGAGCTGGGCCTGGCGGACGACCGCAACCACGGCACCTGGCAAGACCTGCTGGCCGACGAACTGCGCCGCAGCCCGGGCGACCGCATCGACCTGGTGAGCATCGTCACCCCCAACCATGTGCACCACCCGGTGGCCCTGGCCTTTGTGCAGGCGGGCTTTCATGTGGTGTGCGACAAGCCGCTGGTGCACACCAGCGCGCAGGCCGATGAGCTGGTGGCGGCGGTGAAGAAGGCCGGCACCGTGTTCGGCGTGACCTACAACTACACCGGCTACCCCATGGTGCGCGAGGCGCGCCACCTGGTGCAGAGCGGCGCCCTGGGCACGCTGCGCAAGGTCACCGTGGAATACAACCAGGGCTGGCTGGCCACGGCGGTGGAGCAGGGCAGCGGCAACAAGCAGGCCGACTGGCGGCTGGACCCCGCGCGCAGCGGCGCCGTGGGCACCATGGGCGACATCGGATCGCACGCCGAGAACCTGGCCGCCACCGTCACCGGCCAGCGGCCGGAGGCGCTGTGCGCCGACCTCACCACCTTCGGCGCCGGCCGCCGGCTGGACGACGATGCACAGCTGCTGCTGCGCTATGCGGGCGGCGCACGCGGCGTGATCGTCGCGTCGCAGGTGGCGGCGGGGCTGGAGAACGATGTGCGCCTGCAGGTGTCCGGCACGCTGGGCACGCTGGTGTGGCGGCAGGAGGACCCCAACCACCTGGTGCATTCGCCGGTGGACGGGCCACGCCGCATCCTCACGCGCGGCTCGCCCTGGCTGAGCGAATCGGCCCTGCGCGCGGGGCGCATTCCGGCCGGGCACCCGGAGGCTTTCATCGAAGCGTTTGCCAACGTCTACCTGGGCGTGGCGGCGGACATCCGCGCCCGGGTTGCGGGCAGAACCGCCAGCGCGCTGGAGGCCGACTACCCGCGCGTGGAAGACGGGGCCGAGGGCGTGCGCTTCATCGAGAAGGTGGTGGAGTCCGCCGCGAGCGAGCGCAAGTGGACGGCGCTGGCTGGGTAGGCGGGCGGGCAGGCCGGTGGAGGGGGATGGCACAGGGCAGAATCACCCGATGACCTCCGAGAAAGACAAGATGATCTCCGGCGCGCCGTACATGGCCGCCGACCCGCAGCTGGTCGCCGACCGCCTGCGCGCCCGCCAGTTGTGCCACGCCATCCACCACGCGCCTGCGGCGGATGCTGCCGCGCTGCAAGCCCTGCAGGCGCAGCTGCTGCCGGGCCAGCCCGGCAGCGTGCAGATCACGCCACCGTTTCATTGCGACTACGGCTACAACATTTTTCTGGGTGAAGGCGTGTACTTCAACTTCAACTGCGTGGTGCTCGACGGCGCGCCGGTGCGCATCGGGGCCCGCACGCTGTGCGCGCCGGGCGTGCAGATCTACACCGCCTCGCACCCCTTGTCGCCCGAAGAGCGCGCGACCGGCGTCGAGCTGTGCCTGCCCGTGACCATCGGCGAGGACGTGTGGATTGGCGGCGGCGCCATCATCTGCCCCGGCGTGACGATTGGCGATGGTGCGGTGATCGGCGCGGGCAGCGTGGTCACCCGCGACGTGCCGGCGCGGGTGCTGGCGGCGGGCAACCCGTGCCGGGTGGTGCGGCCGCTCGACCCGCTGGTGGCCTGAGGCGACCCGGCGAACCCGTGCGGTCGCCCGCACGGCGGCTTACTGGGCGTTGGCCAGCTGGAACCGCTGGTCGAAGTTCATCTTGCCCAGCACGCGCAGCGCGGCGGTGCGCGTGGCGGCATCGACCTTGCTGATGTCCAGGCTGTAGCGCCTGGCGGTGGACACCACGTCCACGCACTTGTGCCCCCATTGCACGGCCACCAGCAGGGTGGCGCGCTGGCCCGCCTCCACGCCGCCCACGGAGACGCCGCGCTGTTCGGGCCGCAGCATGAATTCCAGGTGGGGCGTGCGCGTGAGCGTGAGGCGGCTGGCTCCCACGGGGCCCAGCGCGAACGAGACGACCCAGTCGTCTTCATCTTCCACGGTCAGGAACGGGACATGCTGGGGTGCTGCCATGGTGGGCGTCGGGTGGGGTGGAAAAGGCCTCGCGGGGCCAGGCTGGTAGCGCTGCCCCGGCTGCGGACGGCCGCCAGTATGCCGTTGCAAGAGCTGTGCCGAGGGCGGGAGAACCCGAGGTTGGGCCTTTCCAACGCGGCGGCGGCATGTCAGTTTGCTGCAAGCAAGGGCATGCGCCGCAGGGCGGGTGCCCTGGAGGCCAGGGAACCCGGTGAAAAGGGGTATTTTGGTAAAACTGGCTCCAAGCGATTGATGTGTAAGCGCTGGCAGCTACTGTTTTGATAGCTTCGTGGGAGCGGACGGCTCTCGTGCCATCGCCGAGGCCAGGGCGCCCACGGTGGCCAGGGCGGCTTCAAAGCGGCTTTGCGCGGGGTGCCCGTAGTTGATGCGCACACAGTTCGCAAAGCGCCGGTCCGCCGAAAAGATCTGTCCTGGTGCCAGGCTGATGCCCTGCTGCAGTGCCTGGCGGTGCAGTTGCAGGGCATCGACCCGCGGGGGCAGCTCCACCCACAGGAAGTACCCGCCCTCGGGCTGCGCGACACGCGTACCCGGTGGGAAATGCCGGGCCACCGCCGCCAGCGCCGTCGCCTGCTGCTGCGCCAGGCTGCGGCGCAGCTGGCGCAGGTGCCGGTCGTAGCCGCCCTGGGCCAGGTACTCGGACAACGCCTGCTGCGACGGCGTGGCGGCCGAGAGCGTGGTCATGAGCTTGAGGCGCTGCACCGCCGTGGCAAAGCGGCCCGCCGCCACCCAGCCCACACGGTAGCCGGGTGCCAGGCTTTTGCTGAACGAGCTGCAGTGCATCACCAGGCCTTCGCCGTCAAAGGCCTTGGCCGGGGGCGGGCGGTGGGGGGCGAAGTGCAGTTCGCCATACACGTCGTCCTCGATCAGCGGGATCTGGTGGCGCGCGAGCAGGGCCACGAGTTCGCGCTTCTTGTCCTCGGGCATCAGGCTGCCCAGCGGGTTCTGGAAGCTGGGCATCAGCCAGCAGGCCTTGACGGGCTGGTGCGGGGGCTGGCGCGCCAGGGCTTCGGCCAGCGCGGTCAGGTCGATGCCGTCGCGCGGGTGGGTGGCCACCTCCAGCGCCTGCAGGTTCAGCCGCTCCAGCGCCTGCAGCGCGGCGTAGAAGGTGGGCGATTCGACCACCACGACGTCGCCGGGGCGGGTGACGGCCTCCAGGCAGAGGTTGAGCGCCTCCATCGCGCCGTTGGTGATGATGATCTCCTGCGCGTCCACGGCCATGCCGTGCAGGCCGTAGCGCAGCGCGATCTGCTGGCGCAGGCGCTCGTCGCCGGGCGGCAGGCTTTGCACGATGCTCCAGGGGTCGAGCTTGCGCATGCCGCTGCCCAGGCAGCGCGCCAGGCGCTCCAGCGGAAACAGCTCCAGCCCCGGGAAGGCCGAGCCCAGGGGCACCAGGTCGCGGTCGCGCGCCAGGCCCAGCACCTCGAACACCAGGTCGCTGATGGCCACGCCGGTGGAGGTGTGCGCCGGCTGCGAGGGCAGGGGCTCGGCGGGCCGGGACTCGGCGGCCGGCAGCCGGGCGCTCACGTAGTAGCCCGAGCGCGGGCGCGCATGGATCAGGCCCTGGGCCTCCAGCAGGTAGTACGCCTCGAACACGGTGGACGGGCTGATGCCGCGCGTGCGGCTGGCCTCGCGCACCGAGGGCACGCGGTCGCCCGGGCGCAGCGCGCCGCTGTGGATGAGCTGGGCAATGGCGTCGGCGTGGCGTTCGTAGCGTTTCATGGGGGGCTGGGGTTGATCCAGGGCAAACTGATCTGTATTTTTAACTAGAAACTGAATCTGTACTGTTTTTGGGGCGGGGCGTAGAGTGGCGGCATGTGCTGGTGTCCGTTGCGATGTGTGCGGGCCGGCCGCTTCCCTACTGATAAAACCCCATGATCGATTGCCTGCGCAGCCTGCTGCGTCCTGTTTCCCGCCTGGCCGGCGCTTCTGCCGCGATGGCGCTGGCGTGGAGCGCTGGCGCCTGGGCCCAGCCCGTGCCTAGCCCTGCGGCGGCCCCGTCCGCCACGGTGTCCGCCTCGTCGATGTCCTCGCGCGTGCTGGCCTGCACGGCCTGCCACGGCAAGGAAGGCCGCGCCACGCCCGACGGCTACTTTCCGCGCATCGCCGGCAAGCCGGCCGGCTACCTGGCCAACCAGCTGCTCAACTTCCGCGACGGGCGGCGCAGCTATCCGCAGATGACCTACCTCATCGAGCACCTGACGGACGACTACCTGCGTGAAATGGCCGAGCACTTTGCCGCGCAGGACCTGCCGTACCCGCCGCCGCCCGCACCCCAGGCGCCGGCCGCCGCGCTGGAGCAGGGGCGCCAGCTGGTGCAGCAGGGCGATGCCGCGCGCCGCATTCCGGCCTGCGTGTCGTGCCACGGCAGCGCCATGGCGGGCGTGGCGCCGTCCATCCCGGGCCTGCTGGGCCTGCCGCGCGACTACCTCAACAGCCAGCTGGGCGCCTGGAAGACCGGCCAGCGCCGCGCGCATGCGCCCGACTGCATGGCCGACATCGCCCGCCAGCTCACGCCCGACGACGTGAGCGCCGTGTCCGCCTGGCTGGCCGCCCAGCCCGTGGCAGGGGGCGGCAAACCCGCCCGCACGCTGCCCGCCCCCATGCCCGCCCGCTGCGGCGGCGTGGCCGAGGTGCCCGTGGCGGCCGCTTCCGGCGCGGCGCGCTGAGAGGGATGTCATCCATGAAACGCATCCTCTTGACGATTTCTTCCGTGCTGGCCGCCCTGGGCATCACGGCCGCCGCACTGGTCACCCTGAACCTGCGCGGCGAAGAGCCGCTGCCCGGCGCCGAGACGCTGCAGGGCACGCCCGCGCTGGTGGCGCGCGGCGAGTACCTGGCCCGTGTCGGCAACTGCATGGCCTGCCACACCACCCAGGGCGGCGCGCCGTTCGCGGGCGGGCGCGGCATCGAGACGCCGTTCGGCGTGGTGCACAGCTCCAACCTCACGCCCGACAAGGCGCAGGGCATCGGCAGCTGGACCTCGGCCGAGTTCTGGCGCGCCATGCACCATGGCCGCAGCAAGGACGGGCGCCTGCTGTACCCCGCCTTCCCGTACCCCAACTACACCCAGGTCACGCGCGAGGATTCCGATGCCATCTTTGCCTATCTGCAAAGCGTGCCCGCCGCCGCCGAAGCCAACCGGGCGCATGCGCTGCGTTTCCCGTACAACACGCAGGCGGCGCTGGGCGTGTGGCGCGCGCTGTTTTTCACCCCGGGCACACCCCGGCCCGAGCCCGCACAGACGGCCGAGTACAACCGGGGCGCCTACCTGGTCAACGGCCTGGGCCATTGCACCGCCTGCCACACGCCACGCAACGCGCTGGGCGCCACCACGGATGCCAAGGCCTTCACCGGCGGGCTGATTCCCGTGCAGAACTGGTATGCCCCCGCGCTCAACGCGGCGGCCGAGGCGGGCGTCAAGGAATGGCCCGCCGAGGACGTGGTGGCCTTGCTCCAAACCGGGGTGGCCCCGCACGGCTCGGTGCTGGGCCCCATGGCCGAGGTGGTGTTCCGCAGCACGCAGTACCTGACCGACGCCGACGCGCGCGCCATGGCGGTGTACCTGCAGGCCTTGCCGCAGCAGGGCGGCCCCGCGCCCGCAACGCCGCCCGCGCCGCCCTCCGCGGCCATGTCCCGGGGCGCGAAGGTGTATGAGCAGCAGTGCGCTCAATGCCATGGCGACGCGGGGCAGGGCGAGCCTGGGGCGTTCCCCGCTCTGGCCGGCAACCGCGCGGTCACGCTGGCCGATCCCACCAACCTGGTGCGCGTGGTGCTGCAGGGCGGCTACCTGCCCGCCACTGCCGGCAACCCGCGTCCGCACGGCATGCCCCCGTTCCAGCAGACCCTGTCGGACGAGGAAGTGGCGGCGGTCGCCACCTTCGTGCGCAGCAGCTGGGGCAACCAGGCGCCCGGTGTGGGTACCATCGAGGTCTACCGCGCCCGCGAGCGGCGCGGCATGTAGACCCAGACCCGGCTCCGGGAGGGCCTCTGCGTACGGCCGCAGGGGTTCCCCGGCCGGAATGACCCAGGAGTTACGCTGATGGAAAGTCCGGCCGTGTTGCCCGATCCCGCCTCAGGGGCGCCCCCGCAGGCCGCCGCTGGCGGCTGGTGGGCTGTATGCCTGTGCGCGGGCTGGTGCGGCACCTGCCGCGACTACCGCCCCCTGTTCGACGAACTGGCCCGGGCGAACCCCGGGGTGCGGTTCGAATGGGTGGACATCGAGGACGAGTCCGAGATCGCGGGGGACCTGGATGTGGAGACTTTTCCCACACTGCTGATCGGCCGCGGCACCAGCGCGCTTTTTCTGGGGCCGCTGCTGCCGCAGGCGCCAGTGCTGGCCCGGTTGCTGGGCAGCCTGCAGGCGGGCGCGCGCAATGCGTCGGCGGCCGGTGGCGAGGCGCAGGGCGTGTTCGAGCGCGTGCGCGCGGCGCGCGGCGCCCAGGACGACTAGGACGACGAGGACAAATCGGCTGGGCGGGCGGGGCGCAGCAGCGCACCTTTCTGCCGGAAGCGCCGCTGGCCGCGCAGGCGCCGGATTTTTGTGCCGGCGGGGCCCCTGCCGGCGGGTTCAGAAGGCAGTTTGACCACAGTCCATCTTTGCAAATCAAGGCGTTACACGCTACAATATGAATCTCACGACCAAACGGGCGGGTACCAACCGCCCGTTTTTTTTGGTCGAATGCTTTTGGAGCTCGAAGCTGTCGGGGAAGGTCTCCGGGGGTTATCGGGTTTTTTGTTTTGGACTTACGCAAACAAGGGCGCACAGGAAGTGCTCCCACCATGGGGTCGGCGACTCGCCGGATCCCGATTTGCGTCAGTCGTGTTGTTTTCCGGGATTGAACTGAACACGTGGCATTACAGCAAGTCGTTGAACAAATTGTGACGGGCCTGGGATATGACCTGGTGGAGATCGAACGCTCTGCCGGTGGTCTGCTGCGCATCACCATTGACTTGCCCTGGGTGCAGCCGCCCGCCGACGCGCCGGTCCCGGCGCTGGATCAGTTTGTCACCGTCGAAGACTGCGAAAAGGTCACGCGCCAGCTGCAATTTGCGCTGGAGGTCGATGGCGTCGAGTACAAGCGCCTGGAAGTGTCTTCCCCCGGTATCGACCGCCCCTTGCGCCACGAACAGGACTTCGTGCGCTTCGAGGGCTCGGTCATCGACATCACCCTGAAGGCGCCCATCGGCGCCGCAGCGGCGGGGCAGGTCAATGCCACCCGCAAGAAATTTCGCGGCACGCTGGAGCGGGCCGAGGCTGGAGGCTGGCAGATCGTCTGGAGCGACGAGCCACCGGTCAAGCCGGGCCAGAAGGTGAGCAAGAAACGCGTTCCGGCGCCGCTGCAGGCGCTGGGTTTTACCCTGGATGAGGTGCGGGACGTCCGTCTGGCGCCCATCGTGGATTTCAAGGGGCGTGGAGGCAAGGCCGGGCCGGCGTCCGCCTGAGTGGCTGAATGGATTGGGGTGGGTGGCCGCAGCGCGCGGACCCTGCCCTCGGGTGATTGAAACAGGAGAGTCGTCGCATGAATCGCGAATTGTTGATGTTGGTTGAGGCCATTTCGCGCGAAAAGAACGTTGAGCGTGATGTGGTCTTGGGCGCCGTGGAGTCGGCCTTGGCCCAGGCTACCAAGAAGCTGTACCAGGGCGAGGTGGACATTCGCGTGTCCGTCGATCGCGACAGCGGCAACTATGAGACTTTCCGCCGCTGGCTGGTCGTGCCCGATGACGCGGGCCTGCAGAATCCCGAAGCCGAAGAGCTGCTGATGGATGCGAAGGACCGCATTCCCGACATCGAAGTCGGTGAGTACATCGAAGAGGGTGTCGAGTCCGTGCCGATCGGCCGCATCGGCGCCATGGCCGCCAAGCAGGTCATCCTGCAGAAGATCCGTGACGCCGAGCGCGAAATGCTGCTCAACGACTTCATGTCGCGCGGCGAGCGCATCTTCACCGGCACCGTCAAGCGCATGGACAAGGGCGACATCATTGTCGAGTCCGGCCGTGTGGAAGGCCGCCTGCGCCGCAGCGAGATGATCCCCAAGGAAAACCTGCGCAGCGGCGACCGCGTGCGGGCCATGATCATGGAAGTGGACCTGACCCTGCGTGGCGCGCCCATCATCCTGTCGCGCTCGGCCCCCGAGTTCATGATCGAGCTCTTCCGCCAGGAAGTGCCCGAGATCGAGCAGGGCCTGCTGGAGATCAAGTCCTGCGCCCGCGACCCCGGCTCGCGTGCCAAGATCGCCGTGCTGTCGCACGACAAGCGCGTGGACCCCATCGGTACCTGCGTCGGCGTGCGCGGCACCCGTGTGAACGCGGTGACCAACGAACTCGCCGGCGAGCGCGTGGACATCGTGCTGTGGTCCGAAGACCCCGCCCAGTTCGTGATCGGTGCGCTGGCGCCCGCCAACGTGTCCTCCATCGTGGTCGATGAGGAAAAGCACGCCATGGACGTGGTGGTGGACGAGGAAAACCTCGCCATCGCCATCGGCCGCGGCGGCCAGAACGTGCGCCTGGCGTCCGATCTGACCGGCTGGAAGATCAACATCATGGACGCCGCCGAAAGCGCGCAGAAGCAGGCCAACGAGACCGACACGGCCCGCAAGCTGTTCATGGAAAAGCTGGATGTGGACGAGGAAATCGCCGACATCCTGATCTCCGAAGGCTTCAACAGCCTCGAAGAAGTGGCCTATGTGCCGCTGCAGGAAATGCTGGAGATCGAAAGCTTCGACGAAGACACCGTCAACGAGCTGCGCGCCCGCGCCAAGGATGCGCTGCTCACGATGGAAATCGCCCGCGAGGAAAGCGTGGAAGAGGTCTCCCAGGACCTGCGCGACCTCGAAGGCCTCACCCCCGAGCTGATTGCCAAGTTGGCTGAAGGCGGTGTGCATACACGTGACGACCTGGCCGATCTGGCCATTGATGAACTGACCGACCTGACCGGACAGTCTGAAGAAGAAGCCAAAGCCTTGATCATGAAGGCGCGCGAACACTGGTTCGCGGGGCAAGAGTAAAGGTCAGGGAGGCACGAACCACATATGTCCAGTAATACTGTCGCCGAGTTTGCAACCGAACTCAAAAAATCGCCTGAAACCCTGCTCGACCAGCTCAAGGCTGCCGGCGTGGGCAAGGCTGCCCCCTCCGACGCGTTGACCGAGTCGGACAAGCAAAAGCTGCTTGCCTATCTGCAGGCCAGCCATGGCACGGCTTCGGCCGACCGCAAGAAGATCACGCTGGTGAAGAAGTCCACCAGCGAGATCAAGCAGGCCGATGCCACGGGCAAGGCCCGCACGATCCAGGTGGAAGTGCGCAAGAAGCGCACGTTCATCCAGCGCGATGAAGGTGCCGAGGCGTCTGCAGAAGCCCATGCGCCCGTGGCGGCGCAGGAGGCTGCTGTTTCCAGCGAGGATCTCGAGCTGTCCCGCCGCGAGGAAGAAGCGCGCCGCCAGGCCGAGCTGATCCGCCGCCAGGAGGCGGAGCTGGCCGAGAAGCGCGCTGAACGCGAAGCCCGTGAAAAGCGCGAACGCGAAGCCGAGGAGCGTGCTGCCGCCTACGCTGCGCAGGAAGCCGAAAAGAAGGCCCAGGCCTCTGCCGTCAAGCAGGAAGCGACCCGCGAGCAGGCCGCTGAAACCGCTGCGCGCAGCGCCGCCCAGGCCGAAGCGCGCGAAAAGGCTGCTGCCGAGTCCAAGGCCCGCTCCGACGAGGAAGCCGCGCGTGCGGCCGATCTGGATGCCCGCCGCCGCAAGGCCGAAGCCGAGGCCGCGGCCATTCGCTCCATGATGGCCACGCCCAAGAAGGCGGTCATGGTGGCCAAGAAGCCCGAGGAACCCAAGCCCGTGGCCAAGCCCGCCGCGGTGGGCGATGCCAAGAAGGGCACGCTGCACAAGCCGGCCGTGGGCACGGGTGTGGCGCGTGCGGGGGCTCCGGCCGCCGCCGGCGCAGGCGCGCCCGGCGCCGGCAAGGAAGTGAAGTCGGCCAAGCTGTCCTCCAGCTGGGCCAATGACACCGCCAAGAAGAAGGAAATCAAGACCCGTGGCGACAGCAGCGGCGGTGTCGGCCGCAACAACTGGCGTGGTGGCCCGCGTGGCCGCCGTGGTGACAACCGCGACCATCGCGACGACCACCAGCAGTCCGCACCGGTCGAGGCGCGCATCATTGAAGTGCATGTGCCCGAGACCATCACGGTGGCAGAGCTGGCCCACAAGATGTCGATCAAGGCGTCCGAAGTGATCAAGGCGCTGATGAAGATGGGCCAGATGGTCACCATCAACCAGCCGCTGGACCAGGACACCGCCATGATCGTGGTGGAAGAGCTGGGCCACAAGGCGGTGGTGGCGGCGCTGGACGATCCGGAAGCCTTCACCGACGACGATTCGACGCAGCAGAACGCAGAGTTGTTGCCGCGCGCCCCGGTCGTGACCGTCATGGGCCACGTCGACCACGGCAAGACCTCGCTGCTGGACTACATCCGCCGCGCCAAGGTCGCTGCGGGCGAAGCCGGCGGCATCACGCAGCACATTGGTGCCTACCACGTGGAAACACCGCGCGGCATGGTGTCGTTCCTCGACACCCCGGGTCACGAGGCCTTCACGGCCATGCGTGCCCGCGGTGCCCAGGCCACGGACATCGTGATCCTGGTGGTGGCGGCCGATGACGGCGTCATGCCCCAGACCAAGGAAGCCATCAAGCACGCCAAGGCGGCGGGTGTTCCTATCGTGGTGGCCATCACCAAGGCCGACAAGCCCGATGCCAACCCAGACCGCGTCAAGCAGGAGCTGGTGGTCGAAGAGGTGGTGCCGGAAGAATACGGTGGCGATTCGCCGTTCGTGCCCGTGTCCTCCAAGACCGGCATGGGCATCGACACGCTGCTCGAGCAGGTGCTGCTGCAGGCCGAAGTGCTGGAACTCAAGGCACCGGTCGACTCGCTGGCCAAGGGCCTCGTGATCGAAGCGCAGCTCGACAAGGGCCGCGGCCCCGTGGCGACCGTGCTGGTGCAGTCCGGTACCCTCAAGGTGGGCGACATCGTGCTGGCAGGCCAGACCTATGGCCGCGTGCGCGCCATGCTGGACGAAAACGGCAAGGTGGCCAAGACGGCGGGTCCGTCGATCCCGGTGGAAATCCAGGGCCTGACGGAAGTGCCGCAGGCCGGCGACGAATTCATGGTGCTCACGGACGAACGCCGTGCCCGCGAAATCGCCACCTACCGTGCCGGCAAGTTCCGCAACACCAAGCTGGCCAAGCAGCAGGCTGCGAAGCTGGAGAACATGTTCGCCGACATGACGGCAGGCGAAGTGAAGATGCTGCCCATCATCGTCAAGGCCGATGTGCAGGGTTCGCAGGAAGCGCTGGCGCAGTCGCTGCTCAAGCTGTCGACCGACGAAGTCAAGGTGCAACTGGTGTACGCCGCCGTGGGCGCCATCAGCGAGTCGGACATCAACCTGGCGATCGCCTCCAAGGCCATCGTGATCGGCTTCAACGTGCGGGCCGATGCCGGTGCGCGCAAGCTGGCCGAGGGCAATGGCGTCGATCTGCACTACTACAGCATCATTTACGACGCTGTGGACGAGCTGCGCGTGGCCATGTCCGGCATGCTGGCCCCCGAGCAGCGCGAGGAGATCATCGGCACGGCCGAGATCCGCACGGTGTTCGTGGCCACCAAGATCGGCACGATTGCCGGTTCGTACATCACCTCGGGCATGGTCCATCGCAACGCACGCTTCCGCCTGCTGCGCGACAACGTGGTGGTCTACACGGGCGAAGTCGATTCGATCAAGCGCCTCAAGGACGATGTCAAGGATGTCAAGGAAGGCTTCGAGTGCGGTATCAAGCTCAAGAACTACAACGACATCAAGGAAGGCGATCAACTCGAATTCTTTGACATCAAGGAAATCGCGCGGACGCTGTAAGGCATCGGTGACGACGACATGGCTGCGAAGAAATCTTCCACCCCCAACCGAGCCTTCAAGGTCGCCGACCAGATCCAGCGCGATCTGACGGAGCTGATCGCGCGCGAGTTGAAAGACCCGCGCGTGGGCATGGTGACGCTGCAGGGCGTGGAGGTGACTCCGGACTACGCCCATGCCAAGGTGTTCTTCAGCCTGCTGACGGGCGACCCTGTGGAGACACAGGCGGCGCTCAACCAGGCTGCGGGTTTCCTGCGCAACGGCTTGTTCAAGCGCCTGCACATCCACACGGTGCCCACGCTGCACTTCGTGTTCGACCGCACCTCCGAGCGGGCGGCCGACATGAATGCCTTGATTGCCAAGGCTGTCTCTTCCCGCGCCAAAGAGGATTAGCCATGCAGCCAGCGCCACGCACCAGGGTGCAGCGGCGCCCTGTGCATGGGGTGTTGCTGCTCGACAAACCGCTCGGCCTTTCGAGCAACGACGCCTTGCAAAAGGCGAAATGGCTCCTGCGCGCCGAAAAGGCGGGCCATACCGGCACGCTCGACCCGTTGGCCACCGGCGTGCTGCCCCTGTGTTTTGGCGCGGCCACCAAGTTCAGCCAGCTGCAGCTCGACGCGCCCAAGACCTATGAGGCCCTGGCGCTGCTGGGAGCGACGACGACGACCGGCGATGCCGAGGGCGATGTGGTGCAGCGCTGCGATGTCGACCCCGCCCAGCTCACCCCTGAGCGTCTGGCGGCGGTGCAGCAGCAGTTCACCGGCCCCATCCGCCAGGTGCCGCCCATGCACAGCGCGCTCAAGAAGGATGGCAAGGCGCTGTATGAATACGCCCGTGCGGGCATCACCGTGGAGCGCGAGGCGCGCGATGTGGTCATTCACGCACTGAAATTGACGCTGGTCCAGACCGATCAAGCGCAAAGCGCTATCAAAATAGTAGTGACCTGCAGCAAAGGCACCTACATCCGTACCCTGGGGGAAGACATTGGCGCCGCCCTGGGCTGCGGGGCGCACCTGACCTTTCTGCGCCGCATCGATACCGGCGGGATCGGCGTGGAGCGCTGCGTCACGCTGGCACAGCTGGAAGCCATGCCCGAGGCCGAACGGCTGGCCAGCCTGGAAGCTCCCGAGTCGCTGCTGGCGCAACACGTGCATGTCACGCTGGACGGTGAGAATGCAGCCCGATTCCTGTCGGGCGTGCGTCGCCGTGGCAACTGGCCCGATGCCAGTGCCGTGGCGGTGTTTGGCGAGAATCCCCTGGCGCTGCTGGGGGTGGGCCACATCGTGGGCGGGGAGCTGGTGCCGGACAGGCTCCTGAGTCCGCTGGAAATTCAACAAATTTTGGAAAGCACGCCGCATTCCGCGTCCATGGCGCACAGCGGCATATTGGAAAAACTATGACTAAACAAATCCGCAATATCGCCATCATTGCCCACGTTGACCATGGCAAAACCACCATGGTCGACCAGCTGCTGCGCCAGTCCGGCACCTTCGCCGACCACGAAAAGGTCGTCGATACCGTGATGGACAACAACGCCATCGAAAAAGAGCGCGGCATCACCATCCTGGCCAAGAACTGCGCCGTGAGCTGGAAGGGCACGCACATCAACATCGTGGACACCCCCGGCCACGCGGACTTCGGCGGCGAAGTGGAACGCGCCCTGTCCATGGTGGACAGCGTGGTGCTGCTGATCGACGCGCAAGAGGGCCCCATGCCCCAGACGCGTTTCGTGACCAAGAAGGCCCTGGCCCTGGGCCTGCGCCCCATTCTGGTCGTGAACAAGGTGGACAAGCCGGGTGCCAACCCCGACAAGGTCGTTAACGCAGCGTTCGACCTGTTTGACAAGCTTGGCGCCACCGACGAGCAGCTCGACTTCCCCGTGGTGTACGCCTCGGGCATCAACGGCTGGTCGTCGCTCGAAGAAGGCGCGCCCGGTGAGCAGTGGGGCCCCGACATGTCGGCCCTGTTCGACACCATCCTCAGCCACGTGCCCCCGAACACGGGCGACCCGGCTGCCCCGCTGCAACTGCAGATCTCGGCGCTGGACTTCTCCAGCTTCGTGGGCCGCATCGGCGTGGGCCGCATCAGCCAAGGCACCTTGAAGCCCATGATGGACGTGGTCGTCATGGAAGGCCCCGACGGCAAGGCCGTCAAGGGCCGTGTGAACCAGGTGCTGACCTTCCAGGGCCTGGACCGCATGCAGACGCCCATGGCCGGCCCCGGCGACATCGTGCTGATCAACGGCATTGAAGACATCGGCATCGGCGTGACCGTGACCGACCCCGCCAATCCCGCACCGCTGCCCATGCTGAAGGTGGACGAGCCCACGCTGACCATGAATTTCTGCGTGAACACCAGCCCGCTGGCCGGCCGCGAAGGCAAGTTCGTGACCAGCCGCCAGATCTGGGACCGCCTGCAAAAGGAACTACAGCACAACGTGGCCCTGCGCGTGAGCGAGACCGACGAGGAAGGCATCTTCGAAGTGATGGGCCGGGGCGAACTGCACCTGACCATCCTCTTGGAAAACATGCGCCGTGAAGGCTACGAGCTCGCCGTGTCCAAGCCGCGCGTGGTGTTCAAGGAAATCAACGGCGAGAAGTGCGAGCCCATTGAGCTGGTGACGGCTGACATCGAAGAAGGACACCAGGGCGGCGTGATGCAGGCCCTGGGTGAGCGCAAGGGCGAGCTGGTGAACATGGAGCCGGACGGCCGTGGCCGCGTGCGCCTGGAGTACCGCATTCCGGCGCGTGGCCTGATCGGCTTCACGAACGAATTCCTGAACCTGACGCGCGGCTCCGGCCTCATCAGCAACATCTTCGACAGCTATGAGCCGCACAAGGGCGACATCGGCGGCCGCAAGAACGGCGTGCTGATCTCGATGGACGACGGCGAGATCTTCACCTACGCCCTGGGCAAGCTGGACGACCGTGGCCGCATGTTCGTGAAGGCGAACGACCCCGTGTACGAAGGCATGATCGTCGGCATCCACAGCCGCGACAACGACCTGGTGGTGAACGCCACGCGCACCAAGCAGCTGACCAACTTCCGCGTGAGCGGCAAGGAAGACGCGATCAAGATCACGCCCCCGATCGACCTCACGCTGGAATACGGCGTGGAATTCATCGAGGACGACGAACTGGTCGAGATCACGCCCAAGTCCGTGCGCCTGCGCAAGCGCCACCTGACCGAGAACGAGCGCAAGCGCGCTTCCCGGTCCTGATAGGCTGAGCTTCCCCGGAAGGGCCACTGCTGCGCAGTGGCCTTTTTTCCGTCTGCAACCCGAACCCCATGTTGAAACTCACACATTCCCGCGCGGTGGTGCTGATGGTGGCGGTGACCCTGATGTGGTCCATCGCTGGCGTGGTCACGCGCCACCTGGAACATGCGGCGAGCTTTGAGGTGACCTTCTGGCGCAGCTTTTTCACGCTGCTGTCCCTGCTGGTCATCCTGCCGGCGCTGCAGGGCAGGGCGGTGTTTGCCTCCATGCGCCATGGTGGCCATGCGCTGTGGATCTCTGGCGTGTGCTGGAGCGTGATGTTCACGGCGTTCATGGTGGCCCTGGTGCTCATGCCGGTGGCCAATGTGCTGGTCACGATGGCCGTGGGGCCGCTGCTCAC
Organism: Acidovorax sp. A79; assembly: GCF_041154505.1. Lineage (GTDB taxonomy): Bacteria > Pseudomonadota > Gammaproteobacteria > Burkholderiales > Burkholderiaceae_C > Acidovorax. The sequence goes on from NZ_AP028672.1 coordinate 5,599,350, forward strand.
CGCGCTGTTCGCACGGGTGTTCATCGGCCACCACATCGCCCCGCGCACATGGGCTGCGATTGCCGTGGCGGGGCTGGGCATTGCGTGGATGTATGGTTCGCAGATGGCGGGCCTGCCCTTGGCGGGTACGCTGGTGGCGCTGTGCGTGCCCGTGGCGGCAGCCATTAACTGGACGGTGGTGCAACACTCGCAGCGCCACGGCCACGCGGTGGACCTGGTGCCCGCGGTGCTTGTCGGCGCGGTGATCTCGGTGGTGGCCACGCTGCCGCTGGCGCTGCCTTTTCAGGCGTCGGCCCATGACCTGGCCCTGCTGGCGCTGCTGGGCGTGGTGCAATTGGCCATTCCTTGTGTGCTGGCCGTGCGCTGTGGGCGTGTGCTCAAGGCGCCCGAGATGGCGCTGCTCGGTTTGCTCGAAGTGATCTTTGGCATCTTGCTGGCATGGCTGGGCGCGGGCGAAAAGCCCGGCACGGCAGTGCTGACGGGGGGCGCACTGGTGATCGGTGCGCTGGTTTTCAATGAACTGTTGGGTTGGAAGGAACAAAAATGACGGAGACGGTAGTGTCTGAAGTGTTGAGCGAAGTGCGTGGCCAGGTTGGCTTCATTACCCTGAACCGCCCGCGTGCGCTCAACGCGTTGTCGCTGGGCATGGTGCGTGACCTGATGGGCATCCTGCTGGCCTGGCAGAACGATGCGCGGGTGCTGGCGGTGGCGATTCGCGGCAGCAACAAGGAGGGCCCGTTCGGTGCCTTCTGCGCGGGCGGCGACATCCGCTTCCTGCACCAGGCGGGCAGCCAGGGTAACCCCCTGCTGGAAGACTTCTTCACCGAGGAATACGCGCTCAACCACCTGATCCACAACTACGGCAAGCCCTACATCGCGTTCATGGACGGCATCGTGATGGGCGGCGGCATGGGCATCAGCCAGGGGGCAGCGCTGCGGGTGGTGACCGAGCGCACCAAGATGGCGATGCCCGAGACGGCCATCGGCCTGTTCCCTGACGTGGGCGGCGGCTACTTCCTCTCGCGCTGCCCCGGCCGCGTGGGCGAGTGGCTGGCCCTCACGGGCGACACCATCGGCGCGGGTGATGCCATCGAAAACCAGTTGGCGGATGGCTGCCTGCCCTCGGACCAGCAATCCGCCGTGTGGGAGGCGCTGGGGGCCGGGGGTTTTGCGGATGGCCCTGCAGTCCGTGACTACGTTGCTTCCAAATTCATAGCTGTCAGCGCACACCAGTCAAGCGCTAGAACCCAGATTGACCAATATTTCTCGTTGCCCAGCGTGGGCGAGATCGTCGCTGCGCTCGAGGCGGCCGACACCGACTGGGCGCGTGCCACGGCGGCCACGCTGCGCAAGCGCTCGCCGCTGATGCTGCACGTGGTGCTCGAGCAGATCCGGCGTGCGCGCGGCATGGGCCTGGCCGACGACCTGCGCATGGAGCGCGACATGGTGCGCCACTGCTTCTTCCTGCGCCCTGGCCAGAGCGAGACGGTGGAGGGCATCCGCGCCCTGGCCGTGGACAAGGACCATGCGCCGAAGTGGAACCCTGGCCGCATCGAGGACGTGGCGCCCGCGATGGTGGCACCGTTCTTCGCCAGCCCCTGGCCCGCGCACGCGCACCCGCTGGCGGCCCTGGGCTGACCTGGATTGAACTGACCTGAACTGAACCCAGGCCGGTGCGAACGCTAGTGTCCCGAGTTGGAAGTTACTTTATGAACCGAATTTCTAACTCGGGACACTAGAGCTGCAGCTGCCGGTATACCGCCGTGGCCAGCGCGAGCAATTCCGCGCGCGATAGCTGTCCGCTGAGCGCGTAGCCAAAGCTTCCCTCGGTCCAGTAGAAACCGGGCACGGGGCCTTCCTGCGTGAACTGGAAGGCCGCTGCCGCCGTGGCCGTGGTGGCGGGCGGGTTGTCGTGCGGCGGTGGCGCACCGTGGCGAGAAAGCGCCGTGGTGGCCGTGGGGGCGAGTGCGCCCAGGTACAGCGTGATGCGCTGGCCCGCAGCATTCTGGTACATGAACTGCGCACGCGCCCCGGTGTCGCCCGGCAGCAGGCGGCCTCCCACCAGCTCATAGCCTTGCGGGGCGAGCACGGGCACCTTCAGCGGCTTGCCCAGCCGCTTGGAGAGCCACTGCACCAGATGCTCCTGCTGCGACGCGGTGACTTCCACCGGATGGCGGACCTCCGGCTGGTAGACCGCATGGGCCACGGCGGCCTGCTGGGCAAAGCGCTGCGCCGGCGCCGTGGCCAGCAGCGCTGCCGCATCGCCCGCCAGAGGCTGGTGGCCCGCGGCCGGGCCGCCTGCCCACTGGCCACGCCCCGCCCACCCCAGCGCGAAGGCCAGCAGCACCGACGCGGCCAGGCCGCCCCAGCGCCACCACTGTGCCTGCCGTTCCTGGTGTCCCGCGGCGCGCAACGCAGCGGCCAGCAACGCATCGGGCACGGCGGCATGGAGCAGATCCTGGTGCAGTGCCTGCAGCTGATCGCGCCCCTGTTGCCAATGGGCGATGGCATCGCGCGCGGCCTCGTTGCCTTCCAGTTGCTGGCGCAAGGCTGCGGCCTGCGCGGCCGGGAGGCGGCCGTCCGCCAGGGCGTGCCAGGCGGGATCGTCTTCGGGGAGGGGCGGGGCGTGGGAGCGCGGTTCCATGGCAGTGTCGCGGGTCGTCGTCATTTCAGGCGGCGCAGCGCCGGGGGCTGGGACTGGGTCTGTGGGGCGGCTGCCGCCGTGGCTGGTGAGGGGGATGGCGCAGGCACCGATGTGCGCTCCATCAGTACCCGCAGCCGGGCGCGGGCGCGCGACAGCCGTGACATCACCGTGCCCACGGGGACGGCCAGGATGCGGGCCGTGTCCTCGTAGCTCATGTCCTCCATGGCCACCAGCAGCAGCACGGCCCGCTGGTCCGCGGGCAGGCGCTGCAGGCAGCGTTCCAGGTCCAGCGCGTCGTCCGAGGGCACCGGCGCGCCGGGCAACTGGTCGCGGACGTCCTCGATGTCCAGCGGCGCCAGCGCTGGCATCGCGCGGCGCTGGTTGAGATAGAGGTTGTGCATGAGCGTGAAAAGCCATGCGCGCAGGTCGCTGCCGGTGCGCCACAGCAGCCATTTGCTGCAGGCGCGCTCCAGCGTGTCCTGCACGAGGTCGTCGGCCGCCCAGGCATCACCTGTCAGCACCCGGGCATAGCGGCGCAGGCCTGGCAACTGCTCGACAACCTGAGTGCGGTTCATGGCGCGGTGGGATGGGCGCGCTCGCCCTCAGGGGCGGGCAGTGCGCCAGACCTGGTTCACGCCGTCGCCGGTCCTGTCGCCGGGTTTGGTGTCCTTGACCCAGTAGTACAGCGGCTTGCCCTTGTAGGCCAGCTGGGTCTTGCCGTCATCACGGGTCACGATGCTGTAGTCGCCGCCCGGCGCCGGGCTGGCCATGAGCGGGGGCCAGTTGGTGGCGCAGGGCCCGTTGCAGACTGATTTGCCGCTGCCTGCCGCGTCGCGGTCAAAGGTGTAGAGCGTCATGCCGCCCGCGCCGACGAGCACGCCGTCCACGGTTTTCACGGGCGAGTCGGCCATGGAGGCGCAGCCCGCCATACCGGCAACGGCGATGAATGCTGCCGCCATCGAGACAAATTTCTTCATGGGTTTCTCCAGAGTGGGTGCAGGCGGCGCGAATGCGGCCTTGCACCGGGACAAACACATGGGCACCGTGGTTTATTCCACGCCGCCGCAAAAAAACCGGCCGGGCTGGCATCGATGTGGCGCTTCCCGGCCCGATGGCGCGCAGGCTAGCGGTTTCTGCTCTTCATGGCGCGCTCGACCTCGCGCTTGCCTTCGCGGTCCTTGATGGTATCGCGCTTGTCGTGCTCGGCCTTGCCCTTGGCCAGGGCGATCTCGCATTTCACGAAGCCGTTCTTCCAGTGCAGGTTCAATGGCACCAGCGTGTAGCCCTTTTGCTCGACCTTGCCGATCAGGCGCTTGATGTCGTCCTTCTTGAGCAGCAGTTTCTTGGTGCGCGCGGATTCGGGGTTGACGTGGGTCGAGGCCGTCTTGAGCGGATTGATCAGGCAACCGAGCAGGTACAGCTCTCCATCACGTATCAGCACATAGCCGTCGGTCAATTGCACCTTGCCCTCGCGCAGCGCCTTGACCTCCCAGCCGTGCAACACCATGCCCGCCTCGTGGCGCTCCTCGAAGAAATAGTTGAAGGCCGCTTTTTTGTTGTCGGCAATGCGGGACGTAGGATCTGGTTTTTTGGCCATGGGGTGAGAGCGTGTTTGCACTTTTACGTGCCCGCGAAAACCGGAGAAAGGCCCGGCAGATGGGCGCAGGACGCGCCGAAGTATCGATACTGCAAGCGGACTGCGACAACGTGGCCGGGCCTTTCCCCGGCTTTCCCGAAAGGTTGGACCCGGACGCAGGTACTTGAGGCTCAGGACACGCTTTAAAAGATGCGGCGCAAACCGGGAGATAAAAGGCCTCCCTACAATTGTCGTCGTCTCGCACCCGCGATTCTAATTTCCTCTGGCTTGCGCGCACCGGTGCAGGCGCCGTCTGCATGAAAACCGTCCACAAGTCCGTCCTCATCTGGTATAGCCCCGAAGAAATGTTTGCCCTGGTCACCGGGGTGGAGCACTACCCCCAGTTCCTGCCATGGTGCGACCATGCCGCCGTGCTCGAGCAGACCGCAGAGGGCATGACCGCCGAGGTAGGCATTTCATTTGGCGGCATCCGCCAGACCTTCGTGACGCACAACACCCATGAGGCAGGCCGGCGCGTGCGGATGCGGCTGGTCAAGGGGCCTTTCTCGCAGCTCGACGGCGACTGGCTTTTTCACCCCGTGGGCGATGGCAGCCAGCGGGCCTGCCGCGTGGAGTTGAGCCTGAATTACGGTTTTGACAACGCGGCCCTGGCGGCGCTGGTAGGCCCTGTGTTCGACCGCATCGCGGGCAGCATGGTCGATGCCTTCGTGAAGCGCGCGGAACAGGTGTATGGCTGAGGAGCCGGCTGGTGCGGACATCGCAACCCCGCGCGCACCCGCTCTGATGCGGATCACCGTGCTGGTCTCGCTGGCGCCCCGGCAGGTCAGCGAATGCACTGTGCAATTGCACCCTGGAAGCACGCTCGCCGATGCCCTGCAAGCCGCCGGGCAGATGGCTGCGCGGCGCGAGGGCATGGCGTGCGGCATCTGGGGCCGTGCCATGCCCGAGACGACGCTGCTCAAGGACGGGGACCGCGTGGAGTTGTACCGGGAGCTCAAGGTGGACCCCAAGGTGGCACGCCGCGAGCGGTTTGCCCGGCAGGGCGCGCGTTCCACGGGCCTCTTCGCGCGGCAGCGGCCGGGCGGCAAGTCAGGCTACTGATCGGGATACCAATTGAAACAAAAACGGCGCCTCAGGCGCCGTTTTTTTGCCACGGATGACCGCTCAGCGTTTGCAGTCGGAGGCGATGATCGTGTCGATGCGCTTGACCTCTGCATTGCGCTGGGCCTCGTCCAGGAAGACGCGCTCGCCCTGTGCATTGCTCTGCCTGATCGGCGCGCCGGTCTCGAAAGTGGCCTTGGCCGCGCGCGCACGGGTGCAGTTTTCTGCCTTGGCCTTGGCGATCCTGTCGTCTTCGGCTTTCTTCTTGGCGGCTTCGGCGGCCTCTGCCTCAGCCTTGCGCTTTTCCAGCTCCTTGTCCTTGCCGGCGGCGCTGGCGGGAGCGCGGGGGGATGCGGCCGCAGGCGCAGCAGCCGAGGCGGGGGCATCGGCCGCTTCCGGCGCACTGGCGGCTGCCGCAGGCACGCGTGCAGCCGCGTAGCTTGGCTGCTTGAGGATGCTCTTTTCCGGGATGTCCTGTGGCGGCGGGCGGTCGCTGAAGACCTTGCGGCCGTCCTTGTCGATCCACTGCCATTGGGCAGCGGCACCCAGGGCCCAGGTGCAGGCAACGGCCAGCAAAACAAGCTTGTGCAATTTCATGCAGGCAAGTTTAGCCGTGCAGCAACGCAGCCGCCAGTGCGTGCGCAAAGGAGCGCGAGCCCTGCGGTGCCCCGCGGACGCGGGTACAATCCGTTTTTTGGAGCTTTCTCATGCGCCTTCTTGGAAAAGCGCTCACCTTCGACGATGTGTTGCTGGTGCCAGCGTACTCCCAGGTCCTGCCCAAGGACACGTCCCTCGCGACGAAACTCTCCCGCAATATCCAACTGAACTTGCCGCTCGTGTCCGCTGCCATGGACACCGTGACCGAGGCGCGCCTGGCCATTGCCATTGCCCAGGAGGGCGGCATCGGCATCGTGCACAAGAACCTCACGGCGCAGGAGCAGGCCGCCCAGGTGGCCAAGGTCAAGCGCTATGAATCCGGCGTGCTGCGCGACCCGGTCGTCATCACCCCCGAGCACACCGTGCTGCAGGTGCTGCAGCTGTCCGAACAGCTCGGCATCTCGGGCTTTCCGGTGTGCGACGGCGGCAAGGTGGTGGGCATCGTCACGGGCCGTGACCTGCGCTTTGAAACGCGCTACGACGTCAAGGTCCACCAGATCATGACCCCGCGCGAGAAGCTCATCACCGTCAACGAAAAGGAAGGCACCTCGCCTGCCGAAGCCAAGGCGCTGCTCAACAAGCACAAGCTCGAGCGCATCCTGGTCGTGAACGACGCGTTCGAGCTCAAGGGCCTGATCACCGTCAAGGACATCACCAAGCAAACCAGCTTCCCCAACGCCGCCCGCGACCCCTCGGGCCGCCTGCGCGTGGGCGCCGCTGTCGGCGTGGGTGAAGGCACCGAAGAGCGCGTCGAAGCCCTGGTCAAGGCCGGTGTGGACGCCATCGTGGTCGACACCGCCCATGGCCACAGCAAGGGCGTGATCGAGCGCGTGCGCTGGGTCAAGCAGAACTACCCGCAGGTCGACGTGATCGGCGGCAACATCGCCACCGGCGCGGCCGCACTGGCGCTGGTCGAGGCGGGCGCCGACGCGGTCAAGGTCGGTATCGGCCCGGGCTCCATCTGCACCACGCGCATCGTGGCCGGTGTGGGCGTGCCCCAGATCATGGCCATCGACAGCGTGGCCACCGCCCTCAAGGGCACGGGCGTGCCGCTGATCGCGGACGGCGGCGTGCGCTACAGCGGTGACATCGCCAAGGCGCTGGCTGCAGGCGCCAGCACCATCATGATGGGCGGCATGTTCGCGGGCACCGAAGAAGCGCCCGGCGAAGTCATCCTGTTCCAGGGCCGCAGCTACAAGAGCTACCGCGGCATGGGCAGCATCGGTGCCATGCAGCAGGGCAGCGCCGACCGCTACTTCCAGGAATCCACCACCGGCAATCCCAACGCCGACAAGCTCGTGCCCGAGGGCATCGAAGGCCGCGTGCCCTACAAGGGCTCCATGGTCTCCATCGTGTTCCAGATGGCCGGTGGCGTGCGCGCCGCCATGGGCTACTGCGGTTGCGCCACCATCGACGACATGAACAACAAGGCCGAGTTCGTCGAGATCACCACCGCCGGTATCCGCGAAAGTCACGTGCACGACGTTCAAATTACGAAGGAGGCCCCCAACTACAGGGCTGACTGAGCACCGCCGATCCAATCTGGCCTGATTGAAAATATCTGGTCAGAATGATATAGTCTGGTCTGAATTCACCATTCAGGCCAGACTTTTCTTTTTGGGGTCCGCGCATCCATGCAGTCCGTCGGCATCTACGAAGCCAAGAGCAGGTTCTCCGCCCTGATCGAGCTGGTCGAGCAGGGCGAGGAAGTGCGCATCACCCGCCACGGCAAAGAGGTTGTGCGCCTGCTGCCCGTGCGCCGCCGCCCCGTCATCACCGACGAGCAGATCGCTCGCGAGCTGGGCCAGATGGATGCTTTGCACGCCAGCATCCGGCCCGCAGGCGAAGTGGCCACTCCCGACACCTTGCGCCGCAAGGGCAGGGCTGCAGCATGACTGCCTTCGTCCTCGACGCCTCCGTCACCGCCGCCTGGCTGCTGCCCGATGCGGCCAGCGAGCACACGCGCCGCCTCTACACCCTGATCCGCCGCGACGAGGTCGAGCCCCAGGCCCCCAACCTCTGGCAGTGGGAGTGCAGCAACCTCATCTCCAGCGGCGTTCACAGCGGCCGCATCCCGCCCGCATCGATCGAAGGCCTGTGGGGCGTGCTCGAAGCCATTCGCCACCGTGTGGAGCTGCACGAACTGGCCCCCGCCCAGCACAAGGCCGTGCTCGACGTTGCGCTCGATACCGGCCTGCCCACGTTCGACGCCGCCTACCTGTGGCTGGCCCGCTCCCTGCGCCTGCCCCTGGCCACCTTCGATGCGGCGCAGGCAGCCGCCGCCCAGCGCAGCGGTGTACCACTTCTCGACCTCTCCAGCCTTTGACCAGGCGCCCCGTTTCTTGTCATCCCCTCGACCACCCACCGCCATGCAACACCAGAAAATCCTCATCCTCGATTTCGGCTCGCAAGTCACCCAGCTCATCGCGCGCCGCGTGCGCGAAGCCAACGTGTACTGCGAAGTGCACCCCTGCGATGTGACGGACGAGTGGGTGCGTGACTACGCGAAGGACGGCTCGCTCAAGGGCATCATCCTCTCCGGCAGCCACGCCAGCGTGACCGAGGACACCACCGACCGCGCTCCCCAGGCCGTGTTCGAATTGGGTCTGCCCGTGCTGGGCATCTGCTACGGCATGCAAACGATGGCGCAGCAACTCGGTGGCAAGGTCGAAACCGGCCACAAGCGCGAGTTCGGCTTTGCCGCCGTGCGCGCCCGCGGCCACACCGCGCTGCTCAAGGACATCGCCGACTTCACCACCCCCGAAGGCCACGGCATGCTCAACGTCTGGATGAGCCACGGCGACAAGGTCACCGAGCTGCCCCCGGGCTTCAAGCTCATGGCCAGCACCGACAGCTGCCCCATCGCCGGCATGGCCGACGAAGACCGCCGCTTCTACGCCGTGCAGTTCCACCCCGAAGTCACGCACACCGTGCAGGGCAGGGCGCTGCTGGAGCGCTTCGTGCTCGGCATCTGCGGCACCAACCCCGACTGGGTCATGCGCGACCACATCGCCGAGGCCGTGGAGCAGATCCGCCAGCAGGTGGGTGATGAAGAAGTCATCCTGGGCCTCTCCGGCGGTGTGGATTCGTCCGTGGCCGCGGCTCTCATCCACCGCGCCATCGGCGACCAGCTCACCTGCGTGTTCGTCGACCACGGCCTGCTGCGCCTGAACGAAGGCGACATGGTCATGGACATGTTCGTCGGCAAGCTGCACGCCAAGGTGATCCGCGTGGATGCCAGCGACCTGTTCCTGGGCAAGCTGGCCGGCGTGAGCGAACCCGAAGCCAAGCGCAAGATCATCGGCGGCCTGTTCGTCGACGTGTTCAAGGCCGAAGCCGCGAAACTGAAGGCTGGCGATGGAGGCCACAAAGGCGCCACCTTCCTGGCCCAGGGCACCATCTACCCCGACGTGATTGAATCCGGCGGCGCCAAGAGCAAGAAGGCCGTCACCATCAAGAGCCACCACAATGTGGGCGGCCTGCCCGAGCAGCTGGGCCTGAAGCTTTTGGAGCCCCTGCGCGATTTGTTCAAGGACGAAGTGCGCGAACTCGGCGTGGCCCTGGGCCTGCCGCCCGAAATGGTCTACCGCCACCCCTTCCCCGGCCCCGGCCTGGGCGTGCGCATTTTGGGCGAGGTGAAAAAAGAGTACGCCGACCTGCTGCGCCGCGCCGACGCCATCTTCATAGAAGAGCTGCGCAACTTCACCGACGAAGCCACCGGCAAGACCTGGTACGACCTCACCAGCCAGGCCTTCACCGTCTTCCTGCCAGTGAAGAGCGTGGGCGTGATGGGCGATGGCCGCACCTACGACTACGTGGTCGCCCTGCGCGCCGTGCAGACCAGCGACTTCATGACCGCCGACTGGGCCGAACTGCCGTACGCCCTGCTCAAGAAGGTGTCGGGGCGCATCATTAACGAGGTGCGCGGCATCAACCGCGTGACCTACGACGTGTCGAGCAAGCCGCCGGCGACGATCGAGTGGGAGTGAACTGGCGTCCTTCGGACCATCGCCAGTTCTTCTGGGAGGCATTCTGGTGTGCGGTCCGTCCGCATCCAGGATGCCTGCCGCATGCGCAGACTGGGGTCCACCGGAGTGCGTAGCCTCTTTCCATCACCGGGAGGGGCTTTCACGCACGATCCCCGCCATGAGTACTTTTTCCAGTGCCTTTCACGCCGCAGTGATCCGCATGGCCCGCAAGGAGCTCAAACCCGAACTGCAGGGCATGCGCAAGGCAGTCACCAGCCACCGGTCCGGGATCGCGGTGCTCAAGCGCGAGGTCAAAGCGCTGGCGTCTCAGCTCAAGGCCACCCGGCGGTATGTCCCCAAAGCGGCGGAGCGGGAGGCTGCGTCTGCAGAGCGCGTATCCGCGAAGCGGCACGGCGAATTCCAGCCCGATGTGCTCCGCCAGATGCGCACGGCGCTGGGCATCACGCAGGCGCAACTGGCCATCTTGCTGGGCGTTTCTTCGCTGTCGGTCTACAAATGGGAGACGCGCGGCGTCACCCCGCGTGCGGCGCAATTGGCTTGGATTGACGAGGTGCGCGAGATGGGGCCGCGCAAGGCGCTGGCAGCGCTCGCACTGGATTGAAGGCGCTCTGCGCCGTCTGGATGCGAACGGTCAAAGCCCATCATCCGCAGGCGCCCGGGCAGAGGTTGAAAGCCTGGGCTTGCGTCGTTCTCTCTGGCTGCCGATCGGGAGGTTTTTCGCGCGGTGCCGCCGGGGAATGCCCAATGACCCTCCCGCCAACTGCCTGCGCGGCGCACCGGCCGGGCCGTCCGCATCTATCATCGGCACACTGCATGCCCCCTTTTTTTCGCAGAAGCTGTACCGGCACCCGGCCAACGGGCTGGCCGGTGCGTCCCTGAAGTCGATGTACAAATTCCTCTCCATGCAGCCCCAAAAGCAAACCTCCACCAACCGCTGCAGCTTTTGCGGCGCAACCAGCTACCGGCGCGTCGTCGCGCGGGATGCTGCCGGAGCAATGCGCTACGCGGAGAGGTTGGTGTGCACTGGCTGCACCCGCGAGTTCCCCAGCGTGAAGGTCTGGCGCGAAGGCCTTCCCGACGGCTCCACGGCCCCTGCGCCAGCCCCGTGAGGGGGCGCTTCCGTCTCCCAGCTCTTTGACGAGCAGCAGCAGTGCCGAACCCCTTGGCGCGTGATGAGACCTGCGGCGTCCCTCGGCATCCCACCCAAACGTTGTGCAACCAGAGCGGACCCTCGACGACGATCTGTTGAACATTGTGGAAGGTGCCACCTGTCGCCCACGTTGATGTGGCGAAGAAGGCGTTGACGGCAACCCTGCGGGAGCACGCACGGCAAAAAATCCCGAGGGTGGTGCCGCAACTGCGTGAGAAGAGTCGCCAGCCAAGCCTGCGCAAGGAGATCCCGTTTCGACCCGACATCCTCGGCGCGGTGCCGCTAGACTTTCTGCATGGCGCGCTTGCCCGCCAGTCTTCCCGAAATTGAATGGGCACCAAGAATGAACGCTGAAAAAGTTGCCGTGGTCACGGGCGCCGGTTCCGGTATTGGCAAGGCTGTTGCACTCGCCCTGGCGGGCAACGGCTATTGCGTCGTGCTGGCAGGGCGCCGCGCCGCACTCCTGGAAGAAGTGGCTGCGCAGGCCCAGGCAAGCTTTGGCGCGGGAGCCCGCATGCTGTGTGTGCCCACCGATGTGTGCGACCCCGCCGCCGTGGAAAGCCTCTTTGCACAGGCCGTCGCCCGCTTCGGGCGCGTGGACTTGCTGTTCAACAATGCGGGACGTGGCAATCCACCCGGCTCCTTCTTGGACTGGACACCGCAGCAGTGGCGCGACGTGGTGGATGTGAACCTGAACGGCATGTTTTATTGCCTGCAGCAGGCCTTTCGGACCATGCGCGATCAGACCCCGCAGGGCGGGCGCATCATCAACAATGGCTCGATTTCTGCACACGCGCCCCGGCCCAACTCGGCCGCCTACACCGCGACAAAACATGCCGTGATGGGTCTGACGAAAACTGCGGCACTTGACGGGCGCGCATACAACGTCGCGGTAGGCCAGATCGACATTGGCAATGCCATGACGGACTTGGCGTCGCGCATGGCCAAGGGGGTGCCGCAGGCCAATGGGGAAATCGCCATCGAACCCTTGATGGATGCCGACATCGTGGCGCAGTCGGTGCTGTACATGGCCAGCCTGCCTCTGGAGGCGAACGTGCTGTTTCACACGGTCATGGCCACCAGGATGCCGTTTGTCGGGCGAGGGTGAGATCCATTCAGGGCGATGCCTGCGGACGTGCAATGCATGGCTCTGGCGGGGGCAACCGTTGCTACACCTGCTGCTGAAGTGGAGCGTTCACCCCCACGGCGTGTTCCGCCCCTGATTCAGGAACGCTGCGAATCCAGTGGCTCGTGGCTCTTTGCCACTTCCTGCGCCATGGCATGGCTTTCAATTAGCAGCTGGTAGGGCGGGAACACGGCGCTGTAGGCCTCGGCCCATTGCAGCGCATCCTCGCGGTTCCAGGTCTTTTGCACCTCAGAACACACGGCGGCCGTGTCCATCGGCACCACCCCGGCCTGCACGATGCGCGCCAGCGTGATCTCCTGGGCCATCTTCGAGTAGGTGCCCGAGGCATCGATGACGGCGAACACCTGGTAGCCCTCATGCACCGCCGCGATGCTCGGAAAGGCCATGCACACGCTGGTGATGGTGCCGGCGATGATGAGCTGCCTGCGCCCCGTGGCCTTCACGGCGGCGACGAACTCGGGGTTGTCCCAGGCGTTGATCTCGCCCTTGCGCGCCACATACTGCGCGTGCGGGGCGTATTTGTGGATTTCGGGGATCAGCGGGCCGTTCGGACCCTGTGGCACCGAGGCCGTGGTGATGACCGGCATCTTGGCCAGCGTCGCCACCTTGGCCAGCGTCGTCGCGTTGCTGCGTACCTCGGTGAATGGCATGTCCTTGATGGTCTGGAACAGGCCGCTCTGGTGGTCGATCAGGAGCATCGCCGCGTTGTCAGGGTCGATGATCGGCCGTGCGCCGCTGAAGTTGGCGATGGTGTTGGGGGTGTTCATGGTCATCTCCTGGAGTTTGCAAATTGCCCGGGATGGGCGGATGGGACGCAGCCGTGCCCCTCCGGCCAGCAAGTCCGGAAAGCCAACACCGCGCCGAAGGGAAAAGAGGGGAGGCCTTCCTTCTGGAAAGCCTCGTGTGCTCAGGCCGTCATCAGGCCGAAGCGGCCGCTGTTGAAGTCGGCCATGGCCTGGCGGATCTCGGCCTCGCTGTTCATCACGAACGGGCCATGGCCCACCACGGGCTCGTCGATCGGCTCGCCCGACAGCCACAGCACGGTCGCATCGCTGTGGGCCTCGATCTCCACGCCGCTGCCGGCGCGCTCGAGGTGCACCAACTGGCCTTCGCGTGCGACCGCACTGCCGTTGACCAGCACCGTGCCGTGCAGCACGACCAGTGCCAGCGTATGGCCGTCCTTCGCGTCGAAGCGGCCCACGCTGCCCTGGCCGATGCGGATGTCCCACACGTTCATCGCCGTGAAGGTGCGCGCCGGGCCGCGATGCCCGTCGAACTCGCCGGCAATCACCCGCACCCGGCCCGCGCCCTCGGGCAGGTCCACGGTTGGAATCTGCGCATCCACCAGGGTCTGGTAGCCCGGCGCGGCCATCTTGTCCTTCGCGGGCAGGTTGACCCAGAGCTGCACCATCTCGATGGTGCCCCCGCGTTCGGTGAAGGCGCGCGAGTGGAATTCCTCGTGCAGGATGCCGCCGCCGGCGGTCATCCACTGCACGTCACCAGGGCCGATCAGGCCGCCCGCACCGGTGGAGTCCTTGTGCTCCAGTTCACCCTGGTAGACGATGGTCACGGTCTCGAAGCCTCGGTGCGGATGCTGGCCGACGCCGCGAGGGCGCACGGCCGGCCCGAAGGGCGTCGGCGCCGCGTGATCGAGCAGCAGGAACGGGCTCAGGTGCTGGCCCAGGCCGTCATAGCCAAACAGCGAGCGGACAGGGAAACCATCGCCCACCCAATGTGGACGGGGAGCGCTGTAGACACCGAGAACTTTCTTCATTTGCATCTCCTTGCGTCGCCAGAAAAAGGTCTTGGCCGATGGATAGAGAATATGGTTTGAACGATGATCCCGGTAGTTGGCAATATTTGCCGTCAGAGTTCTATTTAAGGAACGATAAGGCCTGTCCCTGATGAAAGACCTGAACGATCTTTACTACTACGTGCAGGTGGTGGACCACGGCGGCTTCGCGCCGGCCGGTCGCGCGCTGGGCATGCCCAAGTCCAAGCTGAGCCGGCGCATCGCGCTGCTGGAGGAGCGCCTGGGGACGCGCCTGATCCAGCGGTCCACCCGGCGTTTTGCCGTCACCGAGACCGGCCAGACCTACTATGGCCATTGCAAGGCGATGCTGGTGGAGGCCGAGGCCGCCGACGAAGCCATTGCGCTGGCGCATGCCGAACCACGGGGCATCGTGCGCATGACCTGCCCGGTGGCGCTGCTCGATGCGCGCATCGCCGACATGGTGGCGGCTTTCATGGTGGCGCATCCGCGCGTGGAGATCCATCTGGAGGAAACCAATCGGCGCGTGGACGTGGTGGGCGAGGGGATCGACGTGGCCATCCGCGTGCGTCCACCGCCGATCGAGGACAGCGACCTTGTGATGCGCGTGCTTGCGGAGCGCGGGCAATGCCTGGTGGCGTGTCCGCGCCTGCTGTCCAATGGCATACCAAAAACACCCGCCGACCTGGCGGGCCTGCCGAGCATGGACCTGGGCCTGCCGCAGCACGAGCATGTGTGGAACCTTGTCGGCCCCGAGGATGCCCGGGCGGCCATTCGCCACCGGCCGCGCCTGATCACACGCGGGATGCTGGCGCTGCGGGCCGCCGCCATCGCAGGCGTGGGCGTGGTGCAGCTGCCCTCCATGATGGTGCGCGAGCAGATCGAGCACGGCCTGCTGGTCCACGTGATCCGCGGCTGGGCGCCGCGCCGCGAGATCATCCACGCGGTGTTCGCCTCGCGGCGCGGGCTGCTGCCGGCGGTGCGGGCGCTGGTGGATTTCCTGGCGGACCGGTTTCAGGCGCTGGACGAGGACTGAGCTGCCAGGGGCAGTGCTGGAAGGGCAAGCCGCCGCATTGCCGCGCAGCCGGTCACCGTCAACGGGATGAAGAACTCATGCACCGCGCGTTCGCGGTACGCCCATGGGCAACGCCGGAGCAGACAGAGTCTGGTGCGCGCCCCGAGGCCGCGGGGTGGGCTGCCAATCCGTCGGTCACCGCGTCCCCGCCAGGCCGGAAGCCAGCGCCTTGGCGTTGTGCGCGAAGAGCTTGAGGTAGGTGTCGGCCTCGGTGCCGGGCACCGAGAGCGCGTCCGAGTACAGCCTGCCGCCCAGCACCGCGCCGCCTTCCTTCGCGATGCGCTCCACCAGGCGCGGATCGGTGATGTTCTCGACGAACACCGCGCGCACGTCCTGCCGGCGGATCTGGTCGATCAGCTTCGCCACGTCGGCGGCCGAAGCCTCGCCGTCGGTGCTCACGCCCTGCGGCGACAGGAAATCGACGCCATAGGCCGCACCGAAGTAGCCGAAGGCATCGTGCGAGGTGATCACCCGGCGCTTGGGGCGCGGCACGGCCGCGAGCTGCGCACGCACCTCGCGGTCGAGCGCCCGGATCTGCTCGGTGTAGCGCGCCGCGCGCTGGATGAAGACGCCTGCTTGCGCAGGCCGCGCGCTGCTGAGCGCGTCGCGCACGTTCGCAACGTAGCGCTCAGCGTTCGCGAGGTCCTGCCAGGCGTGCGGGTCGCTGCCGTGGCCCGGCTTGCCCCCGTGGCCGTGCCCATCCTTGCGCAGCTTCACGCCCTGGCTCGCAGTGACCACCTTGCCGCGATAGCCCGATGCCTGCACCAGGCGATCGATCCAGCCTTCGAACCCCAGGCCGTTGACCACGACCAGGTCGGCGCGGGCCAGGTGGCGGGCGTCCGCCGGGCTGGGCTGGAACACGTGCGCATCGGCATCGGGGCCGACCAGGGCGACGATGTCGACGGCATCGCCGCCCACCTCGCGAACGATGTCCGCCAGGATGGAAAAGCTGGCAACGACCCGTAGTGGCCGTTCGGACTGAGCCAACGCGGGAGAGGCAGCCAGTGCCAGCAGCAGCGCCGCGACGGAAGATCGGCGGGAGAGGGTCATTTCAGGCCTTGCGGTGTGGACGGCGCCGGTGGCGCCAGAGAAGGCCGTCGCGGGGGCCCGCGGCGACGGAGAGCAGATAGGCGATGCCCGCGACCAGCACGATGGCCGGGCCCGACGGCCACTGCGCGTGGTACGACAGCAGCAGACCGATGAAACCCGAGAGCGCCGCGATGACGGCCGCCACCAGCGCCAGGCTCCAGACTTCCGCCGCCCAGAAGCGCGCCGCCGTGGCGGGCAGCATCATCAGGCCGACGGCCATCAGGGTGCCCAGGGCCTGGAAGCCCGCCACGAGGTTCGCCACGGTCAGCACCAGGAAGACGGCGTGCACCAGCGTGCCGCGGCCGCCGACATTGCGAAGAAATCCAGGGTCCAGGCACTCCACCACCAGCGGCCGATAGATCACGGCCAGGACGGCCAGCGTCACGCTGGCGACGCTGGCGATGAGCAGCAGCGCCGCATCGTCCACGGCCAGGATGGTGCCGAACAGCAGGTGCATCAGATCGACGCTGCTGCCATGTGTGGAGACCATCAGCACGCCGAGCGCGAGGGCGATCAAATAGAAAGCCGCGAAACTCGCGTCCTCGCGCTGCGACGTGGCCCGCGTCACGAAGCCCGCCGCGAGCGCGACCACGAGCGCCGCGAAGAAGCCGCCCAGGCTCATGGCCGGCAGCGAGAAGCCGGCGATCAGAAACCCCAGCGCGGCCCCCGGCAGCAGCGCGTGGCCCATGGCATCGCCCACCAGGCTCATGCGCCGCAGCACCAGCAGCGTGCCCATCGGCGCGCTGCCGAGGCTCAGGGCCAGTGTCGCGACCAGCGCGCGGCGCATGAAGCCGTACTCGGAGAACGGCTGGAGGAGCAGGGATGCCAGCGTCATGCGGCTTCCTTGCACAGTGCGGCACGGTCGTCCCAGGCCTCGGCCATCTGCCGGGCGCGGAACAGGTGCTCGGCGTGCAATACCTCTGCGGTCGGCCCCCAGGCCACGCAGCGCCGCGCCATCAACAGCGTGCGGTCGAAATGCCCGCGTACCTGCTCCAGATCGTGCAGCACCGCGATGACGGTGCGCGACTCGGCGTGCCAGCGGGCCACCACGGCGAGCAGGTCGGCGGTGGTGCGCGCATCGATGGCGTTGAAGGGCTCATCGAGCAGGATCACTGGCGCATCCTGCAGCAGCACGCGCGCGAACAGCACGCGCTGGAATTGGCCCGCAGACAGCTCGGCGATCCCGCGGCGTTCGAAGCCCGCCAGGCCAACCGCATCGAGCGCGTGGTGCACGGCCTCGCGCTGCGGCGCGTCGAGCCCGCGCAGGCTTCCGACGCGCGACCAGTGGCCTAGCGCGACCAGATCGAACACGCGGATCGGAAAGCTGCGGTCGATCTCGGCCTGCTGCGGCAGCCAGGCGATGCGGCCGGCGGCGCGCTGCACCTCCCCTTCGACCGGCGAGACGCGGCCCATGATGGCCGCCAGCAAGGTGGTCTTGCCCGCGCCGTTCGGCCCGACGATGGCGGTGAGCGAACCCGGTGCGAAGTCACCCGACACGTGGTGCACGGCCGGGTGGCCGCGGTAGGCCACGGTCAGGTTGCGCAGGCGGATCGCCGCGTGTTGGGGGAGGGCTGTCATCAGGAGATGGCCCAGGCCACGGCGAGCCACAGCAGCGCGATCAGCGCCAGCGCACCCACGACCCGTTTCCAGGCGCCGGCCATCAGCAGGCTTGCGACACCCCTCATGCGCCCGCCGCTTCGGCCGCGCAGTCGGCGCTGCGCCCCTGCAAAACCATACCGTGGCGCTGCGCCGCCAGGCCTTGCGTCACCATGCCGCCCATGGAGATCCGGCAGGCACGAATTGGGTGCATGCGCTTCCAGGCCTTGCGATGAAAGTAGGGATGGTGGCGGTGTTCCATGGGTTCATATTATTGCAAATGAATTATCAATTGCAATAAGAGGGTATGGAACGCTGGATACAGGGTGCTCGCCTGGGCGGGCGGGGCGTACTGGAATCACGGGCCGATCCAGGCCACGCAGGCGTGCCGATGGAGGCGCCCGCGCGGGCGTCCAGCCCGCGCTACTGGCCGGGAATCTCCGGCTCGGGATACGCGGGCTTCACCTCGCAGGGCTTCTCTGGCACCGAGGCGGGGACGGGGCGGCTTTCCGGCTCGGACTCGCTCGGCACAGGATTCGGCCTCTCCGGAGTTTCGGGCTCGTGCGTCTGGGGTTTTGCGGGGATGGGATTGATCATGGCAGCCCCTTGGGTACGTTGAAAAATCATCCAGTGGGTCGCTTTGGCTGGCGGGCGGCAGTGCGGCGACGCGGCTGCACACCGGGTGACCAGGGCAGAAGCTTCCTCGCAGCGGGATTTCACTGCCCGCCGGTCTTGCCTCCAGGATTTTGGGGGCCCGCGCCACGGTGGGACTTCGTCCAATCGTAGGGCGAGCCATCTGGTAGCCGCCGATCTGCCACCGTATTCACACCGGCATGCCCCACGCTCTCCGCCAGCTCGCTCGAGATGCACACATGGCGCTTTCCTTCCTTGCGTTTGATCTCGCACAGAGCCAGCGCGGCCTGGAGTTTTCCGGAGTCAAAAATCTCCATCCCAGGCACCCCGGGCTGTTCCTGCCAGTAGACGACGATACTCATGGTGGCTCGGCTTCCTATTTCTGTCCGGTGGTGCTCAGGCTATCTTCCCATGCGGGCCCGGGTGTTGCCATGGGTTCCCGGTGCGATGTAGGAGAAAAGCGTTTGGAATGCGCCCAGCCGCTGGCCAGAATTGGCGCTGCACCGATGCGCCGGGGCGCGGCGGCTCCCGGCCGGTTTCACGAACTTTTCCCCCAGAATGCGACCTGGTTTTCCGTCACCACATGCAGGGCGTGGCGGGGATGATTTTCGCGGGTGGAACGACGGCTTGGATGCTCTCTTCGAGGACTTAAAACAATGATCTGGCTTGATGCAGCGAGGGTGGTGGCGATCATGGCGGTGGTGATCCTGCACGTGGCCGGCAGTGTGGTGACCCTGAGCGCGTTCGGTTCGTCGGCCTGGTGGCAGGGCAATCTCTACGATGCACTCGTTCGCTGGTGCGTGCCGGTTTTCGTGATGGTCAGCGGCGCGCTGCTGCTGGATCCGCGCAAGACAGAAGGTGTGGCCGATTTCTACCGCAAGCGCGCCGCGAGGGTCCTGCTGCCGATTGCCTTCTGGAGCGTGGTCTACATCCTCTGGAACCACCGCGGCGCCCTGGCGCAGCTGCGTGCGATGGACGTGGTCCACAGCATAGCCCGGGGGTGGCCCCACTACCACCTGTGGTTCCTGTACATGATCATGTGCCTGTACCTTTTCGTGCCCTTCCTGAGAACGCTGGTCGTGCACACAAGGCGGCGCGATCTCTGGTGGCTGGTGGTCTTGATGTTTGTGCTGTCGGGCGTGAACGAGTGGCACCGGACCTTCACGGGCGGTGGGGCGGGCCTTTTCATCAACTGGTTTTTGCCGTACCTGCCGTACTTCCTCTGCGGCTACCTGATCCAGACCAGTGACAGGGCGGTGCCCCTGTCCGTCTCGCTGGGGGTTTTCGGGGCCGCGGTGGGGGGGGCCGCAGTGGGCTGCTACTGGCTGGCCAAACTGCAGGGCCTGGAACGCGGGTTGTACTTCTATGGATACCTGAGTGTTTTCGTCATCCCCATGTCGGTCAGCGCGATGCTGGTGCTCAGGCAATGGAAGCCCGCGGGCCTGTGGGCGCGAGGTATTCAGCGGGTTTCCGGGCTGACGCTGGGTGTCTATCTGGTGCATCCCATCTTGCTGGAGTCCTTGCGGGCGCACGTGCTGAAACCCGAAGACTATGCACCCCTGCTGTCAGTGCCGTTCGTGGCGGCCCTGGTGTTCGGGGGCTCGCTGGTGGTCGCGCTCATCTTCCATCGCGCGCCCTTCCTGAACCGGCTCATATAGGCGCCAGTGCCAGCGCCTGCACTGGCGGTGGGCTGCCGGGGCTACGCCTTGGCTTCGCCAGTGATCGGGTCGTAGGCGATCCCGTCGTAGTTGATGATGCTGTTGGTGGCGGAGTCGTAGGTGGTCAATCGGTACGTGTCGGCGCCCTTGCCATCCAGGCCGACGTATGCCGACCGGGCAAAAACCACGCGGTTGTTCTGCGCCACGATCCCGTCCGGGGTCCACTTGTTGCTCATGAGCCATTCCGAGGGGTTGACGCCTTCGGGCGGCTTCACTTCTCCGCTCATGCGCATTTTTGCGAGGGTCGGGTCCATGTTGAACCCTTCGGCTGCCAGCAGCTGGTCGGGGTTCTTCTTGAAAAAGGTGGCCGTCGCGTCGGGCATCTCAGACAGATCGCTCTTGACGAGCGTGGAGCCGTCCGTGGGAAATTTTGACAGCTTGCCACTGCGAATGGATTCGTAGTCGGCCGCGAATTCGGGGTGGTTCTTGAAGAACATGTAGCGGCCGACAGCCTCGCTGTCGCCGCCCCCGAGCGACATCGCGATCATCCGCACATAGTCCGGCACCTCGTAGTCGTCGGCGAAGGTGTCGCCCAGGCCGTCTTCCCACTCGCGGAATTCCTCCAGGTTGCTGAAGGGGGCCTTGGCCGAGGCCTGTGTGGTGGCCCCGGAGTCCTTGTTGTACAGGGCGGCGGTTGATTGATAGGCCTGGGTCTCCGACACGGTGGTGGGTGTCGCCGCCGTACCCGCCGTCTTGCCCTGGGAGCCTTCCGCGGACAGTTCTTCCAGCGTGGTCTTCAACTCTTTCAGGAAGGTGAGGGGATCGGCGTCCGCATGCTTTTGGGCTGTGCGTTCGGCCGCCTTGGCCGCCAGGGTGCTGGAGACGCCCAGGGACGTCAGCATGTTGGTGGCTTGTGAAATATCGAACATCTTGCGACTCCTTCGGTGGGGCGGGCGATCCATGGCGTGGCACGGGGCCGGCGAGGGTTCTTTGGGCCTTGCTCCGATGGTCTCCCAGTTCGTCCTTGGCAATCCTCCGGTAAGAGGCGTAAAAACTGTACTTTTTGGCCAGTGGGCTGCGGTGGGCGAGTCCGTACCGGTGCCACCCTTGTCCGCAAGGATCGGCGTGCCGTGGGGACGCCACCTTTTTTCAGGAGCCAACGGGATGTCTGACGGCCTGCGGTGGCTGCCGGGGATGGAGAACCTGCCCTTGTCTCCAGCCGCGCGGCGCCATGACCACCACCTCTTTTTCGCCGTGCTGGCGGATGGCGCCGTGGCCGCCCGCGCTGTCCGGCTGTGAGACCAGGAGACGGCCGCCCGCCAGGTGGAGGAGGGCCACAGGGTGCGCACCGAGCGGTTGCATGTGACGCTGGCCTCGCTCGGATGGGATGCCGAGTTCAGCCCGCGCAAGGTCTGGTGGGCGTGTGCGGCCGCCGCGCAAGTTTGCGCACCGGCGTTTTCGCTGCGGCTGGACCGCTGCCTGAGCTTTCAGGGGCGCCAGTCCAGGCGGCCCCTGGTCCTGTGCGGCAGCGAAACCGGCGTGGCGGGCATGGTGGCGCTGCACCAGGCGCTGCGCCAATCCCTGCGGGCGTGCGTGCCAGGCCCTGCGCCAGCGCGCGCCGAGCCATCGTTCACGCCGCACATGACGCTGCTCTACGGCCCTTCTGCCGTGGAGGAACACGGCGTGGAGCCTCTTGACTGGAGGGTGGATGCCTTCCAGCTGCTCTACAACCGCCGCGGCTCGCCCGGGCCCTACCAGGTGCTGGGGCGATGG
Organism: Acidovorax sp. A79; assembly: GCF_041154505.1. Classification (GTDB taxonomy): domain Bacteria; phylum Pseudomonadota; class Gammaproteobacteria; order Burkholderiales; family Burkholderiaceae_C; genus Acidovorax. The sequence continues at coordinate 5,621,230 of NZ_AP028672.1, forward strand.
GGCCTGGGCCAGCCGGCCTTTTTTCAGGCGGAGCAGGGCCGGCAGCCCGCGCCGGCCGGCGAAGATCCGCCGCCGCGGGGCGGTTCAAATCAAATGCTATAAAAAAAAGTAGCTGACAGCGCTTGAAGGATAAGCCGTGGGGGCAGTTTTTATTCAGATCCTGCGGGCACGGCCACCTCAGCCAATCGTCATCAGGCTCGCGTTGCCGCCCGCGGCAGCGGTGTTCACGCTCAGTGCGCGCTCGATCAGCAGGCGCTCCAGCGGCACGTCGGTGGCGCCCGGGGGCAATGCGGTCACGCCCACGATGGGGCCGGGACGGCGGGCCAGCGCCTCGCACACTGCGTGCAGCGAAGCCGCATCGCCATGGTGCAGCACGGCGGACAGTTCGATGCGGCCGTCGTCCAGCACCTGATCCGCCACCGCGATGCTGGCCTGGACGGCCGGGGCAAGCTGTGCACGCAAGCCCGCCTGGGTGGAAGGCCACAGGGCCTTGCCGCCCGAGGCCAGCACGGCCGCGGTCTGCGTGAGCAGGTCGCCTTCGGCCTGGGCCAGGCACAGCACGCGGGGCCGGGGGGCCAGGGTGTAGACGTTGCGCTCACCCGTGGGGCCGGGCAGGGTGCGCGCCGTGCCGCTCTGGGTGGCGGAGGCGAACGCACGGCAGGTGTCCTCCAGCGCGGGGCGGCCCTGCGTGTGTGCCCACTGCTCCAGTGCGTGCAGGGGCGCCAGCCAGGGTTCGCGCGCTGCCACGTCGGGTGGCGCCGTGCGGTCCACCGCGGCGAAGGTGCGTGCCAGCGCATCGGCCGGGCGCCGCGACACCAGGCGCAGCAGGTACAGCGGCCCGCCCGCCTTCGGGCCCGTGCCCGACAGGCCCTCGCCACCAAACGGCTGCACGCCCACCACGGCGCCCACCATGTTGCGGTTCACGTAGACGTTGCCCGCATGGGCGCGGCTCACCACGCGGGCGATGGTTTCGTCGATGCGGGTGTGCACGCCCTGCGTGAGGCCGTAGCCGGTGGCGTTGATCTGGTCGAGCAGCTGGTCCAGGTCGTTGCGGGCATAGCGCACCAGGTGCAGCACGGGCCCAAAGACCTCGCGCTGCAGCTCCTGGATGCCGTGGAGTTCAATCAGCGTGGGCGGCACGAAGGTGCCCTGGGCGGTTTCATCGGCGCTGCAGCGGCACTGCTGGAACACGCGATGGCCCCTGGCCTTGAGCGCATCGATGTGCGCGGTGATGCCTGCCTGGGCCTCGGCGTCGATGACCGGGCCCACGTCGACCTGCAGCGCGCCCGGGTTGCCCATGCGCAGTTCACCCATGGCGCCCTTGAGCATTTCCACCACGCGGTCGGCGGCGTCCTCCTGCACGCACAGCACGCGCAGGGCCGAGCAGCGCTGGCCGGCGCTGTCGAACGCGGAGGAGACCGCGTCGGCCACCACCTGCTCCACCAGCGCCGACGAGTCCACGATCATCGCGTTCTGCCCGCCCGTCTCGGCGATCAGGGGGATGGGGCGGCCGGCGGCATCCAGGCGGCCTGCGATGGCGCGTTGCAGGATGCGCGCCACGTCGGTCGAACCGGTGAACATGACGCCCATCACACGCGGGTCGCCGATCAGCCGGGCGCCCACGGTCTCGCCCTGGCCGGGCAGCAGCTGCACCACGCCGCGCGGCACACCCGCCTGCCACAGAACGCGCACGGCCTCGGCGGCGATCAGCGGGGTCTGTTCGGCCGGCTTGGCCAGCACGGGGTTGCCGGCGGCCAGGGCTGCGGCCACCTGACCCATGAAGATGGCGAGCGGGAAGTTCCAGGGGCTGATGCAGGCCACGGGGCCCAGCGGAAGGTGGGTGGTGTTGTCGAAGGTGGATTCGACCTGCGCGGCGTAGTAGCGCAGGAAGTCCACCGCCTCGCGCACCTCGGCGACCGCGTTGCTGCAGCTCTTGCCTGCTTCGCGCATCAGCAGACCCAGCAGGGGCTGCATGCGGTCCTCCAGCAGGCCCGCGGCACGGTCGAGCGTGGCGGCGCGCTCGGCCGGGGGCGTCGCGGCCCACAAGGGGGCCGCCCGCAGGGCGTGTTGCAGGGCCGCATCCACGTCGGCGGCCGTGGCCTCCTGCACCTGGCCCACCACGTCGCGGTGGTCCGCGGGGTTGCGCACGGGCATCGGCGCGCCCGGCGCGGCGTCGGCGCCGAGCAAGGGGCCGGCGGTCCAGCCCTGGCTGGCGGTGGCCTGCAGGATCGCGTCCAGTTGCGCGAGGGTGTTCTCGTTCGACAGGTCGAGCCCGCGCGAGTTGGCGCGGTGCGGGCCGTACAGGCCGCGTGGCGTGGCGATGCGCGGGTGGGGCAGGCCTGCGCCGCCTTCTGCGGCGGCCTGCTGGTCCACCACCTCGACGGGGCTCTTCACCAGGTCCTCCAGCGCGATGGTCTCGTCGGCGATGCGGTTCACGAACGAGGTGTTGGCGCCGTTTTCCAGCAGTCGGCGCACCAGGTACGCCAGCAGGGTCTCGTGCGTGCCGACGGGGGCGTAGATGCGGCAGGGCCGACCCAGCTTGCCGGCGGTGACGGCGCCCACCACCTGCTCGTACAGGGGCTCGCCCATGCCGTGCAGGCACTGGAATTCGTACTGGCCGGCATAGTAGTTGTGGCCCGCCAGGTGGTAGATGGTGGCGAGTGTTTCCGCGTTGTGCGTGGCGAACTGCGGGTAGATGGCCTCGGGCGCGGCCAGCAATTTCCTTGCGCAGGCGATGTACGAGATGTCGGTGTGCACCTTGCGGGTGTACACGGGGTAGTCGTCCAGCCCGTCGACCTGGGCGCGCTTGATCTCGCTGTCCCAGTAGGCACCCTTGACCAGGCGCACCATCAGTCGGCGCTGCGTGCGGCGCGCCAGGTCCACCACGTAGTCGATGACGAAGGGGCAGCGCTTCTGGTAGGCCTGGATCACGAAGCCGATGCCGTTCCAGCCGGCCAGCGAAGGCTCGTGGCACAGGCGTTCGAGCAGGTCCAGCGACAGCTCCAGCCGGTCGGCCTCCTCGGCATCGATGTTGATGCCGATGTCATAGCTGCGCGCGAGCTCGGTCAGGCGCAGCACCAGCGGGTACAGCTCGTCCATCACACGGGCGAACTGCGCGCGGCTGTAGCGCGGGTGCAGGGCCGACAGCTTGATCGAGATGCCGGGGCCTTCATAGATGCCGCGCCCGGCGGATGCCTTGCCGATGGCGTGGATGGCCTGCTCGTACGACGCGTAGTAGCGCTGGGCGTCCTCGCTGGTCAGCGCGGCCTCGCCCAGCATGTCGTAGGAATAGCGGAAGCCCTCGCCTTCCATCTGGCGGGCGTTGGCCAGGGCTTCGCCAATGGTCTCGCCGGTCACGAACTGCTCGCCCATCATGCGCATGGCCATGTCCACGCCCTTGCGGATGAGCGGCTCTCCGCCCTTGCTGATCAGGCGGCCGAGCGATGCGCCCAGGCTGCCTTCGCTGTGCGTGGCCACCAGCTTGCCCGTGATGAGCAGGCCCCAGGTGGCCGCATTCACAAACAGCGAAGGGCTCTTGCCCAGGTGGGGTTCCCACTGGCCGTTGCTGATCTTGTCGCGGATCAATGCATCGCGCGTGGCCTTGTCGGGGATGCGCAGGAGCGCCTCGGCCAGGCACATCAGCGCCACGCCTTCTTGCGACGACAGCGCGAACTCCTGCAGCAATCCCTGCACGATGCCCGCGCGGCCCCCGGCGCTCTTGCGGCTGCGCAGGGCGCCCGCAATGCGCAGCGCCAGCTGCCCGGCCGCTTGCGCCATCGCCTGCGGCAAACGGGCCTGCGCCAGCAGCGGGGCCAGGGCCTCGGGCTCGGGGCGCCGGTAGGCCGCGGTGATGGCGGCGCGCAACGGGCTGGCCAGGGGCGAGCGCGGGGCAAAGCCGGCGGGGCTGGTGGAAGAGGGCAGGGCGCCGGTGGGCTGCGTCATGGCGTGTCTTTCGGTGGGTATCAAGGGTATTGGTGGTTGGGCCCCCAGGGCCTGCCGGGGGCGGCTGGATGCGATGATCCTTGGTCTGTGGATGAATAAATGGTCGAAAATAGGCGGTCTGTCAGAATAAATCACTATCCAAAATGACGATGGAAACCGATCTGGACCGTATTGACCGCAAGATTTTGTCAATCCTGCAGGAAGATGGGCGCATTGCCAATCTCAAGCTGGCGGACGCCGTCGCGCTGTCGCCCACCGCGGTGCTGGCGCGCGTACAGCGCCTCACGCGCGACGGCTTCATCCTGGGCTACGAGGCGCGGCTCAACCCGCTGAAGCTGGGGGCGGGCATGCTGGTGTTCGTGGAGGTGCTGCTCGACCGCACCACGCCGAATGTGTTCGACCAGTTCAAGGCGGCGGTGCAGGTGCATCCCGAGATCATGGAGTGCCACATGGTGGCAGGGGGGTTCGACTACCTGCTCAAGACGCGCTCGGCCGACATGAACGCCTACCGCGTGTTCGCGGGCGCGGTGCTGTGGCAACTGCCCGGGGTGCGCGAGACACGCACCTATGCGGTGATGGAAGAGGTCAAGCACACCAACCACCTGCACCTGCGTTGAAGGGGCGCGCGGGGCCCGGCGGTGCGCGCCGCTGCCATGGAGCCACGGCTGCATTGGCTCGGCACGCCAAAGCCTCCATAATCCCAGGCAGACATGCCAGATCGAGGAGAAGAACCATGACCCGCTTCCCATACGCCACTGCCGCTGCCGCCGCGCTGCTGGGCGCCCTTTTCAGCCAGTCGGCCGCGGCTTCGTGCTACGTGGTCTACGGCCCCGACAAGGACATCGTGTACCGCGCGCCCGAACCGCCGGTGGACATGTCCTACCAGATCCACCAGACCCTGCCGCTGGTGGCGCCGGGCGCCACGCTGGTGTTCACGCCGGACAATTACAACTGCGACCTCACCGTCAACAAGCTGCCCCTGGCGTCCGCGCAGGGCGCCACGGGATCCATGGGATCCGTCGGCGGCCGCCCCGCGCGCGCGGACCGCGGCTGACCTGACCGAGCTGGCAGGCTGCGGCGATCCCCGGGCAGGCACCGGCCCGGGCCTGAGACAATCGGGGGATGAGCGAACCGAAAGAACTATCCCCCTCGTTTGAACCCACCGCGCAGGATTCCCACGGCGATCTGCCCGAGGGCTGGCTGCAGGTCCAGTCCATGGACCTGGATGCCCAGGGCGTCGCCCGCAAGCCCGACGGCAAGGTCATCTTCATCGACGGTGCCCTGCCGTTCGAGCTGGTCACCGCCAACACCCACCGCAAGAAGAACAACTGGGAGCAGGCCAGCCTGACGGCGATCCACCGCGAATCGTCGCAGCGCGTGCGCCCCGGCTGCCCGCACTTTGGCCTGCATGCCGGAGCCTGCGGCGGCTGCAAGATGCAGCACCTGCACGTGGGCGCCCAGGTGGCCGTCAAGCAGCGGGTGCTGGAAGACAACCTGTGGCACCTGGGCAAGGTCAAGGCCGGCACCGTGCTGCGCCCCATCGAAGGCCCCGCCTGGGGTTACCGCTACCGTGCGCGGCTGTCGGTGCGCCATGTGATCAAGAAGGGCCAGGTGCTGATCGGCTTTCATGAACGCAAGAGCCGCTACGTGGCGGACATGCAGCAGTGCCCCGTGTTGCCGCCCCATGTAGACGCCATGCTGATGCCCCTGCGGGCCCTGATCGCCGACATGGATGCGCGCGACACCTGCCCGCAGATCGAGCTGGCCTGCGGCGACAGCGTGACGGCCCTGGTGCTGCGCCACCTGGAGCCGCTGAGCGCCGGCGACATCGCCCGGCTGCGCGCCTTCGCCGCCGGGCACGGCGTGCAATGGTGGCTACAGCCCAAGGGCCCGGACACGGTGAAGCTGCTCGAGGAGGGCGGCGAGCAGCTTTCCTATGCGCTGCCGGATTTCGGCATCACCATGCCGTTCAAGCCGACCGACTTCACGCAGGTGAACCCGCACATCAACCGCGTGCTCGTCTCCCGCGCGCTGCGCCTGCTGGACGTGCAGCCCCACGAGCGTGTGATCGACTGGTTCTGCGGCCTGGGCAACTTCACGCTGCCGCTGGCCACGCAGGCGCGCGAGGTGCTGGGCATCGAGGGCAGCGAGGCCCTGGTGGCCCGCTCGCGCGAGAACTATGCATTGAATCAGGCTGCAGCGCAGGACCATAAAGCGCTGGCAGCTACTGATTTTGTAGCGCGTAACCTGTTCGAGATGACCCCGGAGATGCTGGTGGCCGACGGCGCGGCTGACAAGTGGCTGGTCGATCCGCCCCGCGAAGGCGCGTTCGCGCTGGCCAAGGCGCTCGCTGACATCGAGCAGGCGCGCATCGGCGCCGAGGGCGCGGGCCCGCTGCCCGCCGGGGCCGAAGGCTGGACCCCGCCCAAACGCATCGTCTATGTCAGCTGCAATCCCGCCACGCTCGCCCGCGATGCCGGGTTGCTGGTGCATCTGGCGGGCTACCGCTGCACGGCGGCCGGCATGGTGAACATGTTCCCGCACACGGCGCACGTGGAAAGCATGGCGGTGTTCGACCGCGCCTGAGGGGAGAAAGGGCCGCCGCAGCCGGTGTGCGCCGGCCTGGCCGCGCACGGGGGGAGAGCGGCCCGCTAGCCCTAGCTGCGGTTGCGGTTCGAAGCCGCGTCGCGGGGCTCGGTCTCGATATCGCCGGACCGTTCGGCGCGCTCGGGTTTCTCGACCACCTTGCCGAGCACCGAAGGCGTGCCTTCCAGCTTGTTTTCACGCATGTAGGCGTCCATGTCCTTCCACCCGGCGAACACCGAGGCCTTGGCGGCCTTGGGGTTCAGGGTGTAGCAGTCTTCCAGCCCGCGCAGCGCGTGGCGGCAGGCGCCGCCGATGGCCTTGGCTTCTTCCTCGCGCTGGACGATCCTGGGATCCGGGCCCAGGCCAGGGATCTTGTTGCAGGCGGCCAGCAGCAGGATACTGCACAGGGCCAGCATGCGCAGTGCGGTGGAGCGGGTTTTGCGATACATGTGCTTGCATTATCGGCACGCCAGCCGCGCTATTGAGGGCTTGGCGGTGCGAAGCGCAAGAAAAAGGCTCCCGAAGGAGCCTTTTTGCCTTGAGGTGGCGCCTGGGAGCGCGCCAGGGGGTCAGTCGCGTTCGCCGCCCATGATGCCCAGCAGGGCCAGCAGGCTCTGGAACACGTTGAAGATGTCCAGGTACAGGGCCAGCGTGGCGCTGATGTAGTTGGTTTCGCCGCCGTCCAGGATCTGCTTCAAGTCATACAGCATGTAGGCGCTGAAGATGCCGATGGCAGCGACCGAGATCGCCATCATGCCGACCGAGGAGCCGACAAACACGTTGATGACGGCGCCCACCATGAGCACCAGCGCGCCCACCATCAGCCACTTGCCCATGCCCGAGAGGTCGCGCTTGATCACGCTGGCCAGGCTGGCCATCACGAAGAACACGCCCGCGGTGCCGGCGAAGGCCGTCATGATGAGGTCGGTGCCGTTCTTGAAGCCCAGCACCATGCCGATGAGGCGCGAGAGCATGAGGCCCATGAAGAACGTGAAGGCCAGCAGCACGGGCACGCCGGCTGCCGAACGCTTGGTCTTTTCGATCGCGAACATGAAGGCGAACGCGCCGCCCAGGAACACGATCAGGCCCACGCCGCCGCGCAGCGACTGGGTGATGCCGGTGGCGACGCCGACCCATGCGCCCAGCACCGTGGGGATCATGCTCAGCGCGAGCAGCCAGTAGGTATTGCGAAGCACCTTGTGGCGCTCCTCCTGCGAGATGCCATAGCCCGCAGAGTGCCCCAGGGTGGTGACTTGGTCATTCATCTTGTGTCTCTCCTTGTTGGCCTGCACGACGCAGACAGTGCAAATTCTAGGTGGTGGTGGCTGGAGGCCTTCCAATATCCGCGTCCGGTCACCTACTTTTGGTAAGGGTTCTTTCACCCTGCATGGGGGTGAGGGGGTGGGCGTATGCCGCTATGCTTGCCGTCTTTCCCCCGCCGGCGCGGACTCTCGCGGCCCGGCATTCTTCTCCTTTGCGGGTATACCAATGAAAACCAAGCATGAACTCGAACTGGCCGACGTGAAGGCCATTGCCGCTGCCGCCGAAGCCGAGGCGCTCAAGAACCAGTGGGCCGTGACCATCGCCATCGTGGACGATGGCGGCCACCTGCTGTGGCTGCAGCGCCTGGATGGCGCCGCCGCGGTGTCGTCCCACATCGCCCCGTCCAAGGCCCGCACGGCCGCCCTGGGGCGCCGCGAGAGCAAGGTGTACGAGGACATCGTCAACGGCGGCCGCACGGCCTTCCTGAGCGCGCCCGCCATCGACGGCCTGCTGGAAGGCGGCGTGCCGATCCTCAAGGACGGCCAGTGCCTTGGCGCCGTGGGGGTGAGCGGTGTGAAGTCCACCGAGGACGCGCAGGTGGCGCGCGCCGGCATCGCTGCTCTGGGGCTTTGACGGGATTCCAGGGCGTGGGCCCGCAGGGGGCAGGGGACTGAAGAGCTTTCAGGTCCTGTGCCCCCCAATGAAAAAACCGGCCCGCGAGGCCGGTTTTTTCATGGCGTGATGGAGAAATCTGGGGCGGGGATGGGACCGCAAAAAAAGCCTGGCTACGCGGGCGAACCCGTTGGCTGGCAAAAACGACCCTTTCGAGCTTGTAGCAAGCCCGGGAGTCGCCCCACGATGAAACTTGGAGCCGCTGCCAGGGACTACTTGGTCAGGATCAGCTTGCCCAGCTTGGTTGCCTGCAGGCGGTACACCGATCCGTTGTGGCTGATGGCCACGGCCTTCTGGCCTTGCAGCAGGGAGCTGCTGTCCACGGCGGCGGTAGGGGGGGTGGGCTCGGTGCGTTGGCTGGCCAGTCCGTCGGCGTGCGAAACCCCCTTGCTGGCGGAGGCGGGGCGCAGGATCGAAGCGGCGGTCAATGTGGCTTGCATGAGGTTGTTCCTGGTGCGTTGCAGTGCGTTTTGCTAATGATAACGATTCGCAATTACAAGTCAAGCGACAGGAGTGTTTCTTTTTGTTCTTCTGGGTGAGACATTTGATTTCGAATGGTGCGCCGCTGGTTTTGGCATCGATTTACGCAGCCTCAAACGGGAAAGTAGGTCAAGCAGCCGGGGGGAAACGGAAACGGTCACGTCTCGGGCGGCGGGTGTCACCCGCTCCGACGGGAACCGCCCAGGTGTGAACTGACCCCGGATGCGGCGCCGCTGTGGGTCAGTCTTGGCAGAGACCACTGTGGGGTCTCTGCAGGGACCCGCCTCTCCACCGCCGGGCGAGCCGCTTCAGAGGATGAAGGAAGCCAGGGCGTTCTCGGCGCCCGAGCGGGTCACTGGGCGACGGAAGAATTTCACATCCCCCCGCCGACATCGGGCTGGGCAAGAAAAACGACCCAAAGACGAGCAAACCCGGCGCGTCCTCTGCAGCCAATGGTGCAGCGGCCGGGCCGGGCGGGTTTTTGGCGCGCAGGACGCTGGCGGTTTGGCTGACTGATTGACTGCCGTCAGGGCGCGGGGTCGGTCACGAAACCGATCTTGCGCACGCCAGCGCGTTGCGCGGCGGCCATGGCCTGGGCCACGCGCTCGTAGCGCACTTCCTTGTCGCCGCGGATGTGCAGATCGGGCTGCGGCTCCTTGGCCGCCTCGACCTGCAGGCGCGGGAAGAGTTCTTCCTCCGTGACCTGCGACTCGTTCCAGTAGTACTTGCCGTCGGCCGATACCGACAGGCGTACCGTCTCGGGCTTGATGTTCTCGGGCTGGTTGGTGGCGCGTGGCAGGTCCACGTTCACCGAGTGCTTCATGACGGGCACGGTGATGATGAAGATGATGAGCAGCACCAGCATGACGTCCACCAGCGGCGTCATGTTGATCTCGTTCATCACGTCATCGGCATCGTCTTGCGTTCCGAAAGCCATGGCTCAGCCGCCTTTCTTCATGGGCAGCACCTTGCCCTGTTCGCCCGCCGCGCTCACGCGGGCGCCGGTGACGAAGTAGGCGTGCAGGTCGTGGGCGAAGCTGTTGAGGCCGCCCAGGATGGACTTGTTGCCGCGCACGAGGGCGTTGTAGCCCAGCACGGCGGGGATGGCCACGGCCAGGCCCAGGGCGGTCATGATCAGCGCTTCGCCGATGGGGCCGGCCACCTTGTCGATGGTGGACTGGCCCGAGGTGCCGATGGCCAGCAGCGCGTGGTAGATGCCCCAGACGGTGCCGAACAGGCCGATGAAGGGGGCGGTGGAGCCGACCGAGGCCAGGATGGCCAGGCCCGACTGCAGGCGCGAGGTGAACTCGTCGATGCAGTTGCGCAGGCAGCGGGTGACCCAGTCGCTCACGTCCAGCGTGTCGTGCAGGTGGGCCTTGGTGTTGCGGTGGTGGGCGGTGGCTTCACGGCCTTCCAGCGCCAGGTGGCGGAAGGGGTTGGTAGGGTCCGTGCCCAGCTTGGTCAGGCCGGCGGCGAAGTCCTCGCTGTGCCAGAAGTCCTGCGCGGTGCGGGCGTGCTTCTTGAACTTGATGATGTCCAGCGCCTTGATGAGGATGACGATCCACGAGGCCAGCGACATGGCCAGCAGCAGGATGGCGACGGCGCGGGTGACGAAGTCACCCTGGATCCAGACGTTGGCGATGCCGAATTGCGATTCCATGAGAAAAACTCCCTAAAGCGGTGATTTGGTTATTCGAGAACGAAGTTGACAGGGACCAGGTTCCACATGGTCTCGGGCACGCCGTTGCGTTTGCCGGGCACGAAGCGCCAGCGCATGACGGCTTCCTGGGCCTGTCGGTCCAGCCGGTCGAAGCCGCTGGACTTGTTGATTTCGACCTTCTGGGGCAGGCCGTCGGTGCCGATCAGTACCCGCAGCACCACCTTTCCCTGCTCGCCCATGCGCTTGCTGATGGCCGGATAGCTGGGTTTGGGGTTGTTCAGGTAGGCGGCGTCGCTGGACGGCAGTTCGATCTTGGGCGGCGCGGGGGGCGCTGGAGGGGCTGGCGCCGGTGCGGGCGGGGCCATGGGCGCCTCGATGGGCGGTGCCGGCGGCTGCGGGGTGGTGATGCCCGTGGGGGCATTGGGGGCGGGCGTGGGGTCCGCGATGGCCACCGGCATGGGTGCGGGGCGCGGGGCGGCCTTCGGGGCCGGCTTGGGGGGCGGTGGCGGCGCGGGAGGCGGTGGCGTGACCTTGGGGGGCGCGGGTGGTGCGATGAATTCCGTCAGCAATTCCGCCGGCACGATGACTTCGGCCGCGCGGCGCAGCAGGCCCGACTGCAGGGCCCAGAGGCCCGCAACATGCAGTGCGACGACGGAGCCCACGATCACGGTGTTGCGGCTGAATCCCCCGGGGGTGGCAAAACGATCTGGGTGAGACATAAAAATGATAGCAGCTAGCGCTTGTGGATCAAGCGCTAGCGCCCTAAAAGACCTTGATTATTTGCGAAAGATCCACCAGGCCGAGCCTGCGACGAGGATCAGGCTGCCAGCGAGCGTTGAGAGGAGTTCCATGACTTGCTTTCCAGGATGGAGCTGGCAAGCTGGATCGTTTGCGGCGCTGCCTCATTGTGCAGGGCCGCCACCGGATTCGATGCGCTGCACTGTGCCACCACGTCGCGGGCACAGCTTTCGCAGCATCCGCATTGGGTGGCCACGCCCAGCTCGAACTGGATTTCGTCAAAGCTCATGCCCGCACGTGCGTGGCGGGCAATCTCACGGTCGGAAATCCGGCGGCAAACACAGACGATCATGGCGGCAGGCAGTGTGGCTGGCTGTTGAAGGTGTCGCCATTATAAATAAGAATCTATCGCATTTGCAATAAGCCATTTCTGCCATGAGGGAGAAACCGGCGCAAAGCCGCCGCCTCAGCCGGGGCTGTCTGCGGTGAGCAAGGCTGGCGTGGCGTCTGCCAGCGTGGCGCAGCCGGTGAGCGCCATGGCGATCTCGAGCTCGTCGCGCAGCAGGCGCAGCACGTGGGCGACGCCGGTGGCCCCCGCATTGGCCAGCCCCCAGACGGCCGGGCGCCCCACCAGCACGGCGGATGCCCCCAGCGCCATCGCTTTGAGCACGTCGGTGCCGCGCCGGATGCCGCCATCCACCAGCACCGGCAGTGCGCCGCCCACGGCCTGCACCACGCGCGGCAGGGCGGTGGCCGTGGCCGGGGCGGTGTCCAGCGTGCGCCCGCCGTGGTTGGACACGATGACGCCCGCGGCGCCGGCCGCCACGGCCTGGCGCGCATCCGCCGGGTGCAGCACGCCTTTGAGCAGCACGGGCAGCCGGGTGATGGACTGCAGCCACGCCACGTCGTCCCACGTGGGGGCGTGGTGCAGCAGCCCGTCGAACAGCGCGCTCTGGTCCGCGCCGAGGGGTGGGGTGGGCGGCGCCTGCATGCCGGCCAGATTGACGGGGCCGATGCCGGGCGGCAGGCGAAAGCCTGTGCGGCGCTCCCGGTCGCGTGCGCCGCTGGCGGGCGCGTCCACGGTCAGCACCAGGGCTTCGTACCCTGCGGCCTCGGCGCGCTGTGCCAGTGCGCGGGTCAAGCCACGGTCTGGCTGCAGGTACAGCTGAAACCACAGCGGACCGCGGCCGGGGTCGGGCAGTACGGCCTGGGCAATGCTCTCCAGCGACACGCTCGCCTGGGTGCTCAGCACCACCCCCGCGCCCAGGGCCGCAGCCGCGTAGGCCATCGCCAACTCGCCGTCGGCGTGGGCCAGGCGCTGAAAGGCGACGGGTGCCAGCAGGATGGGGTGTGCCAGCGTGCGGCCCAGCAGCTGGACGCGGGTGTGCCCGCCCGCCAGCGGACGCAGCACGCGGGGCCACAGGGGCAGGGCGTCCCATGCGCTGCGGTTGCTGCGCAGGCTGATCTCATCGGCCGCGCCGCCACTGAAGTAGGCCCAGGCGTTGTCGTCCAGGTGCTGCCGGGCCTGCTGCTCGTGGTCGGCCAGGCTGACGATGCCCGGAGGAAGCGGTTGGCGTGCGGGGACGTGGGTCATGGCAATGAAAAAAGCACCTGGCGTTTGTTCAGAGCGCGCAAGGTGCTATCAATAAAGGAGCGAAAGGGGCGGCGCTCACACGTCGGCCCACATGCGCAGCAGGTTGTGGTACGTGCCCGACAGGGCGATGACCGAAGGATCCGTTTCACCCACGCTCTGGCGCAGCCGCAGCAGGGCCATGTCCATGTCGAACAAGAGCTGGCGCTGCTCCAGCCCGCGCACCATGCTTTCCACCCAGAAGAAGCTGCTGATGCGGTGGCCGCGGGTGACGGGCGACACCTGGTGCACGGTGCTGCTGGGGTACAGGATCATGTCGCCGGCCGGCAGCTTGATGCGTTTTTCGCCCCAGGCTTCGGTGGCGACCAGTTCGCCGCCGTCGTATTCGTCCGGCGGGGTCAGGAACAGCGTGCACGACAGGTCGCTGCGCACCCAGCAGCTGTCTGCCTTGGAGTGCATGACGGCGCTGTCCACATGGCGGCCATAGAAGTTGGCGCCGTCGCCGTAGTTGTTGAACAGCGGGTTGTAGATGCGCCGGGGCAGGGCGGCCGAGAAGAACAGCGCATTGCGGGCCAGCGCGGCCTTGACGATGCCTTGCAGCTGGGCCGACAGCTCGCTGCCCTGCGCGAGTTGCAGGTTGTTCTTCTGGTGCACGGCCTGGCTGCCCGCGCTGCGGGCGCCATCCACCCAGGGGGTGTCGGCCGCCCAGAGCTTTTGCCGGAACAGGGCGACCTCGTCGGCCGTCAGTACGTCTTGGATGTGCAGGAACATGGGGTCCGATTGTGACTCCGCCCCAGTGAAGGGGCGGAGTCGTTTCGTCAGAACATCGGCACTTTCAGTGCATCAGAAGCGCGTCTTGAGCGACAGCTGCACGGAACGCGCCGTGCCCGGCGTGTAGAAGCCGCGGTACAGGCCGTCCGCATAGGTGCGGTCGAACAGGTTGTTGACGTTGAGCTTCAGCGTGGTCTTGTCGTCGAACGCGTATTCGACCATGGCGTCCATCACCGCGAAGCCGCTGGCGTACACGGCACGCGAGCCTTCGGGGTTTTGCTTGCCGCGGTAGGTCACGCCCGCGCCCACGCGCACCTTGGAGGTGACGGCGTAGGTCGCCCACACGCTGCCGCTGTGCTTGGGCGTGAGGCCTGGGCGGTCGCCCTGCGCCTGGGCACCACCGCCGTTGGCGGGCACCACTACATTGCTGTGGTCGATCTTGGCCGAGGGGATCCAGGTGTGGTTGGCGAACAGTTCCCACTGGGGCGTCAGGCGGCCGGCGAGGTTGAATTCCATGCCGGTGGCGTGGCGCTTGCCGGACAGCAGCTCTTGCTGGGCTGCGGTGTCGGGGTCGGTGTTGCGCTCGTTGTACTTCTGGCTGTAGAACGCGGCCACACCCAGCAGGGCACGGCGCTCGAACAGCTCGAACTTGCTGCCGATCTCGAAGTTGCGGCTCTTTTCAGGGTCGGTGTTGGCCGTGCGCGCCGTGCCGGCGCCGGGGTTGCCGAACTGGTAGGTGTCGCCCGAGGTGTTGTACGAGGTGCCGTACGACACGTAGTACGAGGTCAGCTCGGTGGGCTGGAACAGCAGGCCCACGCGGGGGCTGACCAGGCTGTCGGAGCGGGAGTTGCTCAGCGCGCCGGTGGCGTTCTTGTAGGAAGCCCTGAAGTTGTCGTAGCGCAGGCCGCCCACCAGCTTCAGGGTGTCGTTGATCGCGACCGTGTCCTGGAAGTACAGGCCCAGGTTGCGCGAGGTGAAGGTGTTCCACTGCACCGGTGCGCGGCCGTCGGCCACCCAGGCGCCATCGTTGGGCGAGCCCACGGTGGTATTGGGGCGCGGCGTGGTGTTGGCGTAGTTCTGGTTGCGCTTGGCATCGTCGTCGTAGTAGTCGACGCCGGCCAGCACCGCGTGCTTGCGGCCGCCCCAGTTGAAGGTGTTGTTGTAGTCGCTTTGCACCTGCAGCACTTCGCTCTCGCCCAGGCGGCCCTTGGAGCCACGGGTCAGCACGGTGCTGCCATTGATCTGGCCCAGCGTGATGCTGCCGTTCTGAAAGCCGATGGTGCTGGCCAGCAGGTCGCGCTCGTACTTGCCATAGCGCAGGCGCGTGGTCAGCTCGCCGTTGTCGTCGAAGCGGTGGATGTGGCCCAGCGTCACGTACTGCGACGAGGTGTCGTTGTGGTCGCTGGCCAGGCCGTAGTAGTTGCGGGCATCCAGCGGCGTGTTGATCTTGCCGTCGACCACGCGCCAGGGGTGGTTGTACAGCGGACGGCCCTTGGATTCGAGGTAGTACAGGCCGATCGAGAATTCATCGCGCGTGCCGATGCCCCAGGCGAAGGTGGGCGCAATGCCGCGCTTGTCCTGCTTGGCGCCGTAGTTGTCGTACTCCTGCACCATGGCGTTCAGGCGGAAGGCCGCGTTTTCGCCGGTCTTCCAGTTGAAGTCGCCCGTGGCGCGGTGGAACTGGCCAGTGCCGAAGGTGTAGCTGGCTTCGTGCTGGTCGATCAGCAGCGGGTACTTGTTGACCTGGTTGACGATGCCGCCGGTCGAGCCCTTGCCGAACAGCATGGAGGCCGAGCCCTTGAGGACTTCGATGCGGTCGTTGTTGAACGTGTCGCGCTCGATCAGTGGAGCGTCCTTCATGCCGTCCACATAGATGTCACCGGCCAGGCCCAGCGAGAAGCCGCGCATGCGCACGTCTTCTTCACCCGTTTCGCCCGACTGGAAGGTCACGCCCGCCGTGGTGCGCAGCACCTCGCGGAAGTCGTCCTGGTTGCGGTCGTTCATGAGTTTTTCGGTGAACACCGTCACGGACTGGGGGATGTCCTTGATGTCCTGGTTGCCCTTGCCGACGGTGGTCTTCTTGAGCAGCAGGGTGTCCTTGCCTTGCACTTCGGCCGCTTCCTGCACCGTCACGGTGGACATGGTGGCTTCCGGTGTGCCGGACTGGGCCATGGCGCCCATGGAGGCGGCCAGCATCAGGGCGCCCAGGGGCAGCAGGGCCATGTCGGACGATGCGCCGGTGGCGGTGGAAACAGGGGATGCGGTTTGACGCAGCGCGGTGCTGCGGCGCTGAGCGCGTGATTTTGCCAAGATGGACTCCGTCGATGGGGGATGTGCAGGTCGGCGCCCGATGTGCGCCGCAAACGAGCCGGATGCAATGACGCTTGTGAGAAATACGTCACAAAGTCATGCTTCTTCGTGCATCTTTATGTTACATCGAATGAGGGTCATTCTCATTTGCATTGATGTTTACACGCCACACTTTGCCTGGGTACGGACGAAAAAAAGCCGGCAGAGCCGGCTTTTTCGGGGGGCGCGAAGCGCTTACTTGACGTGCTTGCCAATGAGGCCGGCGAGTTCAAACATCGACACCTGGGGCTTGCCGAACAATTCCTTGAGCTTGGCGTCGGCATTGATGTTGCGCTTGTTGGTGGCGTCCTGCAGGTTGTTGGCCTTGATGTAGACCCACAGCTTGCTGATGATCTCCGTGCGCGGCAGCGGTGCCGAGCCCACCACGGCGGCCAGCGCGGGGCTGGGCGTGAGCGCCTTCATGAAGGCAGCGTTGGGGGTGCGCTTCTTGGCGGGGGCAGCAGCCGTCTTGGCTGCGGGGGCTGTTTTTGCCGGAGCTTTTTTTGCAGTTGCCATGTTGGGTTTTCCTTGTTGGAAGTAAATTTTCACCAGCGAAAACTAGGCTGTCCCACTGGCAGGCTGATGCTACTGGGAAAAAAAACGCGTTTCCAAGGGAGAAACGGCTTTTTTTGCCTCGATTTGTAGCCGTGGCGCCGCGTGCGGGCCAATAAGTCGCGTGCGCGGCGCTCCTGCCTTGACAAAGCGGTGCGTGTGCACGCGTTTTCCCTATGGCGGCGCAGGCCTGGATGGCGTCCGGGAGGTCTGTATGACAATGCCGGACGCACCACGGCGCCGGTGGCCCGCCCGCAGCTGGAAACGGACCGCTGGCGGCAGACCCCCCCGTCCCGTCTCTTTCCTTCTTTTCCTGTTTGAAAGGCCTTTGAAAATGACCGCTGCACTTCCTGTCAACGCATTCAGCACCTGCGATTTCTGCGATGTGCACAAGGGGGACATGGGCGGGGCCTTTCGTGTGCTGCCCCCGGTCTTCCAGAGCTTTGGCGGTGTGGCTGCGTTCGCGGGCGTGGTCAGCACCGTCAAGTGCCACGAGGACAACACCCACGTGAAGGCCGCGGTGGAATCGCCCGGAGAGGGCCGCGTGCTGGTGGTGGACGGCGGGGCCTCGCTGCGCCGGGCGCTGGTGGGCGGCAACCTGGCCGCCGCCGCGGCACGCAATGGCTGGGCGGGCCTGGTGGTCGATGGCTGCGTGCGCGATCTGGCCGAACTCAATGCGGCCGCCGTGGGCATCCGCGCATTGGCGCTGATGCCGCTGCCCACCGAGCGGCGGGGCGAAGGGCAGCGCGACGTCGCGGTGCAGATCCAGGGCGTCTGGGTGCGGCCGGGCGACTGGCTGTATGCCGACGCAGACGGCATCGTGGTCAGCGCGGGGCCCCTGGCTGCATGAACGGGGGGAGGCCGCAGGCCGTGGGCCGCGCCTCAGCTGGCACGCCGGCCCACGCGCAAGGCAGCGCGTGAGGGCAGGGTGGCCATCAGCACGCTGGCCAGGGCAATGGCAAATGCCGCCCATTGCAGGCCTGTGAGCGATTCGCCGAGCACCAGCACGCCCACGAGGGCCGCGCTGACAGGCAGCATCACCGAAAAAACGCCCCCCTGCGCCGCCGGGACGGCCTTGAGGCCGGTCATCCACAGCCAGACCGTCCACACGCAGGCGGCCAGCGCGTAGAACACCAGCAGCGTCCACGTGCCCCAGCCCACGGCGGCAAAGTCGAATTGCCAGGCCGCATACAGGCCGAAGGGGGTGGACAGCACGAAGCCCCACAGGTTGATGAGCGAAGTGATGCGTTTGGGCCCGAGGCTGCCCGTGAGCTTCTTTCCGATCACCGTATAGGCGGCCTCGCACACCACGGCACCCACCAGAAGCAAGGGGCCCAGCCATGCCAGATCTTGCATGTTTTGGGCATCTGGCGTTTGTGCAATGTGCGCTGAATGCTCTTGTTTTGATAGCGAAAACAAGACAATGCCGGCCACTGCGCAGGCCACGGCCGCCCAGGTGCGCGGCGCGACCTTCTCGCGCAGGAAGACCCAGCCCATCACGGCCACCGCCGCAGGTATCGCGGCCAGGGTGACGCCGGCCGAGACGGCGTTGGTCAGGCTCACGCCGTACAGCATGCAGACGGTGAACAGGAAGTTGCCCAGAAACGATTGCAGAAACAGCAGCCGCCGGGTTTGCCGTGTGAGCGGGGGTTCCTCCACAGGCTTTCTGAGCCAGTGCAGCATCGCCAAGCCGCCAATGCCAAAGCGCAGCCATGCGAGCAGGAACACGGGCAGTGCCGTCGCCAGGGGCTTGGACAGTGCCACATAGCTGCCGACCAGCGCCATGCTGAGGGCCAGGCACAGGTAGGCGAAGGGGCGGCTGGGCGTGGTGTTCACTAGACTGGTGATCGTTCAACGAAAAAGAGTGCGCATCATGCCCGACGAATCCGTGCCCGCCCCCCCCGCACGCCATGTCTTTGTCTATGGAACGCTGCGGCGCGGCGGCACCAACGACATCAACCGCCTGCGGCCGGCGCCAAGGTTCATCGGGATGGCCCGGGTGGCGGGCAGCCTCTATCACCTCGGGGGGTATCCCGGCATGACGCTGGGTGGAGGGCGGTGGGTGACCGGCGAGGTCTATGCCATCGCGCCGGCCCTGGAATCCGTTCTGGACGAGATCGAGGACCTGGGCGCCAATCCGAGCGACGAATATGCCAAGCGCGGCATCGTGGTCGAGGTCGAGGGACGCAGCGTTCCCTGCCTGGTCTATGAGATCAACCCGAGGTACGTGGAGTCCGCCCAGCGCATCGCCGGGGGGGATTGGCTGCAGGCTCTGCAGCCGCCAGCCGATTCCTGATCAATCTTTTGCAATGCGGAAATTGGATTTCATGATTTGGAATGCGATAGATGTTGCATTGCCGCAATTTTTCTCGATATGAGAAATCAATTTCTGTATTGAGAAATGTTGTGTGTAAGCTGTTGTTTTGAAACAAGAAAATTTATCTCTTCTATAAGACATAAGAGCTTGCGCAAGTCTTATAGAAGACTTAAAGTTGTTCCCAAGGGCAGCACGCAGCAGCCCGGCGTTTTCAACCAACCCCTGGAGTGATCTCATGCCCCAATCCCTCAACGAACAACTGAGCCGCGAACAGCAAATTGCCGCCCTGGAAAAAGACTGGGCGACGAACCCCCGCTGGAAGGGTGTGAAGCGCGGCTACTCCGCAGCCGACGTGGTGCGCCTGCGCGGCTCGCTGCCCATCGAGCACACGCTGGCCAAGCGCGGTGCTGAAAAGCTGTGGGACAAGATCAACGGCGGCGCCAAGAAGGGCTACGTGAACGCGTTTGGCGCCATCTCCGCCGGCCAGGCCATGCAGCAGGCCAAGGCAGGCCTCGAAGCCGTGTACCTGTCGGGCTGGCAAGTGGCCGCCGACGGCAACACCAGCGAAACCATGTACCCCGACCAGTCGCTGTACGCGTATGACTCGGTGCCGACCATGGTCCGCCGCATCAACAACACCTTCAAGCGTGCCGACGAAATCCAGTGGGGCCGTGGCATCAACCCCGGCGACAAGGAATTCATCGACTACTTCCTGCCCATCGTGGCCGATGCGGAAGCCGGTTTCGGCGGCGTGCTGAATGCCTTCGAACTCATGAAGAACATGATCCAGTCGGGCGCCGCAGGCGTTCACTTCGAAGACCAGCTGGCGGCCGTGAAGAAGTGTGGCCACATGGGTGGCAAGGTGCTGGTGCCCACGCAGGAAGCCTGCGAGAAGCTGATTTCCGCACGTTTCGCGGCCGACGTGATGGGCGTGTCCACCATCGTGCTGGCCCGCACCGACGCCGAAGCCGCCAACCTGATCACGTCCGACCACGACGCCAACGACAAGCCTTTCCTGACTGGTGAGCGCACGCAAGAAGGCTTCTACCGCGTCAAGAACGGCCTGGAGCAAGCCATCAGCCGTGGCGTGGCCTACGCCCCCTACGCCGACCTGGTGTGGTGCGAAACCGGCGTGCCGGACATCGGCTTCGCCCGTGAATTCGCCCAGGCCGTGCACGGCGCCTGCCCCGGCAAGCTGCTGTCGTACAACTGCTCGCCATCGTTCAACTGGAAGAAGAACCTCAACGACAAGCAGATCGCTTCGTTCCAGGAAGACCTGTCGGCACTGGGCTACAAGTACCAGTTCATCACGCTGGCCGGCATCCACATCAACTGGTTCAACACCTTCCAGTTCGCCCATGCATACGCCCAGGGCGAAGGCATGAAGCACTACACCGAGATGGTGCAGGAACCTGAATTCGCAGCACGCGAAAAGGGCTACACCTTCGTGTCGCACCAGCAGGAAGTGGGCGCAGGCTACTTCGACGACGTGACCACGGTGATCCAGGGTGGTTCGTCCTCCGTGAAGGCCCTGACGGGTTCGACCGAAGAAGAGCAGTTCCACTGATCCGGCGTCCCCCGCACAGGGGGATGGGGAGACAGCAAGACAAGAAAGCCACCCTGCGGGGTGGCTTTTTTCATGGGGTTTCGCCGCAGCTTCCACCGCTCCTCGAATGGCAAGCTGGCGGGCCCCGCAGCGAGGTGCCCGCTCTACGGGGTGAAGCTGGGCACTACCGCTGTCACGGCGCAGCTTGCGCGGTGGGCGCGCGGGCGATGGCCGACACATCGCAATCAATGGCGCCCAGCGTCGATGAGACAGTGGCGTCCGATGCGCCGGGAGGCAAGGCAAGGGTCCACTCCAGATCGTAGTAGTTGGACCCCAGGTACCTGTGGTGCGCGGATACCAGCGGTTTCTTGATGCTGGCGCCTTGGAGCACCCAGCTTTCTGGCTCCTGCATCGGATAGTCCCTGCCGCAGCGCAACGCCACGCGCAGGGTGATTTTCGGTTGGTGCGCAAGTGCGATAGTCAGCCCGCCTTCAAGCCGTGCCGGCAGGTACGTCATGTAGTCGAGCTTGCTGTCCGATGTGACACTGTGCGTGGCGATGCCGTTGATCTTGATGCCCAGCGGTCTTACTGCATGGATATCCGTCTCGCCGACGGAATCGACGATCTCCAGCCCCTTCGTGAAATCAAACCTCGCCGCATCCTGCCGGGAGTGGATGAAATAGTCCTGAGACTGCGGGGTTGCCGGGGCGCAGGAAGGCAACTGGAATGTCCTGTTCGTGGCATCGCGCACCAGCATGGAGCTCAGGCCTGCAATGTCGGCCTGGCATATGCCCCGGCCGGCCAGTGCTGTGCGCAGGTCGTTCAGATATCTGTATGTATATCCCGGGATCTTGAAGCCCGCCTCTTCCAGCTTCGGGAAGAACAAGGGGGCCACCAGGAGGTCGTACTTTCCGCGTTTTTCAAGCTGGCCATAGAAAAGTACGTGCGCCGAAAGGACCAGCACGAAGGCTGCGACAGCCAGGCCGTGAAAGCGCAGGCTGGAGAGCCGCAGCCTGTCGCTTGCGCGTGCCAGCCCGAAAGCAGCCAGCAAGGCAAGCCAGGGGTGTATGACGTCCAGGTGCCAGAAGGCTCCCTGGCTCAGGAACGCCATGGACACCGCGAACCAGAGCACCGTGGTGGCCCATATCCAGCGAATGGTGCGGTCCGTGCGGCAGGCGGCGATGCTCAGCAGGAGTCCGGCCAGCATCACCGCGAGCAGGATTCCTGTGAGGATTTTCAAGGGTGCTATGGCAGGCGCTATCGCCGCGATGGTGCTGTAGGGCATCAGGAGGACGTCGTGCCACTTGCCGACATCCAGGAGATTGGTGAGCCACCCCTGGGTCGGTTGCGCTGCGGCTGGATGGGGTGCTGTGGATTGGAGTTTTTCCACGATGCCTGACTTGACGGCCCACAACGCCGTCATGCCGATGATGACGAGCACGGTGGTGATCGTCTTGGGGCTTGAGAGCACACGAGGGTTCAGCAGCACGTAGGCTGCAAAACCCACGAGCAGCGGTGCGGCAGAGGGATGGATCTGCACCAGCAGGAATGCAACGAGGGGAAGTGCCAGCCAGTCGTGGCGGCGATGTTGCACGAGCTGGATGAACAGACCCAGAACCACGTTGCTGAGTGTCATGACCAGGGCTGGATTCCAGGCGCTGTGGGTATACAGCGATGAAAAGACCGGGAATGCCAGCACGGCGTAGGCAAGCGCACACCGCGGGCCGAAACAGGCGCTGATGTTCCTCCACAGGTACCACACCGACAACGCGAAGAGGATGCCGAAGGCGATGAATACGGAAACTTCGCTGTCCCGGATCAGCAGGGGGGCCGCGAGCAGATAGTAAAACCCGGGGGGCAGGCTCAGGCGTTCTCCAAAAAGTGGAGGGCCGCGCAAGGGCCATTCGCCGTTGTGGATCAGCTTCCGTGCAATTTCCATGTCCCTGATCTGATCCGGGCCGTGGAACGTGATGTCGTAAAAATAGATCTGGATCGCGCCCAGCAGCGCAATGAAGAGCAGTGCGATCCAATGACTCGGCGATCTGTCGGCAGATGGAGGGGGTGCTGTCGGCATGTCTTCTGTTTCCATGTGGATGTTCTTGGCAGACAGCTATCTGCCGTGTGGCATCAACGGGACGGGGCTTTCTGGGTGAAGGTCCAGGCGTTGTTCAGAACAAAATTGTTGAGTGCGACGGCGCCCACGGCGAAGAAGGCTCCCCATCCGTACCACAGGCCCAAATAGTCCGTGAACAGCTTGATGATGAGGATATTCAGGCCCAGTCCGATCACCGAGACGATGCAGTACTTGACGAGCGATGCCCAATAGCTTCCGGTGAAGCCGAACGTCCATATCCTGTTCATTGCGTAGGAGATCAGCAGCGCCACCAGAAACCCGGCGGTGGTGGCGACGACAGGGCCCGCGAAATCGAATTCCACCAGGAGGAAGAGCGTGGACATGTGCGACACCGCCCCGATAACGCCCACGACGCCGTAGCGAAGGAGCTTTGATAGCTTTGGCATGGCAGTGGCGGGTATCCGTAATTGTGAGGTGTGGGCTTGCGGCAGGCGGTGGCTGAAGGGCTGTTGCCACAAAGGTTTGTTTTCACCGGCCGTCTGCTGGCATGCCATGGATGGTGTTCCCGTGCCAGGCACGGTGGCGCCGCCCTGGCGGCACCGGTGCGTATCGGGTCAAGGCCCGTCCTTGGGCAGTTCCGTGGAAACGATGTATCGCGGGCGGTACTTCACTTCGTCATAGATGCGTGCCAGGTATTCGCCAATGATTCCCAGGCCCATCATCAGAAAACTGCCGATGATCAGCAGCAGCAGTATGACCGTGGTGAATCCGTCAACCGCCATTCCACTCAATTTCATGTAAACGGTGTGCATGCCCAGGAGCACAGAGAAACACAGAAATACCGCGCCGAAAATCGTGATCAGGTGCAGGGGGAAGGAGCTAAAACTGGTGACTGCCACGGCCGCAAGGCGGATCAATCCGAAGACGGACCAGCCGGAGTCTCCAGCGACCCGCGGTTCCACTTCGAAGGGAATCTGGATCGAGCGGAAGCCCATCCAGCTCACCATGCCCCTGAAGAAAACGTTGCGCTCCTTCATGGTGAGATAGGCGTCGACAACTCGCCGGTCCAGCAGTTTGTAGTCTGAGGCACCCTTGAGGTCGTGGCCCGAGAACACCCTCAATATGAAGTAGAAGAGCTTGGCGCGTGCCGCAGACAGACGGGTTTCGTCGCCCCTGTTCGATTTGACGGCTTCCACGATGTCGACCGTGCCGCTGCGCCATGTTTCGATCATCTGGGGCAGCAGGGAAGGGGGGTGCTGCATGTCTCCATCCATGATGACAACCGCCTTGCCCCTGGCGGCTTCCATTCCCGCGGAGACCGCGGCCTCCTTTCCAAAGTTGCGGCTCAGCTTCAGCGCCCTCAACTGCGGAATTTTCTGGGAGATGGCGCTGAGCTGGCCCCAGGTGTCATCGCGAGACCCGTCATCCACCACCACGATTTCCCAGGAAGATGCTGTCGCGCTGAGGAATCTATCCACTTCGTGCAGCGTGACGTGGATTCCCTTTTCTTCGCAGTAGACCGGGATGACGACGGAAATCTCTGGGTGCATAAACGTTCTCATAAGCCAATGGGCCCGTGGCGGCTGGTCTGCAGGGCGGGCGTGCGTTGCACGGGCTGAGCGCGCGGTCGTGTCCTGGCAAGAGCACTGGCGGCCCTTGCAGGCAAGTCAAGTCACGCGCCAATACACACGGGGCATCTTCGCCAGGCATCTGGGCGTGGTATCGCTGTCGTTTCGAGTGCTGCCTGCGCTCGCGCGCATTACTGTCTCACATTTTGGCGAGCCGCCAGGCATCACGCGGTGTTTGCGAGAGCGGTGGCGTGTGTTTGCAACGCAACTGTGTGGCGCAAAAACCATTGAACCCCGGGTAAACGCCGGCACAAATGGAGGATCCAGGGCGGCAGGGGTAAAATGAAGGCAAATTCACTGCACAAGAGCGAGAAAGGCAATCTGGTTATGACACCGCGAACTACATCGGAGATGTTGACCGGCCGTTGAGGCTGGCTGTTCGCGCCTGCACGAGATTGCACACCTCCTCCAGAAAGCGCGGACCCGTTCCGCGCTTTTTTGTTTTTGGGCCTGGCGCGTGCCCGCACCCATTGCACTGATCGAAAAGAAAGAGTTATCCCATGATTCACATCACGCTTCCCGACGGCTCGCAGCGCGAATTCCCGGGTCCGGTCACGGTGGCCGAAGTGGCCGCATCCATTGGTTCGGGCCTGGCCAAAGCCGCCCTGGCCGGCAAGATTGGCGACAAGGTGGTGGACACCAGCTACCAGATCACGGCCGACAGCCCGCTGGCGATCGTGACGGCCAAGGATGCCGATGGGCTGGAAGTCATCCGCCACTCCACGGCCCACTTGCTGGCCTATGCCGTCAAGGAATTGTTCCCCGAGGCGCAGGTGACCATCGGCCCGGTGATCGAAAACGGCTTCTTCTACGACTTCTCGTACAAGCGTCCTTTCACGCCTGAAGACCTGGTGGCCATCGAAAAGCGCATGGCCGAGTTGGCCGCCAAGGACGAGCCGGTGGTGCGGCGCGTGCTGCCGCGCGACGAAGCCGTGGCCTACTTCAAGGGCCTGGGTGAGCACTACAAGGCCGAGATCATTGCCAGCATCCCCAGCAATGAAGATGTGAGCCTGTACCGCGAAGGCAATTTCGAAGACCTGTGCCGTGGCCCCCACGTGCCCAGCACGGGCAAGCTCAAGTTCTTCAAGCTCATGAAGGTGGCGGGCGCCTACTGGCGCGGCGACCACCGCAACGAGATGCTGCAGCGCATCTATGGCACGGCTTGGACCTCCAAGGAGGAGCTGCAGCAATACCTCACGATGCTGGAAGAGGCCGAGAAGCGCGACCACCGCAAGCTTGGCCGCGAACTGGACCTGTTCCACATGGACGAGCATTCGCCGGGCACGGTGTTCTGGCACCCCAAGGGCTGGGCGCTGTGGCAGGAGGTGGAGCAGTACATGCGCCGCGTGTACCGCAACAACGGCTACCAGGAGGTCAAGGGGCCGCAGATCCTGGACAAGAGCCTGTGGGAGAAAACGGGCCACTGGGACAAGTACCGCGACAACATGTTCACCACCGAATCGGAAAAGCGCGAGTACGCGCTCAAGCCGATGAACTGCCCCGGCCACATCCTGATCTACAAGCAGGGCATCAAGAGCTACCGCGACCTGCCGCTGCGCTACGGCGAGTTCGGTGCCTGCCACCGCAACGAGCCCACGGGCGGCCTGCACGGCATCATGCGCGTGCGCGGCTTCACGCAGGACGACGGCCACATCTTCTGCACCGAAGAACAGGTGCTGGAAGAGTGCGCCAACTACACGGCGCTGGTGCAGAAGGTCTACAAGGACTTCGGCTTCACCGACATCATCTACAAGGTGGCCACGCGGCCCGAGGCGCGCATCGGTACCGATGAATCGTGGGACCGCGCTGAGAAGGCACTGATGGATGGTCTGCGCCATTCGGGCTGCGAGTTCGAGATCGCCGAAGGCGAGGGTGCCTTCTACGGGCCCAAGATCGAGTACACGCTCAAGGACGCGCTGGGCCGGCAATGGCAGTGCGGCACGATGCAGATCGACCCCAACCTGCCCGAGCGCCTGGATGCGGAATACGTGGCCGAAGACGGCAGCCGCAAGCGCCCGTTGATGCTGCACCGCGCCACGGTAGGCAGCATGGAGCGCTTCATCGGAATGCTGATCGAGCACTATGCGGGCGCATTCCCGGTGTGGCTTGCGCCCGTGCAGGTTTCGGTGCTCAACATCACCGATGCGCAGGCCGATTACTGTCGCGAAATTGCTGCAAAGCTGCAAAAAGCGCTGCCGAATCAAGACCTTAGGGTGGCGGTCGATCTGCGCAATGAGAAGATTACGTATAAAATACGTGAGCATTCGTTGCAAAAGCTGCCATACATCCTCGTCGCGGGCGACAAGGAAAAGGCCGCAGGCGCCGTTGCAGTACGCGGCCGGGGCAATCGTGACCTCGGAGTGATGTCCATCGAAGCGTTCGCTGAGCTGATCGCCCAGGACATCGCCACCAAAGCCTGAGTTTGATTCAAAACGTGCTTTGTCGCATGCCAGCTGTGCGGTTGTAGCTACATTTTTTGTAGTATTTTGATTGAAGGAAGATAGCCATCGCTACTGAATTTCGTGATCGTCGCCACCGTGAAGAGCGCAAGCACCGCCTGAACCGTGAAATCATGGCCCCGGAAGTCCGTCTGTCCGGGCCAGAGAATGAGCCTTTGGGCGTGGTCAGCCTCATGGAAGCCCTGCGCATGGCAGGCGAGCTGGATGTGGATCTGGTGGAAATCGCTGCCACAGCGAACCCACCGGTGTGCCGCCTGATGGACTACGGCAAGTTCAAGTACCAGGAGCAAAAGCGCGCTGCGGAGGCGAAGGCCAAGCAGACGGTGATCGAGATCAAGGAAGTCAAATTCCGTCCGGGCACGGACGATGGCGACTACAACATCAAGATGCGCAACATCCGCCGCTTCCTGGCCGATGGTGACAAGTGCAAGATCACGCTGCGTTTCCGCGGCCGTGAAATCACCCACCAGGAACTGGGTCTGGCGCTGCTCAACCGCATTCGCGATGAGCTGGCCGATTCCATCATCATCGAGCAGTTTCCCAAGCTGGAAGGCCGCCAGATGATCATGATGATCGCGCCGGGCAAGAAGAAGCCTGCTGCAGCCAAGCCGGCAGCCGCTGAAAGCACGCCTTCGGGCAGTGCGGCCTGAGCGGCCCGCGCAGAAGAGACAGAGATTTGCCAGGGGTGGCCCGCAAGGGACACTATCCGGCGATAGGCAGTGCGAAGGCACTGCCGCACAGCCGGTGAATACCGGCTGAAAAAGTGGCTCGGGGCCAACAAGTTTGCAGATCGGTTTGCAAACGCCTCACGAGCACAACGAAAAGGAGCATTCACATGCCCAAAATGAAGACCAAGAGCAGCGCGAAAAAACGTTTCCGCGTTCGTCCCGGTGGCACCGTCAAGCGCGGTCAAGCCTTCAAGCGTCACATCTTGACCAAGAAGACCACCAAGAACAAGCGCCACCTGCGTGGTGCAGTTGCTGTGCATGAGACCAACATGGGCTCTATCGCACAAATGCTGCCCGGTGCTGGCCTTTAATAACGACGAACAAGGAGTACTCACATGCCTCGCGTCAAACGTGGTGTAACGGCCCGTGCCCGTCACAAGAAAGTTCTCGCCCTCGCCAAGGGCTTCCGTGGTCGCCGCGGTAACGTCTTCCGCATCGCCAAACAGGCGGTAATGAAGGCTGGGCAATATGCCTACCGTGACCGCCGCACCAAGAAGCGCGTGTTCCGCCAGCTGTGGATCGCCCGTATCAACGCCGCTGCCCGTGAACTGGGCCTGACCTACAGCCAGTTCGCCAACGGCCTGAAGAAGGCATCCATCGAGATCGACCGCAAGATGCTGGCCGACCTCGCAGTGCACGACAAGGCTGCCTTTGGCAGCATCGTGGAGCAAGTCAAGGCTAAGCTGGCTGCTTGAGTTCACGATGGGTGGCTATCTTTTTGATAGCTGCTTGCGCAATAACAGCAAGGGCTAGGGCTTGAAAAGGCGCTAGCCCTTGTTCATTTTCAAGAGTCGATATGAACGAGTTGGATTCCCTGGTCGAGAGCGCGACGCAACTGTTTGCCCAAAGCGCCACCCCTGCTGATCTGGAAAACGCCAAGGCGCAGTTCCTGGGCAAGTCGGGTCGCGTGACCGAGCTCATGAAGGGCATGGCGCAGCTGTCGGTGGATGAGAAGAAGTCCCGCGGCGCCGCCATCAACGTCGCCAAGCAGGCCATCGAGGCCGCGCTCACCGCGCGCCGCCAGGCATTGGCCGATGCGGAACTGCAGGTCCAGCTCAAGGCAGAGGCCCTGGACGTGAGCCTGCCAGGGCGCCAGCGCGGGCAGGGCGGCCTGCACCCCGTGTCGCTCACGCTCGAGCGCATCGAGGGCATCTTCGGCTCCATGGGTTTTGACGTGGCCCAGGGCCCCGAGATCGAGACCGACTGGTTCAACTTCACCGCACTGAACACGCCGGAAGACCACCCCGCGCGTTCCATGCACGACACCTTCTACGTGGAAGGCGGCACCCCCGAGGCGCCCAACCTGCTGCGCACGCACACCAGCCCCATGCAGATCCGCCACGCGGTGCAGCATGTGAAGAAGCACCGCGCGCTGCTCGACGCCGGACAGCCCATGCCCGAGATCCGCGTCATCGCGCCGGGCCGCACCTACCGCGTGGACAGCGATGCCACGCACTCGCCCATGTTCCACCAGTGCGAAGGCCTGTGGATTGGTGAGAACGTGAGCTTCAAGGATCTGAAGGTGATCTTCACGGCGTTTTGCCGCACCTTCTTTGAAAGCGACGACCTGGTTCTGCGCTTTCGCCCGAGTTTTTTTCCTTTCACGGAGCCCAGCGCCGAGATCGACATCCAGTTCCAGACCGGCCCCCTGGCCGGCCGCTGGCTGGAGGTGGCGGGCTCGGGCCAGGTGCACCCGAACGTGGTGCGCAACATGGGTCTGGACCCCGAAAAATACATCGGCTTTGCCTTCGGCATGGGCCCCGACCGCCTGACCATGCTGCGCTATGGCGTGAACGACCTGCGCCTGTTTTTTGACGGCGACATCCGTTTTCTGTCGCAGTTCCAGTAACCAGCAGGGCCGGACGGCTGCCATTCGGGCAGCCCGGCGGTCCGCCCAGCCGTTTTCACCCTGGCGCATGTGTCCTGAGAGGCCGCGCAGGGTAGTTTCCGTATACGACCCCGTACAAGAGTTCGACTATGCAATTCCCTGAATCCTGGTTGCGTGAGTTCTGCAACCCACCCCTTTCGACCGCCGAGCTGGCCGAGACGCTGACCATGGCCGGCCTGGAGGTGGAGGAGCTGCGCCCCGTGGCGCCGCCGTTCGCGAAGATCGTTGTGGGCGAGATCAAGGAAGCCGTGCAGCATCCCGATGCCGACCGCCTGCGCGTGTGCCAGGTGGACGTGGGGCAGGGCGCCCTGCTCAACATCGTGTGCGGCGCACCCAATGCGCGCGTGGGCATCAAGGTGCCCTGCGCCCTGGTGGGCGCCGAGCTGCCGCCGGGCGACGACGGCAAGCCCTTCCTGATCAAGGTCGGCAAGCTGCGCGGTGTGGAAAGCCAGGGCATGCTGTGCTCGGCGCGCGAGCTCAAGCTGTCGGAAGACCACGGCGGCCTGCTCGAACTGGATGCCTCCGCGCCCGTGGGCCAGGACATCCGCGAGCACCTGAACCTGGACGACACGTTGTTCACGCTCAAGCTCACGCCCAACCTGGCGCACTGCCTGAGCGTGTACGGCATCGCCCGCGAAGTCTCCGCGCTGACCGGCGTGCCCCTCTCGCAGCCGGCCTTCCCGGCAGTGGCCTCCAAAGTCCCGGACACCCTGGCCGTGAAGATCAGTGCCCCTGACCTGTGCGGCCGTTTCAGCGGCCGCGTGGTGCGCAACGTGAACACCCGCGCCACCACGCCGCAGTGGATGCTCGACCGTCTGGCGCGCTGCGGCCAGCGCGGCGTGTCGCCGCTGGTGGACATCTCCAACTACGTGATGTTCGAGCTGGGCCGTCCCTCGCACATCTTCGACCTGGACAAGATCCATGGCGGGCTGGATGTGCGCTGGGGCAAGGCGGGCGAGTCGCTCAAGCTGCTCAACGGCAACACCATCACCGTCGACGAAAAGGTCGGCGTGATCGCCGACAGCCAGCAGGTCGAGTCGCTCGCCGGCATCATGGGCGGCGACGCCACCGCTGTCTCGGACGACACCAAGCACATCTACATCGAGGCTGCCTTCTGGTGG
Organism: Acidovorax sp. A79; assembly: GCF_041154505.1. Lineage (GTDB taxonomy): Bacteria > Pseudomonadota > Gammaproteobacteria > Burkholderiales > Burkholderiaceae_C > Acidovorax. The sequence goes on from NZ_AP028672.1 coordinate 5,651,595, forward strand.
CCCAAGGCAGTGGCCGGGCGTTCGCGCCGCTACAACTTCTCGACCGATGCGGGCCACCGCTTCGAGCGCGGCGTGGACCCTGCGCTGACGGTGGAGCACATCGAGCGCATCACCCAGCTGGTGATTGACATCTGTGGCACGCCCGAGACGGCCTGCGGCCCGATGGACGACCAGCGCGTGAACCTGCCCGTGCCCCAGCCCGTCACGCTGCGCGTGGCGCGCGCGGCCAAGGTCATCGGCATGCCGCTCACGCAGGTGCAGTGCGCTGACGTGTTCAGGCGCCTGGGCCTGCCGTTCACGGAAGGCGATGGCACTCTCACCGTGGCGCCACCGGCCTACCGCTTCGACATCACCATCGAAGAAGACTTGATCGAAGAGGTTGCGCGCATGGTGGGTTACAACAACCTGCCCACGACGCCGCCGCTGGCCCCCATCACCCCCAAGCTGCCGCCCGAGGCCACGCGCAGCCCGTTCGCCGTGCGCCGTACGCTGGCGGGCCTGGGTTACCAGGAAACCATCAACTTCAGCTTCGTGGAAGAGCGCTGGGAGCGGGAGCTGGCGGCCAACGTGCAGCCCATCAAGCTGCTCAACCCCATTGCCAGCCAGATGAGCGTGATGCGCTCGAGCCTGCTGGGCTCTCTGCTGCAGGTGCTCAAGTTCAACCTGGATCGCCGCGCCGAGCGCGTGCGCGTGTTCGAGCTGGGCCGTGTGTTCCTGCGGGATGCCAGCGTGGCCAACACCGACACCACGGTGGAAGGCTTTCACCAGCCCATGCGCGTGGCCGGTCTGGCTTATGGACCCAACGATGCGCTCCAGTGGGGCCGCAAGGAGCAGTCGATCGACTTCTTCGATGTGAAGGGCGATCTCGAGGCCTTGCTGGCGCCGCTGCAAGCCACGTTCGAGCCGGCCGTCCATCCTGCGATGCACCCCGGCCGTTGCGCGCGGGTGCTCCTCAACGGGCGGGCCGTGGGTTTCGTGGGCGAGCTGCACCCGCAATGGCGCCAATCGTGGGAGCTCCCGCAAGCGCCGGTGATGTTTGAACTCGAACTGGATGCCGTATTGCAGCGTGCAGTGCCCCAATTCAAGTCCGTGGCCAAGCACCAGTCCGTCGAACGTGATCTGGCGGTGGTGGTCGCTGAGCGGGTCACCCATGCCGAGGTCATGGCGGCGGTCCAGCAAGCGGTGCCTGGCGCAATGCTGCGTTCGGCTGTGCTGTTCGATGTGTACCGGCCCAAGGCGCTGCGTGCGGGCGAAGAGGCACCCGCCGGTGGCCTGGCTCCCGGGGAGAAGAGCCTGGCGGTGCGCCTGACTCTGGGCAGCGACGAGGCGACGCTCACCGAGGCCGAGATCGATGCCGCTGTTCAAGCGGTGGTGGGGCAATTGGCCCAGCGCATGGGCGCACGGCTGCGTGTCTGATGATGTTCAAGGGAGCTGACGCCATGATCGAATTCGCCGTCGAAAGCCTGGAAACGCCAGCGCTGACCAAGGCACAACTGGCCGATCTGCTGTTTGACCAGATTGGCTTGAACAAGCGCGAGTCCAAGGACATGATCGACGCATTCTTCGACCTGATCTCGCAGAGCCTGGTGGAGGGCAAGGATGTGAAGTTGTCGGGTTTCGGCAACTTCCAGATTCGCACCAAGGCACCACGGCCCGGGCGCAACCCGCGCACGGGCGAGGCCATTCCGATCAAGGCACGCCGCGTGGTGACGTTTCACGCCAGCAGCAAACTCAAGGAACAGATCCAGACGGCTGCCGGATCGTGAATTTGTGCCGTTTTTGTGACCAGAATGTTGCCGATGACTGGCGGTCTGTGCGCGTCTGCAGTACGCTAGCTGGCTGACCGGTTTGAATCCACCACCCATGGGCACCCCCCTTCCTTCGATCCCCGCCAAGCGCTACTTCACGATTGGTGAGGTCGCGGAGCTTTGTGGCGTCAAGCCCCATGTATTGCGTTACTGGGAGCAGGAGTTCACTCAACTGCGTCCCATGAAGCGGCGTGGCAACCGGCGCTACTACCAGCATCATGAAGTGCTCATGATCCGCCGCATCCGGGATCTGCTGTATGACCAGGGGTTCACCATCAGTGGCGCGCGCAATCGCCTGCAGGAGCTTGCGCATCCCGCCCGCGATGAGGCAGGGGCCGACGGCGCGATGAACGGGTTTGATTCCGAGATGCCCAGCATGCTGGTGGACAGTGCACGCGATCTTTCCATCGATGCGATGGGCATCACGCTGGACTCCAATGCGGTGCGCAAAGAATTATTTGAAATTCGGGCGCTACTTTCTCTGGGTTGACCTTTTTTCTGCATATAATCTAAGTCTTGTCGGCGTGTAGCGCAGCCTGGTAGCGCACTTGCATGGGGTGCAAGGGGTCGCGAGTTCGAATCCCGCCACGCCGACCATTGTTAGCAAAAGCCCAGAACCGAAAGGTTCTGGGCTTTTTTGCTTGGTCGCGGAAAAACATGCCACACGGCCTGGGGTGAAATGAAAGGCGGCTTGCTGCTGCGTGCTGTGCAGGCATGGTGGCGATACCGAGCCCCCGCTGATCAGCAGGCTCCCTGTCGAGGTAGTGCTGACATGTGGTCAGCCCGTGTTGCGGTTGCCCCCGTCAAAACCAAAGTAGCGGCTCGCCCCGCAAAGGACTCTCATGATCGATGGACTGGTGGCCGGCAGGCTGTATGGCGAGGCCGAGCGGCGTACTGACAAGGCCGGGAAGCCTTTTACCGTCTCCAAGGTGCGAGCAAGCACGGCGGATGGCGAGACGCTGTTCGTCAACGTGATTGCATTTGAGGCAGGGGTCTGCGCCTCCATGCACGCCCTGCGCGATGGAGACTCTGTGGCGCTGGCGGGAAGCATCACGCCAAGGGTCTGGACGGACAAGCAGGGAAACACGCGGCCCGCGCTGGACATGGTCGCGCACCGCCTGCTCACGCTGCACGGCGAATAAAAAACAAGGCGATGCAAAACTGATTCTGCGACTCGCGCTCGCCACGGCGTGACGTGCCAACGGGCGGTGCAAGAGGAGAGGGCGGGCGAGTCCAGCCGCCTGCCTGGGCGGTGCTTGCGACGGATACCCTGCCGCGCACGAAACAGCATTGAAAACGTGGCTGCTGCCAGGTCGCAGCGATCAGGTTGGTTTTTGGGGTGCTGGCTGGTCCTGCGCGAATCCCAGTGCCTTGAGTTCTTCTTCGCTCAGGTGCAGTTCCGTCAGCTCGGGTTGCCGCGCTTCGACCGTGCGCCTGCGTTCATAGTTGGTGGGCGGCCCTTTTTCCACTTGCCGGCGGTCCTTTCCGCTGCGCCTGTCCGCGCTGCCTCTGCGTTCCACGCTCATGTTGGTAGTCCTCATATAGGAAAAAAGCTCTGGGATTCCTGCCCTGGCTGGCCATCCTTTCAGGAGCACTGAACAGGTGTCCTGACCGGCCGGACTGCATCGTCTCAGTCTGCATGAGGCGGGCACGTTTGAAAAAGAAAGAATGGCAACAAACCAGCACACGGCACGCGTTCCAGGTACCAGAACTCCTGGCTGTCCCTGGGGCATTCCGACGCGGTCTGCCTGCGGCAATTTGTCCCAACCTGAGGCGATGCCCTGATTTGGTGATGGTTTGCACCGCATTGATGCGACTCCGTGCCGGCCGGGTCGCTGATGCCAACCCGCTTGCCCGCTCCTGGCGAGCGCTATGTGGCCGCAGGGGCTGAAAGGGCGGCATGGATATTGCGATCTACCGTTGCATGTCTGCCGGTGAAGCTGCCGTCGGACCGACCAACACCCTCCGCTAATGATGGCGGAACCCCCGGACGAGCGAGGCTATGAGCCTCTCGTGGGGTCGTTCCAATCCACACCCGTGCCGTTGCGGAGGGTGAGGTGCACTGGTTGCCTCCCTCGGGGCTGCCGATGCACAGCATCCCTGCACTTGCCCTCCGGGCGGCCCGGTCCATTGCAGGATCACTAGCATGAAAATCGTTCTCATTGGCCACGGCATGGTCGGCCACAAGTTCCTCGAAAGCCTGGCCGAGACCGGCATGACCGGCGTCGAGGTCACAGTGCTGTGCGAGGAGCCACGCCCCGCCTACGACCGGGTGCACCTCTCCGCCTTCTTCAGCGGCACCACGGCCGAGCAACTCTCCCTGGTCGAGCCCGGCTTCTTCGAGCGCACCGGCTTCACCCTGCGCCTGGCGGCGCGGGCCGCATCGGTGGACCGCCGCATTCGCACCGTGACCACGGTCGACGGCGAGGTGCTGCACTACGACAAGCTGGTGCTGGCCACCGGCTCCAACCCCTTCGTGCCCCAGGTGCCGGGGCGCGACCGTGACCACTGCTTCGTCTACCGCACCATCGAGGACCTGGAGGCCATGCAGGCCTCGGGCGCCAAGTCCAAGACCGGCGTGGTCGTGGGCGGCGGCCTGCTGGGTCTGGAATGCGCCAAGGCGCTGCGCGACATGGGCCTCGAAACCCATGTGGTCGAGTTCGCCCCCCGGCTGATGGCCGTGCAGGTGGACGAGGGCGGTGGCCGCGTGCTGCGCGCCAAGATCGAGGAGCTGGGCGTGCAGGTGCACACCGGCCGCAACACTCAGGAGATCACCAATGGCGCCCGTGCGCGCCACCGGATGGTGTTTGCCGACGGGACCTGGCTGGAGACGGACATGATCGTCTTCTCCGCCGGCATCCGCCCGCGCGACGAGCTGGCGCGCCAGAGCCTGCTGGCCGTCGGCCCGCGCGGTGGCGTGGCCATCGACAGCGCCTGCCGCACCAGTGACCATGACGTGTATGCCATCGGCGAATGCGCCTCGTGGAACGAGCAGACCTTCGGCCTGGTGGCACCCGGCTACGACATGGCGCGCGTGGCGGCCCGCCACATCGCGGGTGAGACAGACGCTGCCTTCGTCGGCGCCGACATGAGCACCAAGCTCAAGCTCATGGGCGTGGACGTGGCCAGCATCGGCGACGCCCATGCGAAAACGCCCCACAGCCGCACCTGCCAGTATGTGGACGAGCGCCGCCAGGTCTACAAGAAGATCGTCATCAGCGAAGACGGCAAGCAACTGCTGGGCGCCGTGCTGATCGGCGACGCCACCGAATACGGCACGCTGCTGCAGATGGCCCTGAACGGCATCACGCTGCCCGAGGACCCCGAGTTCCTGATCTTCCCGTCCAGCGATGGCAAGGCCAAACCCGGCCTGGGCGTGGATGCCCTGCCCGACACGGCACAGATCTGCTCGTGCAACAACGTCACCAAGGCCGGCATCTGCGAAGCCGTGGGCAATGGCGCCTGCACCATCGCAGAGATGAAGGCCTGCACCAAGGCCGGTGCCACCTGCGGCGGCTGCGTGCCCCTGGTCACCCAGGTCATGAAAGCCGAGATGGCGCGCCGCGGCATGGCCGTGAACAACCACATCTGCGAGCACTTCGCGTACTCGCGCCAGGAGATCTACCACCTGGTGCGCGTGGGCAACATCAGGAGCTTCGGCGAACTGCTGGCCCAGCACGGCAAGGGCATGGGCTGCGACATCTGCAAGCCCGTGGCGGCCAGCGTATTCGCCTCGTGCTGGAACGAGTTCGTGCTCAAGAAGGAGCTGGCCGGCCTGCAGGACAGCAATGACTACTACCTGGGCAACATCCAGAAGGACGGCACCTACTCGGTGGTGCCGCGCATGCCCGGTGGCGAGGTCACGCCCGACGGCCTGATCGCCGTGGGCCAGGTGGCCAAGAAGTACGGCCTGTACACCAAGGTCACCGGCGGTGCGCGGGTGGACATGTTCGGTGCGCGCCTGGAACAGCTGCCCCTGATCTGGGAGGAGCTGATCACCGCCGGGTTCGAGTCCGGCCATGCCTACGGCAAGTCCCTGCGCACGGTCAAAAGCTGCGTGGGCTCGACCTGGTGCCGCTATGGCGTGGGCGACAGCGTGGGCCTGGCCGTGGAGCTGGAGAACCGCTACAAGGGCCTGCGTGCTCCGCACAAGATCAAGTTCGGCGTCTCGGGCTGCACGCGCGAATGCGCCGAGGCGCAGGGCAAGGACATCGGCATCATCGCCACCGAAAAGGGCTGGAACCTCTACATCTGCGGCAACGGCGGCATGAAACCGCGCCATGCCGAGCTGTTCGCGTCCGACCTGTCCAAGGAAGACCTGGTGCGCATGATCGACCGGGTGCTGATGTTCTACGTGCGCACGGCCGACCGGCTGCAGCGCACCAGCACCTGGCGCGAGAACCTCGAAGGTGGCCTCGACTACCTCAAGGATGTCTTGCAAAAGGACAGCCTGGGCCTGTGCGCCGAGCTCGAATCGCAGATGCAGAACGTGGTCGATACCTACCAGTGCGAATGGAAGACCGCCGTGACCGACCCCGAGACGCGCAAGCGCTTCCGCTCGTTCGTGAACAGCGACAAGGCCGACGAGAACGTGCTCTTCGTCGAGGAGCGCGGCCAGATCCGCCCGGCCCGCGCGGAGGAGCGCGGCGCCAAGGTCATCCCCATCCACCAGGCCGCCTGACATGAAGCACCCCCTGAGTCGCTTCGCGCCTTCACCCTTCTCTCGACGCGCTGTGCGAGTCCGGGAGGGGGACGCCCCCAGCGCATGCGCTGGATACGCCGCCTTCGCGGCGGGGCGGCCCTTGCGTGGGGCACTGGTGTCGGCTGCGCCAGTTGCGCGCGTTGCGGGCAACCTGTAGCGCAATGAATCAATAACGGAGAACTCCCATGAGCGCACTTCCCATGAACAGCACCGACCCCCTTGCCTGGACCGACATCTGCGCGGTCGACGACATCCTGCCCAGCACCGGCGTCTGCGCCCTGGTGGCCAACCGCCATGTGGCGGTGTTCCGCACCGGCAGCGACCAGTTCTTCGCCATCGACAACGTGGACCCGAAGTCGGGCGCCAGCGTGCTCTCGCGCGGGCTGATCGGTAACCTGGGCGAGCGCGTCGTGGTCGCCTCGCCGCTGTACAAGAACCATTTCGACCTGCGCACCGGCGAATGCCTGGAGGCGCCCGAGCATTCGGTGCGGGCGCACGGTGTGCGCGCCGAGGGCGGGCGCATCAGCATTGCAATGGCCTGAGGGCCTGCCCTTGAGGTCTCTTGAGGCCGTGTCCCGGCAACTCTTCGGGCCGGGTTGTGCGGAAGTGCATTGCATCGCGTTCCGCGCAGGCCCCTGGAGGCTTGGCGGGCGCGCGGCAGGTTCTGGGGTTAGCATTCCCTCGTATCGATTTTCTGGAGTTCCCGCATGCCCGACCAGGCCGCGTCCCTGACCGTTTCGACCCTTGTGCTGCGCTCGCGCCAGCTGGAGATCGACGCGGTGCGCCACCTCGCCAGCCGGGCCGTTCTGGTGGACACGATCGGCCAGCTGATAGAAGGTCTGCAGCGCGAGCGCGGCGCATCGGGCGCCTACCTGGCGTCCAATGCCCAGCGTTTTGCCGACATGCGCAGCCGGATCATCCAGGAGGTGCTGCCCCTGGAGGCGCGACTGCGCCAGGAATTTGCCCAGCATGTGGAACCCGAACAGGGCGCGACGGCCAAGGCCTTGTCGCTCATGGCGTGGGCCCTCCTGGGGCTTGATTCTCTGCCCGCGCTGCGCAGCCAGATTGACAAGCAGGCGATGACCGCACACGACTCGATCGCTGCGTTCAGCCACCTGATCGCGGGTCTGATCGAGCTGGTCTTCCATGTGGCCGATGCGGCGGGGCTGCCCAGCGTATCGCGCCAGCTGGTGGCTTTGCTGCACCTGGTGCAGGCGCAGGAAGAGGCGGGCCAGGAGCGCGCCATGGGCGCGCTGCTCTATGCCTCTGGCCAGGGCAGCGACGCGCACCAGCAGCGGGTGCTGCACCTCATCGACGCGCAGGAGCGCAGCTTGCGCGTGTTTTCCGAGTTTGCCGATCCGGCCCTGCGTGGACGCTGGGAGCAGCAGCAGCTTGCCCCCGGCATGGCCCAGCTGGAGCGGCTGCGGCGCACGCTGTGCGTGGTGCGCCCCGGCGCCGCCCTGGACAGCAACCTGAGCGACGCCTGGTTCGACGTGTGCACGGAGCGCATCAACGCGCTGTGGCAACTGCAGGTCGAACTGGTCCAGCGTCTGCGCGAGGACTGCGAGGCTCGCATCCTCGAAGCGCAGCAGGACCTGCAGGACTCCAGGGGCCTGCTGCGCGGCCTGCGCGACAACCCGCCGCAGCGCACGCACGCGGTGGACCGGTTCTTCGACATCGCGATTGCACCCACGTCCGTGCCGGAGGCGGCGGCCGGCACGCACGGGGCCGAATCGGCTTCGCTGCTGGAACTGCTGCAGGCCCAGTCGGCGCGCATGGCCGGCATGGAGGCCGAGCTGGAGGCGGCGCGCCGCACGCTGAACGAACGCAAGGTGATCGAGCGCGCCAAGGGGGTGCTGATGGCCCGCCTGGGCATGAACGAGGAAGTCGCCTTCCGCGTGTTGCAGAAAACCTCGATGGACCAGAACCGCCGGCTGCTCGAGGTGGCGGAGGCCACGCTGTCCCTGCCCGATCTCGCCTTTGCGCAGTCTGCGCTGTCAGGCGCCAAGTCCTCATAGATAGCGTCGCGGTGCCCCGCAACGGGGCGGGCAGGCACTGGTGACCCACTGTGGTGCCGGTGCCGCACCGAGTGGAGGCTCATTTCTTGCGGTGGTCGCCGCGCATGCGCCAGAGAGGGACGGGCCACGCTCCGATGCACCATTCCATCAGGGGTATGGAACTTGCATGGAGAGAAGTGGTTGTCGGCTAAAGGCGGCTTGCCAACCCACCGTCCGTGGTCTTCCGCGGGCAAAGGAATCGCGCATCCAAGGATAACGGCGTCCCTTGCGTCTCCTCCAGATGACTGGAGGACGGCGCAGCGGACGCCGTTTTCTTTTTTCCTCCTTGCGCGTTCCGCCGGCCCGCCGTCCGGGACGCTGTCAATAGTCTCCCGTCCCAAAGGAAATTCAATGGCCTACCTTGCCCCTGCCGAGTTCGTGACCAAGATGGTCGACTCCGGTGAATCCAAGCTCCTGATGTCCACCCGCGACACGCTGATCCGCTCCTACATGGCCGGCGCCATCCTGGCGCTGGCGGCCGCGTTTGCCGTGACCGTCACGGTCAACACCGGCAACCCGCTGGTCGGCGCCATGCTGTTCCCCGTGGGCTTCATCATGCTGTACCTGATGGGTTTCGACCTGCTGACGGGCGTTTTCACGCTCGCACCGCTGGCGGTGTTCGACAAGCGCCCAGGCGCCACCTGGGCGGGCGTGCTGCGCAACTGGGGCCTGGTGTTCGTGGGCAACTTCGCGGGCGCACTGACGGTGGCGGTCTTCATGGCCATCATCTTCACCTTCGGCTTCAGCGAGGCGCCCAATGCCGTCGGCGAGAAGCTCGGCCACATCGGCGAGGGCCGCACGGTGGGCTATGCCGCCCATGGCGCTGCCGGCATGCTCACGCTGTTCGTGCGTGCCGTGATGTGCAACTGGATGGTCTCCACCGGCGTGGTCGCCGCGATGATGTCCACCACGGTCTCGGGCAAGGCCATTGGCATGTGGATGCCGGTCATGATCTTCTTCTACATGGGTTTCGAGCATTCCATCGTCAACATGTTCCTGTTTCCCACCGGCCTGATGCTGGGCGGCAAGTTCACGCTGATGGACTATCTGATCTGGAACGAGCTTCCCACGGTGCTCGGCAATCTGGTCGGAGGCCTTACCTTCGTCGGTGCCACGCTGTATTCCACGCACTACAAGACCGCGCCCAAGCGCCATGTCTGAGCTTCTCCCTGAGCGACCTCGCCGCTGCGCGCTGCGGGCATGGGGACGCCGCCAGCGCGGCGGGGCGACCCCCGCGCGGCGGCTGGCGGGTGGGCCGCGCCGGTTGCGTGGGCTGGCGGTGGCGTGCAGCGCCATGGACCGCTGATGGGCCACGGCACGGATCCGGGCGGGCTGCGCGTCACGCTGGGCCAGCACTCGCGGGCGGGGCGCAAGGGCGTCAACCAGGACTTTCATGGTGCCATGTTGCCCGGTGAGCCGCTGCGCGGCTCCAAGGGGATCGTCGTCGCCCTGGCCGATGGCATAGGGTCCAGCACGGTCAGCCAGGAGGCCAGCGCGGCCTCGGTGCGCAGTTTCCTGGACGACTACTACGCCACCTCCGACGCCTGGTCGGTGCGTCGCTCGGCCCAGCGCGTTCTGAGTGCCACCAACGCGTGGCTGCATGCGCAGACCATGCGCAGCCACGCGCGTTTCGACAAGGACCGCGGCTATGTGACCACCTTCAGCGCGCTGATCCTGAAAGGCCGCGATGTCCATGTGCTGCATGTGGGGGATGCGCGCATCTATCGCCTTCACGGGCAGTCGCTCGAGCAGCTGACGCAGGACCACCGTGTCCACCTGTCGTCGGCCGAATCGTTCCTGGGCCGCGCGCTTGGCACGAGTGCCCATGTCGAGATCGACTATTGCTGCCTGCCGGCCGATGTGGGGGCCCTCTACGTGCTGGCCACCGACGGTGCGTACACGCATTTCGATGCAGCCGCAGTGCATGCGGCTCTGGCACGGTTTCCCGGGGACTTCGATCAGGCCGCGCAAGATCTCGTGGAGGGTGCGCAGGCCCGCGGCGCCGACGACGACATGACCGTGCAGATCCTGCGCATCGATGCGCTGCCCGATCCTGAAGCCCACCGCCTGCATGCGCTGCGCGAAGGCCTCGCGTTCGCGCCGCCGCTGTCGCCCAGGATGCGTTTCGAAGGCTACACCGTGGTGCGCGAACTGCACGCGAGCGCGCGCAGCCACGTGCACCTCGCGGTGGACGACGCGACGGGGCAGCAGGTGGTACTGAAGACCCCATCGACGGCGTTGCGCGATGACGCCGGCTATCTCAACAGCTTCCTGCTGGAAGAGTGGGTGGCGCGGCGTATCCATAGCCCCCATGTGCTTCGGCCACACACCAGCGACCGGCCGCGCCAGCATGTCTACGTGGCCATGGAATTCGTGGAAGGCCAGACCCTGGCGCAGTGGATGATCGACCATCCCCGCCCGGATCTCGACGCGGTGCGCAGCCTGGTGGCGCAAGTGGCGAAGGGACTGCAGGCCTTCCATGGCAAGGAGATGCTGCACCAGGACCTGCGGCCGGAGAACGTGATGATTGACCGCACGGGAACCGCCCGGATCATCGACTTCGGCTCCACGCTGGTCGCTGGCCTGGCCGAGGAAGCGCACGGCCTGGACATGGGCTCATCCATTGCCGGCACCTTGCAGTACACCGCGCCGGAGTATTTTGCGGGCATGGGGGGCAGCGCGCGTTCCGACCTGTTCTCGCTGGCGGTGCTCACGTACCAGATGCTGTCCGGGCAGCTGCCGTATGGCCTGCAGGTGGTGCGCATCCGCTCGGCGGGTGACGTGAAACGGCTGCGGTACGTGCCGGTCCGCCACTTGCGGGCCGACCTGCCGGATTGGCTGGATGCCGTGCTGCAGAAGGCCTTGCACCCCGATCCGGCCAGGCGCCAGGAGGCGGTGTCGGAGTTCGTCCACGACCTGCAGTCCCCAGGGCTGCGGTTCCAGCGCCGCAGGGCGGCACCGCTGGTGGAGCGCAATCCGGTCGTTTTCTGGCAGACCGCCACGCTGGTGCTGGCGCTGGCCGTGCTCTTGCTGGCCGGGTTGCGTGTTTTTGGGCGCTGAGCGGCCAGAAAGGGCGGTGCTGCCGGGCAGCAGGCCCTCCCGGCATGCGCAAAAAATAAAGCCCCGCCATTTATCCAATAGCGGGGCTTTCTTTGCTGACTTGGTGCCGGAGAGATGAATCGAACACCCGACCTTCTCATTACGAATGAGCTGCTCTACCGACTGAGCTACACCGGCGTAAGCCTCAGATTATAGCGTGGAATGGTAGGCTGTCACGCGCTCCACCTCATTTTTTGATCCCAGGATCACGCTGACGCGCTCGTGCAGCTGGGTGGGCTGGATGTCCAGGATGCGCTGCTTGCCGTTGGTGGCGGCGCCGCCGGCCTGCTCCACCAGCCAGCCCATGGGGTTGGCCTCGTACATCAGGCGCAGCTTGCCGGGTTTGTTGGGTTCGCGCTTGTCCCAGGGGTACATGAAGACGCCCCCGCGGGTGAGGATGCGGTGCACATCCGCCACCATGCTGGCGATCCAGCGCATGTTGAAGTCCTTGCCGCGCGGGCCGTCCTTGCCCTGCAGGCATTCGTCGATGTAGCGCTTCACGGGCTCGTCCCAGTGGCGCATGTTGCTCATGTTGATGGCGAATTCCTTGGTGTCCTCGGGAATGCGCACGTTCTCCTCGGTGAGCACGAACGAGCCCTGTTCGCGGTCGAGCGTGAACATGGCGACGCCGTCGCCCACGGTGAGCACCAGCGTGGTCTGCGGGCCATAGATGCAATACCCCGCAGCCACTTGCTGGGTGCCGGGCTGCAGGAAGTCGCCTTCCTCCACGCCACGGTCGCCATCGGGCTTTTTCAGCACGCTGAAGATGGTCCCGATGCTCACGTTCACGTCGATGTTGCTGGAGCCGTCCAGGGGGTCGAACAGCAGCAGGTATTCGCCTTGCGGATAGCGGTTGGGCACCAGGTAGATGCCGTCCATTTCCTCCGAGGCCATGGCCGCGAGGTGGCCGCCCCATTCGTTGGCCTCGATCAGCACCTCGTTGGCGATGATGTCGAGCTTCTTCTGGATCTCGCCCTGCACGTTTTCGCTGCTGGCCGTGCCCAGCACGCCGCCCAGCGCGCCCTTGTTCACGGCGTGGCTGATGCTCTTGCAGGCGCGGGCCACCACTTCCAGCAGCAGGCGCAGTTGCGAGGGGATGAGGCCGTCCACCCGTTGCTGTTCAACGAGGTAGCGGGTCAGGCTGATGCTTTTTGCCATGTCAGTCCTTTCTTGGTCGTGGTTTATTCGGCGAGTGCACGGGTCACGACCTCGCGCACGTCGTTGGAGAGCGCGGGCCTGGCGGCAACACGGGCGATGGCTTCGCGCGCGGAGGTGCGCCAGGGGGCTGCGAGTTTCTTCCAGCGGTCCAGGGCCCGGGCCAGGCGTGCGGCCACCTGGGGATTGATGGCGTCCAGCTCGATCACGCGGTCGCTCCAGAACACGTAGCCCGCCGCGTCTGCGCGGTGGAAGGCGCCGGGGTTGGCGCTGCAGTAGCTGAAGATCACGCTGCGCGCGCGGTTCGGGTTCTTCAGGCTGAAGTCAGGGTGCTGCATGAGCTGGCGCACGGCGGGCAGCACGTTGCCGCCACGGTCCGGCGCGCCGGCCTGCAGCGCGAACCACTTGTCGATGACCAGGGGTTCGTCCTTGAACAGCGCATGGAAGCGTGCCAGGGCAGGGGCCGCCAGTTCACTGCCGCTGGCCACCAGGGCGGTCAGTGCGTTGAAGCGGTCCGTCATGTTGCTGGCCACCTTGAAGCGCTGGTAGGCCTTGCCGGGCCAGACCACATCGCCCGTCTTCTGGGCGGCGATGCACAGCATGTGCAGCGCCAGCCCGCTGAGCGCGCGGCGGCCCGAAGAGACAGGATCGGGGCTGTAGCCGCCGGTGTCCTGGTTCTGCTCCCAGGCCGACTCCCAGTCCGCCTGCAGCGACAGGGCCAGCTGTTCGCGCATGGCTTCGCGCACGGCGTGGATGCGCTGCGGGTCCACCACATCGAGCTGCTCGGCGATGTAGGTCTCGGACGGCAGGGTGAGCACGAGTTCCTTGAAGGCTGCATCCAGCAGGGGGTTGCGCAGCACCGCGCGCATCGCTTCCACAAACGCGGCCGGCAGGATCTGGTGATCAAAATGGCCCCCAGCGCTTGTCTGTTGTGCGCTGTCAGCTATTGCATTGATAGCAATGCGCAGTGCCAGACGCTGGCCCGCTTCCCAGCGGTTGAAGGCGTCGGCATCGTGCGCCAGCAAGGTGAGCAGCTGGGCATCGGTGTAGTCGATGTCCAGCACCACGGGCGCGCTGAAGTTGCGCAGCAGCGAGGGCACGGGTTCGCTGTCCAGGTCCGTGAAGGTCAGCGTCTGCGAGGCTTCGGTCAGCACCACCACGCGCGAGGCTGCCTGCGCGGCGCCTTCGCCCGCCAAGTGAAGGGGCAGGGGGGCGCCGCTGTCGCTGAGCAGGCCCAGCTCCACGGGGATGACGAAGGGTTCCTTGGCGGGCTGGCCGGGCGTGGGGGCGCAGCTTTGCGACAGCGTGAGCGCATAGCAGCGCGTGGCGGCGTCGTAGCGGCCCGTGGCCCGCACGCGCGGCGTGCCTGCCTGGCTGTACCAGCGCTTGAACTGGGGCAGCAGGCGTGCCAGGTCGCTCGCGGGGTTGGCATCGGCGATGGCCTGGGCGAAGTCGTCGCAGGTCACGGCCTGGCCGTCGTGGCGCTCGAAGTACAGCTTCATGCCCCTGGCGAAGCCGTCGCGGCCCACCAAGGTGTGCATCATGCGCACCACCTCGGCACCCTTTTCGTAGATGGTGACGGTGTAGAAGTTGTTGATCTCGACGTAGCTGTCGGGGCGCACCGGGTGGGCCATGGGGCCCGCGTCCTCGGGGAACTGGGCGGTGCGCAGCACGCGCACGTCCTCGATGCGCTTGACGGCGCGGGCCGAGGGGCTGCCCGCCAGGTCCTGGCTGAATTCCTGGTCGCGAAAGACGGTCAGGCCTTCCTTCAGGCTCAGCTGGAACCAGTCGCGGCAGGTCACGCGGTTGCCGGTCCAGTTGTGGAAGTATTCGTGGCCCACCACGCTTTCGATGTTGGCGAAGTCGGTGTCGGTGGCCGTGGCCTCGCTGGCCAGAACGTACTTCGTGTTGAAGATGTTCAGGCCCTTGTTCTCCATGGCGCCCATGTTGAAGTCGCTGGTGGCGACGATCATGAAGCGCTCCAGGTCCAGCGGCAGGCCGAAACGGGCCTCGTCCCAGGCCACGCTGTACATCAGCGAATTCATGGCGTGTTCGGTCTTGCCCAGGTCGCCGGGGCGCACGTACACCTGCAGCAGGTGCTCGGTGCCCGAACGGCTCTTGATCTTCTGCTCGCGGGCCACCAGCTTGCCCGCCACCAGGGCGAACAGGTAGCAGGGCTTCCTGTGCGGGTCCACCCACTTGGCGAAGTGGCGGCCGTCCTCCAGGTCGCCGCTGTCCACCAGGTTGCCGTTGGACAGCAGCACCGGGTACTGGGCCTTGTCGGCGCGCAGGGTGACGGTGTAGCTGGCCATCACGTCCGGGCGGTCCAGGAAGTAGGTGATGCGGCGAAAGCCCTCGGCCTCGCACTGCGTGAAGAACGTGCCCTGGCTCACGTACAGGCCCATCAGGTGCGTGTTCTTGGCGGGGCAGCAGGTGGTGAAGATCTCGAGCGCGAAGGCGTCCGTGCCCGTGGGCAGGTTCTCCAGCACCAGGCGCGAGCCCTCCATCTTGAACGAGGTGCCCTGGCCGTTGACCAGCACGCGCGCCAGGTTCAGGTCCTCGCCGTCGAGCTTGAGCGGCTGCTCGGCCACCTCGGGGTTGCGGCGCAGCAGCATGCGGTTGAGCACGCGGGTCTTGGCGGGGTCCAGGTCGAACGTGAGCTCGACGCTGTCGATCCAGTAGGCAGGCGCGGTGTAGTCCTCGCGGCGGATGGCGACGGCCGGGCCGGCGCCTTCTCCGCTTCCGTCGGCTTTATGCAGTTGCAACATGGAGGCTCTCCAGAAAGTCGGTGTTCATGAGTTCGGTGTAGTCGCGCACGGCGGCCAGCACGTGGGGTCCGGCCAGTTCCTGCGCGCTGTGCGTGCTGCAGATCGCCACGGCGCGCATGCCCGCGCGGCGCGCGGCTTCGATGCCGAAAGGCGCATCCTCGAAGACGATGCAGTGTGCGGGGCTGGCGCCGATGCGGCGCGCCGCCTCCAGGAAGATCGCGGGCTGGGGTTTGCCGGGCAGGCCTTCGTCGCCGCGCACGATGGCCAGGGGCGCGGGCTCCAGGCCCAGGCGTGTCATCGCGAACTGCACGTTGTGGATATCGCCGGCGGTGCCCACGGCCACTTTCAGGCCGCGTTCGCCGAGCTGCGCGGCAAAGCGGCGAAAGCCCGCCACTTCGGTGAAGCGGGGCCCGAACAGCTCGCGGTAGATGTCTTCCTTCTCGCGGGTGAGCGCGTCGGCCTCATCCTGCGGCACATCGCGGCCCAGCAGCTCGCGGATGCACTCGGTGCCGTTGCGGCCCGTGGTGCGCGCCATGAGATCGGGCACGTCGATGTCCATGCCGCGGCGCCGGGTGAATTCGACCCAGGCCTTGGCGTGCCAGGGCATGGAGTCGATCATGGTGCCGTCCATGTCGAAGATGATGGCCTCGGCGTGCATCACACGCCCTGCTTCAGGCTGGCTTCGATGAACGCGTCCAGATCGCCGTCCAGCACCTTCTGCGTGGCCGATATCTCGACGTTGGTGCGCAGGTCCTTGATGCGGCTGTTGTCCAGCACGTAGCTGCGGATCTGGTGGCCCCAGCCCACGTCGGTCTTGGTGTCCTCGAGCTTTTGCTGCTCTTCCTGGCGCTTGCGCATCTCGTGGTCGTACAGGCGCGAGCGCAGTCGCTGCCACGCGATGTCGCGGTTGCCGTGCTGGCTGCGGCCGTCCTGGCACTGCACCACGATCCCGGTGGGGATGTGCGTGAGGCGCACGGCCGAGTCGGTCTTGTTGATGTGCTGCCCACCCGCGCCGGAGGCGCGGTAGGTGTCGGTGCGCACGTCGGCCGGGTTGATGTCGATCTGGATCGAGTCATCGATCTCGGGGTAGACGAACAGGCTGGCGAAGCTGGTGTGGCGGCCGCCCGACGAGTCGAACGGGCTCTTGCGCACAAGGCGGTGCACGCCGGTTTCGGTGCGCAGCAGGCCGTAGGCGTATTCGCCCTCGACCTTGATCGTGGCGCTCTTGATGCCCGCCACGTCGCCCGGGGTTTCTTCCTCGACGGTGGTCTTGAAGCCCTTGCGCTCGGCGTACTTGAGGTACTGGCGCAGCAGCATGCTGGCCCAGTCGCAGGCCTCGGTGCCGCCGGCGCCGGCCTGGATGTCCACAAAGCAGTTGAGCGGGTCGGCCTCGTTGCTGAACATGCGGCGGAATTCCAGCTCTTCGATGAGCGGGCGCAGCTTGGCCGTCTCGGCCTCGATGGTCAGGAGGCCGGGTTCGTCGCCTTCTTCCTTGCTCATTTCATAGAGCTCGGTGTTGTCGGCCAGCTCGCGCGTGAGCTTGTCGAGCGTGAGCACGACGGAGTTCAGCGACTTCTGTTCCTTGCCCAGCTCCTGGGCCTTCTTGGGATCATTCCAGACCGAAGGGTCTTCCAGCGACGCGTTTACCGTGCGCAGGCGTTCGAATTTGGCATCGAAGTCAAAGATACCTCCGTAACTCTTGCGTGCGCAGGGCCAGGTCGCCGAGGGTGGTGCCGATGAGGTTGATGCGTTCTGCGTCCATGATTCTTGTCCTGTGTGTTCTGTGGAATAACCAGCGATTTTCTCATGGGACGGCACCGCGCCCCGGCAAAGCCCCCAGGCGGGCCGCCCGCCCGGGCCGCCTTGGCCCGTGGTGGCGCCATCGGATGCCGGGTCTTTCAAAAATGATAGCTGCCAGCGCTTGATGGATAAGCGCTGGAGGCCATTTTTGCTTGAAGGCTGCTCAGGAGGGGGCGAGAAACTGCTCGATGAGCTGTGCCACCTGCCCGGGCTGGTCGTGGTGCAGCATGTGCCCGGCGTCCTGCACGACGGCGGTGCGCACGTCGCGCACATGGGTCAGGCGCTGGTGGTATTCCTCCAGGCTGTACTTGCCTTTCCACCACTGGCCCAGGCTGTCGTCGCTGGCCTCCACGGCCAGCACGGGCGCGGAGATGCGGCCGTACAGCGCGAGCGCCTCGTCCAGCCGGTAGAGCTGCGCGCTGGTGATCTTGTGGGCCGGGTCGCCCAGGATTTCCCACTGGCCCTGCGCGTTGGGCCGGGCCCAGTGGCCGGCCAGCCACCGGGCCTTGTCTTCGGACAGGCGCGGGTTGGTCTTCATGAGGCGGCGGGCCACGCCGTCCTGGCTGTCGTAGGTCTTGAGGGCCAGTTCGCCGCTGCGCAGCTGCTTGAGCTCGTCGATCCACTGCGCATAGCGCCTGGGCGCCTGCTCGGGCCGCGAGGCGGGCATGCCGAAGCCCTCCAGGTTGACGAGGCGGCGGATGCGCTCGGGCCGCACGCCCGCGTACATCATGGCGATGTTGCCGCCCATGCTGTGGCCCACGAGGTCGATGGCTTCGCCGGGCGCGCAGTGGTCCAGCAGCAGGTCCAGGTCGGCCAGGTAGTCGGCAAAGAAGTAGTGGTCGGCCTGGGCGGCGGAGGTCAGGCCGAAGCCGCGCCAGTCGGGCGCGATGATGCGGCGCTCCTGCCGCAGCGCGTCCACCGTGAACTGGTAGGACGCGCTCACGTCCATCCAGCCGTGCAGCAGGACGAGGGTGGGCAGCGCGCTGTCCTCGGGGCCCCAGTGGCGGACGTGGTAGTTCAGGTGGCGCAGGGGCAGCGTGCTGCTGCGGGAGGGCTTGAGCGGGGTGTACATGGGCGGCGGCGCGAAGTGGGGCGGCAGGAAAGTCCCGCAAAGCCCAGGGCCTGCGGGTGCCCCCGGATGGTAATGGGGCGGCCGGATGCCTGCCGCCCTCGGTGTCGCCTGCGCGGCTGGTGGCTCAGCGGCGATGCGGTGGACTTGCGGGTGGACCCGGACGGTCCTTGCCGATGGACGTGTTGTGGTCGGAGCCCTCGATCGCCCCGCCGGCAAGGGCGGCAGCCAGCTCGCGCGGGATGGCGGGGCAGGGGCCTTCGGGCATGGCGAGGCGGCCTGCAGAGCACGGCGAAATCCATTATTCTGCGCAGTCCTTCGTTTGCCCGTACTCCTTCTTCCCATGCAAAAAATCCAACTCGGCACCAGCGATCTGCAGGTCACTCCCATCTGTCTGGGCACCATGACCTTTGGCGAGCAGGTGGGTGAAGCCGATTCGCACGCCATCCTGGCGCGCTCGCTCGACCGTGGCGTGAACTTCATCGACACGGCCGAGATGTACTCGGTGCCCGCCAGGGCCGAGACCTTTGGCGCCACCGAAACCATCATCGGCAACTGGTTTGCCCGGAACCCCGGCGCGCGCCAGAAGCTGGTGGTGGCCACCAAGGTGGCGGGTCCTTCGCGCGGGATGCCCTGGGTGCGCGAAGGCAAGGGCATGGCCGCCGCCGACATCGTGGCGTCGTGCGAGGGCAGCCTGCGCCGCCTGCAGACCGACGTGATCGATCTCTATCAGATCCACTGGCCCGAGCGCCACGTGCCTGCCTTTGGCAACCTGTACTACGACCCGGCCAAGGAAACGTCGCAGAACCCCATCCGCGAGCAGCTCGACGCGCTGGCGGGCCTGGTCAAGGCCGGCAAGGTGCGCCACATTGGCCTGTCGAACGAAACACCCTATGGCGTGCACGAGTTCGTGCGCCTGGCCGAGCAGCACGGCCTGCCGCGCGTGGCCACGGTGCAGAACCCGTATTGCCTGATCAACCGGACCTGGGAAAACGGCCTGGATGAAACCTGCCATCGCTTGAATGTCGGGCTGCTGGCGTATTCGCCCCTGGGCTTTGGCCTGCTGACGGGCAAGTACGACGGCAGCGGCCTCACCGGCCCGGGTGCCCCGCAGGGTGCGCGCATCGCCACGTATGAATCCGTGCGCAAGCAGCGCTGGGGCCGCCCCGAGGCGCTGGCCGCCGCGCGCCGCTACAACCAGCTGGCCCGCGACAACGGCCTCACGCCCACCCAGATGGCGCTGGCGTTCTGCTACACCAAGTGGCAGGTGGCCAGCACGATCATCGGCGTCACGTCGGTGGCGCAGCTCGACGAAGACCTGAACGCCTGGGGCACCCAGCTGCCGCCCGAGGTGCTGCAGGCGATCGACGCGATCCGCTGGGAAGTGCGCGACCCGGCACTGTAAGGGCTCCCCCTGAGTCGCCTGCGGCGCCTTCCCCCTTGAAGGGGGACGAAACCCTCGCTGCGGGGCGGCCCTTGCCTGGTGTCTCTCGCCTGGGGCCGCGCCAGTTTTTCAGGCCACGCGCAATGGGTCGCGGCCAGTAGCTCACGCCGTCGCTGGGGCTTCTTGTGTGTTCGGCGCGCCGGCTTTCCACGGCACGCCTTGGGCCTCGCCCAGGTCCCAGAACAAGCCCGCCATCACCGCCAGCCCTTCGCGCGCCACGGAGGCCAGCAGATGCTCGTTGGGCGCGTGCTGGGCACAGGCCGGGTACGAATGCGGCACCCACAACGTGGGCAGGCCCAGCTGGTCGGCGAAGATGTCGTTGGGCAGCGAGCCCGCCAGGTTGGGCAGCAGCGTGGCGCGCTGGCCCGCGCTGGCCTGCAGCGATGCCAGCGTCCAGTCCACCCAGGGGTTGTGCAGGTCCAGCCGCGTGGCGCCGCACACCATGCCCATGCCGATGGCCACGTCGGTGAAGCCACGGGCGTCCAGGTGTTCGCGCAGCGTGCGCTCGACGTTGCGCCAGTCGGTGCCCACCACGAAGCGCAGCTGGCAGTGCGCCACCGCACCGGACGGAATGGCATTGACCGGGCGCTGGGGAGAGCCCGCGCCCAGGGCCAGCACTTCGAGCGTGTTCCAGCCCACCAACTGCTCGGCCGGCGTGAGGCCCGGCTCGCCCCAGCCGGGCGTGAGCGCGGGGTCGTCGGCGCCTGCGCCGATCACCACATCCTTGAGGGCTGTGCGCAGCTTGCCGGGCACCGCGGGCGGCAGCAGGCCCTTGACGAGGATGCGGCCTTTGGCATCGACGAGCGTGGCCAGCGCGTGCGTGAGCACGGTGGCCGGATTGGCCAGCACGCCACCCCAGTTGCCCGAGTGATAGGCCTTGTCGCGGCTGCGCACGGTGAGCGAGAAGTTGATCGCGCCGCGCGAGCCCAGGAAGAGGGTGGGGTGGCCCGCATTCACGCGCGGGCCGTCGCTGGCGACGAACAGGTCGGCCTTCAGCGCGTCGCTGTGCTGCTCGCAGAACGCGCCCAGGCCGGGCGAGCCGGCCTCTTCGCCCATCTCCATTATCAAGGTCACGTTGTAGCCCAGCCGGCCGCCGCGCGCCTCGATGGCGTGGGCCAGGGCCGCCAGGCTCACCGTGTGCTGGCCCTTGTTGTCGGCGGTGCCACGGCCATACCAGCGCTCGCCCTCGATGGTCAGTTCCCAGGGCGAGAGGCCTTCGCGCCAGTTGCTCTCCTGGCCATTGACCACGTCGCCGTGCCCGTAGGTCAGCACGGTCGGCAGGGCCGGGTCTTCCACGCGCCGGGCGATGAGGAAGGGCCCGCCCAGGGGCGAGGGATTGTCCAGCACCTGGCATTCGAAGCCCAGGGGCGCAAGCCACGGCACCATTTCGTCGGTGAGGTAGGTGCGCAGTTCAGGCGGCACCTTGCCGGTGTCGCTCTCGGTGCGCCAGGCCACGCGGCGGCGCAGGTCGCCGGCAAAGCGGCCGTCGTCGAAGTAGCGCTGGACGTTCTGGATCAGTTGCTCTCGGTTCATCGTGTTCTCCTTTTGTCAGCTTCACTCCACCACGATCTGCGCGCGGTGGGCCAGCGCACGGTAGCGGCCGATCTCGTCGTCGATCACGGCGCGCGTGGCCGCGGGCCCCAGGTGCACGGGTTCCATGCCCTGGGCGCGCATCTGCTCCTGCATGCCGCTGTCGCGGGTCACGGCCTCCACGTCAGCCACCAGCTTCCTGATGATGGCCGCCGGTGTCCTGGCGGGTGCGGCAATGGCATACCAGGCGTCGAACACCGCATCGGGCAGCTTCAGTTCTTCCACCGTGGGCACGCCGGGCAGCATGCTCGAGCGCGATTTGCCCGCAATCGCCAGCGCGCGCAGCTTGCCGGCCTTCACCTGCGGCGCGGCGGCGGCCACGGTGTCGATGCCGAGCTGGATTTCCCCGCCGATGAGGGCCATCAGCGACTGGCTGCTGCCCCGGTAGGGCACGTCCTGCAGCTTGATGCCCGCGGCCTGCTCCAGCAGCGCCCCCGCCAGGTGCGGGCCCGAGCCGGAACCGAACGTGGCGTAGTGAATGCCCTTGGGCGCGGCCTTGGCTGCGGCGATCAGCGCGTTCAGGTCCTTGTAGGGCGCGGTGGCGCTGACCACCAGCACCAGGGGCGCGCGGGCCACGGTGGCCACGGGCACCAGGTCCCTGGCGGGGTCGTAGGGCAGCTTGCTGCGCAGGGCCGGGTTCACCGTGTAGCTGGTGGAGCCAGACACCAGCAGCGTGTAGCCGTCGGGGTCTGCCCGCACCACGGCCTCGGTCCCGATGATGGTGGAGGCCCCTGGCTTGTTGTCGATGACCACGGGCTTGCCCAGGCGCACCGACAGCTTCTGGCCCAGTGCGCGGGCCACGGCATCCGTGCCGCCGCCGGGCGGAAAGGGCACGACCATGCGCACCGGGCGCTGGGGCCACGCATCGGCGGGCGCCGCCGCCTGGGCATGGGAGAGGCTGGCGGCGCAGGACAGGGCGGCGGACAGCAAAGAGGCTTGAACAAGGCGTTTCATGCGGACTCCGGAAGGTGGGGCCCGTGGCGCAGGCGGTGCCACCTTGAAGGCGGCACCGCTGTGGCACACGGCCATGGGTGAATTGGAGCCTTAAACCATGCAAGATGGGCGCCGGTTTACCATTGCCATGGATAGAGATTTGGCAATTGACCATTCTCTTTTTGTTCATTTCCCCACCATGCCCGTTTCACTGCTCAGCCTGCCCCTGCGCTACTTTCTGGAAGTGGCGCGCACCGGCTCCGTCAACCAGGCGGCGCAGCGTCTGCATGTGGCCGCGTCCGCCGTGAGCCGCCAGCTCGGCAAGCTGGAGGACAGCCTGGGGGTGGTGCTGTTCGAGCGCCAGGCGCGCGGCATGGCCTTGACCGAGGCGGGCACCCGCCTGCTGGCGCATGCCAACGCCCATGACGTGCAGTCCGTGGAGCTCATGGCGCAGTTGCGGGGGCTGTCGGCCCAAGGCGCGGTGCGCGTGCGCGTGGCCTGCACCGAGGGCTTCGCCGCCACCTTCATGCCCCTGGTGATGTCGGCCTTCCGGCAGGCGCACCCGCAGGTGCAGCTGCAGTTGCAGGTGGCCGTGCCGCACGAGGTGTCGGCCCTGGCGCTGCGCGGCGAGGTCGACCTGGCGCTGAAATACAGCGTCGCTCCCGAGAAGGGGCTGCAGCTGCTGCACTCGGCCATTGCACCGATCTACGCCATCATGCCGGCGCAGCACCCGCTCGCGTGCCAGCGCAGCGTGTCGGTGGCCGATGTGGTGCGCTACCCGCTGCTGCTGGGGGCCAGCAGCATCACCGGGCGGCAGCTGTTTGACCTGAGCTGCGCGGTGCAGGGCCTGCGCTACGTGCCTGCCGTGGAGAGCAATTTTTCCTCGGCGCTGCTGCCGCTGCTCAGCGGCCAGGACGTGGCCCTGGCCAGCTATCTGACGGCTGCGCGCTGGGTGGAGGCCGGGCTGCTGGCGGCCAGGCCGTTCGATGAAACACAGCTGCAGCAGCGGCGCCTGCAGGTGCTGGCGGCCGAGGGGCGGGTCCCGTCGGCCCTGGTGCAGCAGTTCACGCAGGCGCTGGTGGCGGCCATCGAGCAGTACGGCAAGCGCAAGGTGGGGCGGCGCAGGACCGCGGTGGCCATGCGGCCCGCCGCACCCTGACCGCCGAGGGGCGTTCACAACTGGATACCATTCGCTTCCTACGCACACCGCACCATGGCCAAGAAAGAACACGTTTCCGAGACCCAAGCCACCCAGTTGCTCAAGGCCAACAAGGTGGCTTTCACCGAGCACCCCTATGACTACCTGGAGCACGGAGGCGCATTGCACAGCGCCGAGGTGCTGGGGCTCGACCCCTTCACCGTGGTCAAGACGCTGGTCATGCAGGACCAGGATGCCAAGCCGCTGCTGGTGCTGATGCACGGCAACCGCAAGGTCTCCACCAAGAACCTCGCACGCCAGATCGGCGCCAAGTCGGTGGAGCCCTGTGCCCCCGAGGTGGCCAACCGCCACAGTGGCTACCTGGTGGGTGGCACTTCGCCGTTCGGCACACGGCGCGCCATGCCGGTGTACATCGAGGAGACCATCCTCGCCTTGCCCCGCATCGCCATCAACGGCGGGCGCAGGGGCTTTCTGGTGCAGCTGGACCCGCAGGTGTGTGTGCAGCTGCTGGGGGCGAAGCCCGTGCATTGCGCGCTGGCAGAATAGGCCGCCGGGAAAAACAGCCCATGAATAGCCATTGAACAGCCTCCAAGGGCTGAACCATCCGATTACCGAGGAGTTGCTTTGACCGCCGTCTATCCCGTTCTCGCCGCCGTGGCCGCCTACCTGCTGGGCTCGCTCTCTTTCGCCGTCATCGTGACGCGCGTGATGGGACTGAGCGACCCGCGCACCTATGGCAGCAAGAATCCGGGGGCGACCAATGTGCTGCGGTCGGGCAGCAAGGCCGCGGCCATCGTGACGCTGCTGCTCGACGCCCTGAAGGGCTGGCTGCCCGTGGCGCTGGTGATGTGGTTCGGCCGCCCCTACGGGCTGGAGGACGGCACCGTGGCCATGGTGGGTCTGGCCGCCTTCCTGGGCCACCTGTGGCCGGTTTTCTTCCGCTTCCAGGGCGGCAAGGGCGTGGCCACGGCGCTGGGCGTGCTGCTGGGCATCAGCGTCTGGCTGGGGCTGGCCACGGCCGTCACCTGGCTCATCATCGCCTTCTTCTTCCGATATTCGTCGCTTGCCTCGCTGGTGGCCGCGGCATTCGCTCCGGTGTACTACCTGCTGGTGGATGGCGTGGTGTGGTACGCCGAAGGCACGATTGCCGCGTCCATCGTCGTGATGGGCGTGCTGCTGGCATGGCGCCACAAGGAGAACATCCAGCGGCTCATCGAAGGCAAGGAGTCGCGCCTGGGCAGCAAGAAGGCCAAGCCGGGAGCCGAGGCGGCACCCGGCAAGCGCTGAGGCCGGGCGGCGCTGGCCGCTGCCGGGCACCAAGGCGGCCGGGAACCGCCTTTTTTTTGCATGGCCCCACCCGGTTTTTTCATCGGGATCAGAGCGACCCTGGCCCGGTGATGAGTCCCCGCAGCCCCGCGCTGTGCTGTGCCGCATACAGTCCCAGGCGCACCATGGTGCGGTGGTTGAGCTCCAGCCCCACGGCGGAGCGGGCCAGCGCGGACTGGATGCGGGGTTTTCCACTGGCTGTCTGGTACAGGCTGGGCTGGGCGTGGTGGTGGCCGCTGCGGTCCAGCAGGCTTGCCACCAAAGGGTGGTTGGCCTTTTCGCTGCGGCGCAGCACGATGGCCGTCTCGCCGTTGTCGAGCTTCACGAAGGTGCCTGGCGGGCACAGCCCGATGGAGCGCACCAGGGTGTAGCTCACTTCATCGCGCTGGTCCACTTCCTGGCCCACGAGGGCGCGCACCGAATCGGTCGCGCTGCGGCCTGCGCGCGACTTGCGCGGGCTGATCATGGCCGCGTAGCGGTCAATGGTGCTCAGGACGCGGGTGAGGCGGTCTTCGGGCTCTTGCTGGGCCAGCGGAACACGGTCGGCAATGCTGGCGTGGTGCTGCCCGACCACGTCCAGCCAGAGCGCGTCATTGATGAACAGGCGCTCCAGCAGCGCCTGGCTTTCCAGCGGGTGGCTCTTGATGGCCTCCTGCTGGGCCGTGGTGGGGCGCTCGCGCTGCTCGGCCAGTTCGTCCTGCAGGGCGGTCATGCCGATGTTCATGGTCAAGGCCGCGCGCACCAGGCTGTCGCGCTCGCGCGCGGGCAGTTCCAGCTCATGGGCCATGATGTGGCACAGCGTGCCGCACACCAGGGCGTGGGAGGCGCTGTAGCCCACGGTGGAGGTGGAGGCCAGCTGGAACATCAGGTACAGCGCGGCGTCGATATCGTGTGCCACCAGGTCTTGCAGCCAGCCATCGAACTGGCGCACCTTGGCGGCGAAGTCCTGCACCTGCAGCGGGCGGGACAGCAGCACCGACAGCGCGGACTCCAGGTCCGCCCACAGGCTCAGCAGGTCCTCGTATTCGCCTTCGGCGTGGTGGTGGTGGTGGCCGGCGTGATGGTGGACGGACATGGCGATGCGCGTCGGGGGCTCAGTTGCGCTTTTCCAGCACCATCTGGTCGTTGATGCGGGTCATCTGGAACTCGGTCAGGAAGCTGTTGCCCAGCAGCACGTAGGGCATGGCCTGCGAGGTGATGACGGCTTCGACCCCGAACACCTCGACGTCGCCGATGCGCACCGAGTCGAGCTTCATGCGCCACCCTTGTGCCACCCCGTTGGCGGTGCTCATGCGCACGGGCTGGCCGCTCTGGTAGTTCAGGCCCATCCGCTCCGCGTCGGGCCGCCCGATGGCCACGGTGGAGGCGCCCGTGTCGACCATGTACTGCATCACGCGGCCGTTGATCGTGCCGCTGTTGACGAAATGCCCGCGGCTGTCGGCCATCAGCACAATGCGCTTGCCGCTGCCTCCCCGGCTGCCCACGCTCACGGGGGCCTCGCCCAGCCGCAGGGTGCGGCGCGTGCCATTGACTTCGATGGTGGCTTCTTCTTTGGTGACGGTAATGACCTTGACGCCCTGGTACTCATCCCCAGCACCCACCGCCTTGGGTGGGTTGGCATCCACCACCAGCAAGGCCTTGCTGCCCAGCATGCCCGCCAGCGCCACCGCCTGCGCATGAGCCCAGGACGGGGCCAAGCACAGAGCAACCAGCGCGGCCAGAGCAAAGGAGTGGATCGTCATTCGTCGATGGCGCTGTGCGCCTCCCCCGTACCTCGGAACTGGCGCGGCCCAGGTGAGGGACGCCAAGCCAGGGCCGCCCCGCAGCGAGGGCGTCGTCCCCCTGGAGGGGGAAGGCGCGAAGCGACTCAGGGGGTGCTCCATCTCAGTCGCGGAAGTTGTCGAAGGACAGGGGCACGTCGGTCACGTCCTTGCGGATGAGCGCCATGGCCGCCTGCAGGTCGTCGCGCTTGGCGCCGGTCACGCGCACCTTGTCTTCCTGGATGGCGCCCTGCACCTTGAGCTTGCTCTCCTTGAGCAGCTTCTGGATCTTCTTGGCCAGCTCGCTTTCGATGCCGTTGCGCACCTTGATGACCTGCTTGACCTTGTCGCCACCCATTTTCTGGACATCGCCCAGGTCGAGAAAGCGCACATCGACGTTGCGCTTGGTGAGCTTGTTGCGCAGCACGTCCTCGATCTGGGTGAGCTGGAAGTCGGCGTCGCCGATCAGCGTGATGTCCTTGTCCTTGATCTCGATGCTGGCCGAAGTGCCCTTGAAGTCGAAGCGGGTGGCGATTTCCTTGGCGGTGTTCTCGACCGCGTTTTTCACTTCGACGAGGTTGGCTTCGCAGACGGTGTCAAAAGATGGCATGGTGGCTCTCAATCTCAGGGGAAACGGTGCAATTCGCAGGGGGCCGAAAGGGCCCGGTGCGACAATCGGGCCAATGGTAGTCGAGAAAAACGCCCCTTTGCAGCCCTGGAACACCTTTGGCATCGCTGCGCGCGCCCAAACCCTGGTGCGCGTGCGCTCGGCGGCCGATGTGCTGGCCGTGCTGAACGATTCCGATCTGGCCGCGGCGCCCAAATTCGTCCTGGGCGGCGGCAGCAACATCATCCTGACGGGCGATGTGAAACCCGTCGTGCTCAAGATGGAGATCAAGGGCCTGCGCCTGGTGGAGGACACGCCCAAGGCCTGGATCGTGGAGGCGGGCGCGGGCGAGGTCTGGCACGACTGCGTGGCCTGGACGCTGGAGCAGGGCTACGCGGGCCTGGAGAATCTGGCGCTGATCCCGGGCACCGTGGGGGCTGCGCCCGTGCAGAACATCGGCGCGTATGGCGTGGAACTGCAGGACCGCTTCGAGTCGCTGGACGCGATGGACCTGGCCACGGGCCGGTCGTTCACGCTGGATGCCGCCCAGTGCGGCTTTGGCTACCGGGATTCGGTGTTCAAGCATGCGCCGTCGGAGGCACTGGATGCGGGCGGGTTGCCGCGCGGCATGGGCCTGGAAGGCCGGGCGGTGATCACCCATGTACGCTTTCGCCTGCCCAAGCCCTGGAAACCGGTGCTGGGCTACCTCGACCTGGAGCGCCGCCGCATGGAAGAGGGCGTGGAGCATCCCACGGCGCGGCAGATCTTCGGCTGGGTCTGCGACATCCGTCGCGCCAAGCTGCCCGATCCGGCCGTGGTGGGCAATGCGGGCAGTTTCTTCAAGAACCCCACGGTGTCGCCGGACCAGTGCGCCGACATCATCGCGCGCGAGCCGCGCATCGTGCACTACCCCATGCCCGACGGCAGCATCAAGCTGGCCGCGGGCTGGCTGATCGATGCCTGCGGCTGGAAGGGCAAGTCCATCGGCAAGGCCGGCGTGTATGAAAAGCAGGCCCTCGTGCTGGTCAACCGGGGGCGGGGTGCCGACAGCGTGACCGGCGGCGAGGTGATGACCCTGGCCAAGGCCATCCAGACCAGCGTGTACGAGCGCTTCGGCATCCGGCTGGAGCCCGAGCCCGTGGTGGTATAGCCTTCTGCACAGGCACCCGGAGTCCGCCAGAACACCGGCAACCGGAGCCGCATAAAAAAAGCCACCTGATCGGTGGCTTTGCTATTTATTTAATAGCTTGTCGCGCTTTCCTGTCCAGCGGCAGGGCATGTTTTTGTGCCTGTTAGGCAGGGTGCGGGGGGCGGGCGTGCTTCCGGCCGCCCGCGCCCTTGCCAGCATCATCACTTGCGGTCGTTTTCCAGCTGCGCCAGTGCGGCATTGCCACCCAGTGACAGCAGGCCGGCGCGCGAGTACACGCCCAGCTTGTCGCGGGTGTCCGAGATGTCCAGGTTGCGCATGGTCAGCTGGCCGATGCGGTCCAGCGGGCTGAACGGCGCGTCTTCCACCTTTTCCATCGACAGGCGCTCGGGTGCGTAGGTCAGGTTGGGCGATTCGGTGTTGAGCAGCGAATAGTCGTTGCCACGGCGCAGCTCCAGCGTCACGGTGCCGGTCACGGCGCGCGCCACCCAGCGCTGGGCGGTCTCGCGCAGCATGATGGCCTGCGGGTCGAACCAGCGGCCCTGGTACAGCAGGCGGCCCAGCTTCAGGCCGTTCATGCGGTACTGCTCGATGGTGTCTTCGTTGTGGATGCCGGTCACCAGGCGCTCGTAGGCGATGTGCAGCAGCGCCAGGCCCGGGGCCTCGTAGATGCCGCGGCTCTTGGCTTCGATGATGCGGTTCTCGATCTGGTCGCTCATGCCCAGGCCGTGGCGCCCGCCGATGCGGTTGGCTTCGAGGATCAGTTCCACCGGGTCGTTGAACTCCACGCCGTTGAGGGCCACGGGCTGGCCTTCTTCAAAGCGCACCGAGACTTCCTCGGCTTTGACGGTCACTTCGTCCTTCCAGAACGCCACACCCATGATGGGGTTCACGATGCGGATGCCGCTGGACAGGAACTCCAGGTCCTTGGCCTCGTGCGTGGCGCCCAGCATGTTGCTGTCGGTGCTGTAGGCCTTCTCGGCGCTCATCTTGTAGCCGAATCCGGCCTGGGTCATGAACGCCGACATCTCGGCGCGGCCGCCCAGCTCGTCGATGAACAGCTGGTCCAGCCAGGGCTTGTAGATCTTGAGCGAGGGGTTGGTGAGCAGGCCGTAGCGGTAGAAGCGCTCGATGTCGTTGCCCTTGAAGGTCGAGCCGTCGCCCCAGATGTTGACGTCGTCTTCCTTCATCGCCGCCACGAGCATGGTGCCGGTCACGGCACGGCCCAGCGGCGTGGTGTTGAAGTAGGTCAGGCCACCGGTGGAGATGTGGAAGGCGCCGGCCTGCAGCGCGGCGATGCCTTCGTGGGCCAGCTGCGTGCGGCAGTCGACCAGGCGGGCCTTCTCGGCGCCGTACTCCATCGCCTTGCGGGGGATGGCGTCGTAGTCGGGTTCGTCGGGCTGGCCCAGATTGGCGGTGTAGGCGTAGGGCACGGCGCCCTTGAGCTTCATCCAGTGCAGGGCTGCGCTGGTGTCCAGGCCGCCCGAGAAGGCGATGCCGACTTTTTGCCCCAGGGGCAGGTTTTGGAGAATGGTGGCCATGTGCGGTCGTCCGTTGTTCTTGTCGATGGAAATGCCGGTTCAGCCGAAATGGCAGATGTAGTGGTAGGCCTCGGTCACGCGGATGTCGAACTTGGAGTTGCCTGGCACGCTGAACTTCTCGCCAGCGGAGGACTTCACCCAGTTGTCGGTGCCCGCCAGCTTGTACTCGCACGAGCCCGCCACGCATTCCATGATTTCCGGCGCGCCGGTGTTGAAGGTGAGCGTCGCTGGCAGCACCACGCCCACCGACTTCTTCGTGCCATCGGGGAAGGTGATGCCGTGGCTCACGCACTTGCCGTCAAAGTACACATTGGCCTGGGTGGTGACGGACACGCCGTCGATTTTTTCGGTGGTCATGGGTGCGCTGGATAAGGTTGGAGGAAACCCGCGATTTTAGGGCAGGGGGGCGGCGGCCTGGCCGGCGGGGCCCCACTAAAAACCCCCCGCCCGCAGATCGCCCAAGCAAAAGAGCCCCGAAGGGCTCTTTGCGATGGCTGGCGCCAGGGGCTCAGCGCCAGTAGGGATTGCGGTGGTGCGGGTAGTAGGGACGGCTGTCGTAGCCGTATTCGATCACGGTGACGGGCGGCGTCACATAGGTGGGCTGCTGGTACACCGGTTGCGCGGGATAGGTGGAGGTCACCACGCCAGGCTGGCTGTACACGCCTTGCGAAGCGTACGGGTCGGGCTGCGTGGAGTAGGTCTGGCCCGCGGGCTGCACGCTCAAGGGAATCCAGCGGCCCGGGTCCGTCTGGGTGCGGGTGGTGTACTGGCGCCCGGCGTACTCATAGACCACGTCGTAGCCGACCGTGCGATTTTCGTAGTACGTCTCGGTGGTGCAACGCTGCACGTTCTGGTACTGGGGCTGTCCGCCTTCGATCTGGTTGCCCAGCACGGCACCGCCCAGCACGCCGATGGCGGTGGCGGCGGCACGGCCGCTGCCTTTGCCGATGGCATTGCCGGCGGCGCCCCCGGCAATGGCGCCCATCACGGCGCCAGCGCCGCTGGTGCGGTTGCCGCTGTACACCGTTTCATTGCCGCACACCTGCTGCGGCGTGGCGACCTGCTGCACGACGGGGGTGGCGGAGAGCACGCGGCCCTGCTCCTGCGCGCTGGCCATGGTGGCGATGGCCGCCATGGCGGAAAAAATGACGATCTTTTTCATGGAGAAACTCCTTTCGGGTCGGTACATAACGCACCAGACTGTGGAAAAGTTTAGGCCGGCAAGGTCAATCCAGGGCCTGGTCGCCGTAAATCTGCGTAAAGATTTGTGCAATTTCCCCGGTCTGTGCGCTTGATTCACGCGGCCGCAGGCCGTTCCATCCAGGTTTGCCACTGATCGGGGGCAAAACCCACCGAGATGTGGGTCTTGCCGCCCTGCTGCCACTCGACCACCGGGCGCTTGATCACGCTGGGCTGGGCCTGCATCAGGGCACTGGCGCTGTCTTCGCCTTGCACGGCTGCCTGGACGTTCGAGTCCAGCTTGCGCCAGGTGGTTCCCTGGCGATTGACCAGCTTCTCCCAGCCGACGGCCAACATCCAGCCGGGGAGGCGGGCGGCGGGAACGCCCTGTTTCTTGAAATCATGGAACGCGTAGTCCAGCCCCTGTTCCGTGAACCAGGCGCGGGATTTCTTGACGGTGTCGCAGTTGGGAATGCCGTAGACGGTGATGTGTGAGGTTGTCATGCCGCGCATCATCCGCCAATTGCGGCCTGGGCGACAATCCCGCCCTGTATGCATACCAAAATCCACACCCTGGAAGGCTGGCTTCGCCACTGCGAACAGCTTCACCCCCGCAATATCGAGATGGGCCTGGACCGCGTCCGTGAAGTGGCGCGCCGGATGGCCTTGCGGTTCGACTGCCCCGTGGTCACCGTGGCGGGCACCAATGGAAAAGGCTCCACCTGCGCCATGCTGGAAGCCGTGGCCCTGCAGGCGGGCTACCGCACGGGGGTGTACACATCGCCCCACCTCGTGCATTTCGAGGAGCGGTGCCGTGTGCATGGCGAGATCATTCCTGCTTCGGACCTGATAGCACATTTCGAAGCTGTGGAAAGCGCCAGGACCCAAAATGGCGATGAAGTCTCCCTTACTTACTTCGAGTTCACCACGCTGGCCATCCTGCGCCTGATGAGCCATTCCCGGCTGGATGTGGCCATCCTCGAAGTGGGCCTCGGGGGGCGGCTGGATGCCACCAACATCATTGATGCCGACTGCGCCGTCATCACCAGCATCGACATCGACCACACCGAGTTCCTGGGGCCGGACCGCGAGAGCATCGGCCGGGAAAAGGCCGGCATCATGCGCACGGGGCGCCCGGTGATCGTGAGCGACCCGATGGCGCCGCAGAGCATCGCCGACCACGCCCTCGAAATCGGGGCTGATCTGTGGCGGTTCGGCAAGGATTTCAATTTCTCGGGCGACAAGCTGCAGTGGAACTGGGCCGGCCGGGGCCGCCGCTACGCGGGGCTGGCCTATCCATCGCTGCGTGGCGCGAACCAGCTGATCAATGCATCGGGCGTGCTGGCCGCGCTGGAAGCCCTGCGCGAACGCCTGCCGGTGACGGCCCAGGCGGTGCGCAATGGCCTGGCCATGGTGGAGTTGCCGGGACGGTTCCAGATCGTGCCTGGCCAGCCCACGCTGGTGCTGGACGTGGCGCACAACCCGCACTCCGTGGCCGCGCTCACGGCCAATCTGGACGCCATGGGCTTCTTTCCCACGACCCACGCGGTCTTCGGGGCCATGGCCGACAAGGACTTGGCCCCCATGCTGGCCAAGGTAGGGCCGCTGATCGACCGCTGGTACTTCACCAATCTGTCCACGCCCCGGGCCGAGACGGCCGCCGTGCTGCAGCAGAAATGGAATGCCGTGCAGATGGTGGCGGGCGGGCGCCGCGACGTCACCTCGACCTTGCACCCGGACCCCATGGATGCCCTGCAGGCGGCAGTCGCCGCGGCGGACCCCGCTGATAGAATCGTGGTCTTTGGCTCGTTTTACACGGTGGGCGGTGTGCTGATCAATGGAACACCTCGCCTGCACGCCAAACATCTGGGCGCATAAGGTCCGCACGAGTCGTTACTCCATGGCATTTTTCAAGTTTCGGTGGCCCGGTCACAGTGAGCAACCTCAGGCCGAAAAGCCGTCCAAGCGTCCGCGCACCCCGCAGGCCGAGAGCATCGAAGTGATGCGCCGGCGTGCGCGCCACCGGCTGATCGGCGCGGCCGTCCTGGTGCTGATCGGGGTGATCGGATTTCCGATGCTGTTCGACACGCAGCCCCGCCCGATTCCGGTGGACATTCCCATCGAAATTCCGGACCGCAACAAGGTCGCTCCCCTGGTGGTGCCCGGGCCTGCGACACCCACGACTCCGGAGGCGCCTGCCCAGCGTCCGGCCCCCCCCGCACGTGGCAACGTGGCCGGCAATGGCCTGACGGAGGGCGAGGAACTGGTGCAGGGGTCGCGCCCGGCGGCATCCAGGCCGGCCGCGGCGGTCACGCCTGCCAAGCCGGAAGCAAAGCCCGAACCCAGGCCTGAGCCCAAACCCGTGCCTGAACACAAGCCCGCAGTACCGCGTCCGGACGACGCTGCGCGCGCCCGTGCCTTGCTGGAAGGCCGCCCGGCGGAATCCGCGGGTGCTGCCGCCAAGGCCGATGAAAACCGGTTCATCGTGCAGGTCGGTGCCTTCGCGGACGCGGACAAGGCCCGCGAAGCGCGCACCAAGGTGGAGCGCGCCGGCATGAAAACCTATACCCAGGTGGTGGATACCAAGGACGGAAAACGCACGCGGGTTCGCGTGGGGCCGTTCGCCGACCGTGCCGAAGCCGACAAGGCGGCAGCCCGGATCAAGGCTCTTGATCTGTCCGCGTCCGTGCTGTCGCTGTAAGGCGCGCGCAGGCTGAGCGTATCCGTGGCTGCCCTGGACTGGATTTTCGTGGTGGTGCTGCTGGCATCGATGCTGATCGGCGCCTGGCGCGGTCTGGTGTTCGAGGTGCTGTCCCTGCTGGGGTGGGTAGTGTCGTTCTTCGTGGCGCAGTGGTTTGCCGAGGACATGGCGGCGGTGCTGCCCGTGGGCGAATCGGCGGGCTCCCTGCGCTATGCGGCGGGTTTCGTGGTGGTGTTTGTCGCGTCG
The DNA here is from genome assembly GCF_041154505.1 of Acidovorax sp. A79. Lineage (GTDB taxonomy): Bacteria > Pseudomonadota > Gammaproteobacteria > Burkholderiales > Burkholderiaceae_C > Acidovorax. The sequence goes on from NZ_AP028672.1 coordinate 5,685,686, forward strand.
GTATTTGCCTGCGGGTTCGTGACCTGGCTGATCAAGAAGCTGGTGGACTCCATCGGCCTGCGTCCGGCGGATCGCACGCTGGGGGCCGTTTTCGGAGTGCTGCGGGGGGCGATGCTGCTGCTGGCGGTGGCCGTGGTGGCCGGACTCACGCCCCTGCGAGAAGCGCCGTGGTGGCAGGAGTCGCAGGGGGCACCGTTGCTGGCCGAAGTGCTCAAGGGCTTGAAACCGGCGTTGCCGGAAGAATTTGGAAGGCATCTGCCTTCTTGATATCGATGCGGCAGTGGCCAGAAGCTGCTGCTGCGAGGTTGCCGCGGGGCTGTTCCCGCAAACGGATGGAATACAACTATGTGTGGAATCGTCGGCGTCGTCAGTCCAGCGCCCGTCAATCAGCTGATCTATGACGCATTGCTGCTCCTGCAGCACCGCGGCCAGGACGCAGCGGGCATCGTGACCCAGCAGGGCCGCAAATTCTTCATGCACAAGGCCAAGGGCATGGTGCGCGATGTGTTTCGTACCCGCAACATGCGGGCGCTGCCGGGCAATGTGGGCCTGGGCCAGGTGCGCTATCCGACCGCAGGCAACGCCTACAGCGAGGAAGAAGCCCAGCCGTTCTACGTCAACGCCCCCTTTGGCATCGTGCTGGTGCACAACGGCAACCTGACCAATGCCCGCGAGCTGCGCACCGAACTGTTCCTGACCGACCACCGGCACACGAACACTGAAAGCGACTCCGAGGTCCTGCTGAACGTGTTCGCGCATGAGCTGGAGCGGTCGACTCGCGGCGTGCCGCTGCAGCCCGAGGACGTCTTCACGGCGGTGCGAGCCGTGCACAAGCGCATCAAGGGCTCCTACGCCGTGATCGCGCTGATCGCCGGCCATGGTCTGCTGGCCTTTCGTGACCCGCATGGCATCCGCCCGCTGGCCATGGGGCGCAGCCAGGATGGCACCGTGATGGTGGGCAGCGAGTCGGTGGCGCTGGAGGGCACCTCGCATGTGTTCGAGCGCAACATCGATCCTGGCGAGGCGATCTTCATCACGCTCGATGGCAAGGTGCATGCCAGCCAGTGCGCGGAAAACCCGCAGCTCAATCCGTGCATCTTCGAGTTCGTGTACCTCGCGCGTCCCGACTCGGTGCTCGACGGGATTTCGGTCTACCAGGCCCGCCTGAACCTCGGCGAAGCGCTGGCCAAGCGCGTGGTGTCCACCGTGCCGCCCAATGAGATCGACGTGATCATCCCGATCCCCGAGTCGAGCCGTCCGAGCGCCACACAGCTGGCGCACCTTTTGGGTATTCCGTACCGTGAAGGTTTCGTCAAGAACCGCTACGTCGGCCGCACCTTCATCATGCCGGGGCAGGGCGTGCGCAAGAAGTCCGTGCGCCAGAAGCTCAATGTGATCGCCAGCGAGTTCAAGGGCCGCAATGTGCTGCTGGTGGATGATTCCATCGTGCGCGGCACCACCAGCCGCGAAATCGTGCAGATGGCGCGCGACGCTGGCGCCCGCAAGGTGTACCTGGCCAGCGCCGCCCCGCCGGTGCGCTACCCGAACGTGTACGGCATCGACATGCCCACCAGCAGCGAGCTCGTGGCACACGGCCGCACGGTCGAAGAGATCCGCCAGGCCATCGGCTGCGATGCGCTGATCTACCAGGATGTGGATGGCATGAAGAAGGCCGTGGGCTCGCTCAATGCGTCCATCGTGGGGTTTGATGCATCGTGCTTTGACGGCGTGTACGTCACGGGGGATATCACCGCCGCCGACATCGCCCGCCTGAACGAGGGGCGCGTGGGCATGGAAGAGGGCGAGGAGGATACTTCCCGCCTGGCGCTTCCGAACGCGCAGGAGGCGTGACGGGGGGAGGGCGCCTTGTGCCCTGCCCTGAATTGCCGGGTACCGGGGCAGGGGCGCGGCCTGGCGCCCCTGCCTTCGGACGGACTGAATCTTGAAACTGGCCCCGAGAGGGGCCAGAACTTATTGACATGACTGAAACATCCACCATTGCTTCCAGCACGGGCCGCGTGCGCACCCGCTTCGCCCCGTCACCGACGGGCTTCATCCACCTGGGCAACATCCGTTCGGCCCTTTATCCCTGGGCCTTCGCGCGGGCGACGGACGGGGATTTCATCCTGCGCATTGAAGACACCGACCTCGAGCGTTCCAGCCAGGCCGCCGTGGATGTGATCATCGAGGGCATGCGCTGGCTGGGCCTGGACCACGACGAGGGGCCGTTCTATCAGATGCAGCGCATGGACCGCTACAAGGCGGTGCTGGCCGACCTGCAGGCGGCGGGCCATGTGTACTCCTGCTACATGAGCGTGGCCGAGCTGGATGCCTTGCGCGAGAAGCAGATGGCCGCCAAGGAAAAACCCCGGTATGACGGCACCTGGCGCCCCGAGGCCGGCAAGACCCTGCCGCCCGTGCCGCAAGGCGTCCAGCCCGTGCTGCGCTTCAAGAACCCGCAAGGCGGCGTGGTGGCATGGGACGACAAGGTCAAGGGCCGCATCGAGATCAGCAACGACGAGCTCGACGACCTGGTGATTGCGCGCCCCGACGGCACGCCTACCTATAACTTCTGCGTCGTGGTGGACGATATCGACATGGAGATCACGCACGTGATCCGTGGCGACGACCATGTGAACAACACGCCGCGCCAGATCAACATCTTCCGCGCCCTGGGCAAGGAACCGCCGGTGTATGCCCACCTGCCCACCGTGCTGAACGAGCAGGGCGAGAAGATGAGCAAGCGCAATGGCGCCAAGCCCGTCACGCAGTACCGCGATGAGGGCTACCTGCCCGACGCCATGGTCAACTACCTGGCGCGCCTGGGCTGGAGCCACGGCGACGACGAGATATTCAGCCGCGCGCAGTTCCTGGAATGGTTCAACCTGGACCACCTGGGCCGCAGCGCAGCCCAGTTCGACGAGGCCAAGCTGCGCTGGGTGAACGCCCAGCACCTGAAGGCCATGGCCGACGATGCGCTGGCCGCCCTGGTGGCGCCGCAATTGCAGCAGCGCGGTATTACGGCCCAGGCACTGGCCGACGGCCGGCTCGCGCGGATCTGCGCGCTGTTCAAGGACCGGTGCGACACGACGGTGGCGCTCGCCAACTGGGCCCAGGTGTTTTACGGTGACGTGACCCCGGTGGATGCCGAGCGCGCACAGCACGTCACCGAAGCCATTGCCCCGGCGCTCGATGCGCTGGCCGATGCGCTGGCCGCCTGCGAATGGGACAAGGCTTCCATCAGCGCTGCATTCAAGCAGGTGCTTGCCAGCCAGGGACTGAAAATGCCGCAACTGGCCATGCCTGCGCGGGTTCTGACCGTGGGCACGGCCCACACTCCGTCGGTCGATGCCGTGCTGGAATTGGTCGGACGTGAAAAAGTTGTAGCGCGTTTGCGAAACCGCTAAAAATCTGTCTATAATTCAAGGCTCAGATGATGACAACAAACACAGTGTGTTTCGAGTCATTCAGTGGGGGTATAGCTCAGCTGGGAGAGCGCTTGCATGGCATGCAAGAGGTCATCGGTTCGATCCCGTTTACCTCCACCAAGGTTTGTTATCGGTTAGTTCCAAGGTTTTGACCCTATCGTCTAGAGGCCTAGGACATCACCCTTTCACGGTGAGTACCGGGGTTCGAATCCCCGTAGGGTCGCCAAGTTGTAGCGCTTGGCTTGTGTTGATGAAATGCAAGCGAAAAGCTGCCTGCCAGGAGTGGTAGTTCAGTTGGTTAGAATACCGGCCTGTCACGCCGGGGGTCGCGGGTTCGAGTCCCGTCCACTCCGCCAGTCAAAAACCCTTGCAGGTCTTTGATATGCAAGGGTTTTTCTTTGGTGTCATCCAGAGAATCGTGGGGGTATAGCTCAGCTGGGAGAGCGCTTGCATGGCATGCAAGAGGTCATCGGTTCGATCCCGTTTACCTCCACCAAGGTTTGTTATCGGTTAGTTCCAAGGTTTTGACCCTATCGTCTAGAGGCCTAGGACATCACCCTTTCACGGTGAGTACCGGGGTTCGAATCCCCGTAGGGTCGCCAAGTTGTAGCGCTTGGCTTGTATTGAGAGATGCAAGCGAAAAGCTGCCTGCCAGGAGTGGTAGTTCAGTTGGTTAGAATACCGGCCTGTCACGCCGGGGGTCGCGGGTTCGAGTCCCGTCCACTCCGCCAGATTCACATGGCACAGCCCGTCGCTGGTTGTGTCGTGGTCCAAATAAACGGACTGCAGTATTGATTGCTGCAGTCCGTTTTTCTTTGCCCATTTCCAGTTGTTTTTGTGGGTTTCATGGCGGATATCGGTCTTGTCACTGCCACCCACCCCTGCATTGACGGCATGGCGGCGGGCTCCTGCTTTTCCCTCATCCCAGTGACTGCAGGGCCGCCATTGTTTCGCGCAGGCCCCGGTGCAGGCGCTTGTCCCGGCGCATGACGACGGCCAATGTGCGGCGCAGGGGTGGCGACAGTGGCCGTACTTCGAGGTTGCCCTGGTGCCCGTCCCGTACGGCCATGCCCGGCAGCACGGCGCAGCCCAGGCCGGCCGCGACCAGCTCCTTGATCGCCTCCACGCTGCCCAGCGACATGGCCGGCTGCAGTGCCACCCCCGCCCGGGCGAACCAGGCATCGGCGATCCGGCGGGTGTGGCCGCCGGGCTCGTACAGCAGCACGGGATGCCGCGCCAGTTCCTTGGCGCCAATCCGCGCCGGCAGCGCGGTGCCTCGCGGGGCGATCGCGACGAACGAGTCGTCCAGCAGGGGTGACACCTCCAGCATGCGCCCGCTGGCGGGCAGCGTGACCAGTCCCAGGTCCAGCGTGTTGTCCTCCACCGCCTGGACAATGTCGGCCGTGTTGCCGGTGCGCACGGTGATGTCGAGGCCGGGAAAGCACTGCCGCAGCGACCGCAGCACCGGTGGCAGCAGGTAGATGCAGGCCGTCGCGCCGGTGCCCAGGCGTACGCGACCGGTGGCACTGTCGGCATGGCGGGAGACGGCCTCCAGGGCCTCGGCCACCACCGCATCGATGCGGCCCACATGGGCCAGCAACTCGGCACCCGCCGCCGTGGGGCGCAGCACCCGGCCGACGCGCTCGATCAAAGGCGTGCCCAGGCGCTTTTCGAGCTGGCGCACCTGCAGGCTCACGGCCGGTTGGGTGAGGTCCAGGCGCTGCGCCGCGGCAGAGAAGCTGCCGAGTTCAAGGGCGGTGGCAAAGCCGTGAAGCTGGTCGAGATTGATGCGTTCCATGGCAAAGAATTTCTCATACTTTGCATAACTTGAGAAAGCTTCTTTTATGCATGGAAGCTTGCCACACTGTCGGTCATGCACACCTCGACGACCATTCCCCTGCCCATCTTGAAATCCACCCCGCCAGCGCCACCGAACCGGACTCGCGCAGCAGCCGCCGCCGGGCGCTCCGCACCCGTGGTGCGCGGCGCCAGCGAGAACGACCTGCCCGCCATCCAGGCGCTGTACGCCCACCACGTGCTGCACGGGCTGGCTTCTTTCGAGGAAATACCTCCGACGGTTGATGAACTGCGCGCACGGCGCGCTGCCGTGGTGGCTGCCGGCCTGCCCTATCTGGTGGCGGAACTGGACGGCATGGTGGCCGGGTTTGCCTACGCCGTGCCGCACCGGGCCCGGGTGGCCTACCGCCACACGGTGGAGGACTCGGTGTACGTGGCGCCCGATCTTTCAGGGAGAGGCCTCGGGGCTGCGCTGCTGGGCGAACTCATCCGGCATTGCGAGGCGGGGCCGTGGCGCCAGATGCTCGCGGTGGTGGGGCAGGGCGATGACAACGCCGGCTCGATGGCATTGCATGCCCGCATGGGGTTCGAGCGCATTGGCGCACTGCGCTCCGTGGGCTTCAAGAAAGGCCGCTGGCTGGACACCGTTTTGATGCAGCGGCCGCTGGGTGCAGGGGATTCGGTGCTGCCCGCCGCGCAGCCGCCGCGCCCGGCGCCGCAGCGGCACGCGGCCTAGGCTGGCGGACGCACCGCCGCGCCCCATGGCGCCTGGGGGAAGCGCCCGGCCTCCGCCCTGGTTCTTCCATGAAACAGCCCCGGACAAGCCCAGGGCTCAGGAGTTATGGGAAAAATGGCCCCAGCGCTTTCACAATAAGCGCTGGATGCTATAAATTGAATAGCATCAGCGGGGTGCGAGCCGGATCGCGCCGTCCAGGCGGATCACTTCGCCGTTGAGCATGTCGTTTTCGAAAATGTGCTGCACGAGCTTGGCATAGTCCTGCGGCGTTCCCAGGCGGCTGGGGAAGGGCACTCCGGCCGCGAGCGCATCCTGCACCTCCTGGGGCATGCCAAAGAGCATGGGCGTGCCGAAGATGCCGGGCGCAATCGTCATGTTGCGGATGCCGTTGCGGGCCAGGTCGCGCGCGATGGGCAGGGTCATGCCAACCACGCCGCCCTTGGAGGCCGAATAGGCCGCCTGGCCGATCTGGCCGTCGTAGGCGGCCACGCTGGCGGTGGAGATCAGCGCGCCGCGCTCGCCCGTGGGCTCGGGGTCGTTCTTGCACATCGCCTCGGCGGCCAGGCGGATCATGTTGAAGCTGCCGATCAGGTTCACGGTGACGGTCTTGCTGAAGACGGCCAGCGCGTGCGCACCGTTCTTGCCGACCGTCTTTTCCGCGGGTGCGATGCCCGCGCAGTTCACCAGGCCCATCAGCTTGCCCATCGAAACGGCCTTCGCCACCACGGCCTGGCCGTCGGCCTCGCTGCTCACATCGCACTTCACGAAGGCACCGCCAATGTCCTTGGCCACGGCCTCGCCTTTTTCCGCCTGCATGTCGGCAATGACCACCTTGCCGCCCTGGGCGGCAAGCATGCGCGCCGTGCCTTCGCCCAGGCCGGACGCGCCGCCGGTCACGATGAAAACCTTGCCTTTGATGTCCATGTTCTGTCTCCAGTGAGTGACGTTAACGTAAACGTCAATTATGGCGCATCCGCCTGGTTTCCGACAGGCGAAAAAAAGCCCGGCGAGGCCGGGCCTGGCGCAAACCCCGCGCCGCGGGGCCGCACGGGCGGGTTACTGGAAGCCCACGCGGTCCAGCATCTGCTGCACCTTGGTCGTGTTGGCGCCCACCGCGCTGATCGGAATGGTCTCGCTCTTGAAGGGCGCACCGCCGGTCATGGCCTTGAGAGCGGGGTTGTCGATGCTGACGCCCTTGGCGGCGGGCCATTCGTTGTTGCCGTTGGCAAAGTAGTTCTGCGCTTCAGGGCTGACCAGGTACTCGAGGAACTTGATGGCGTTGGCCTGGTTCTTGGAGTGCTTGGCCACCGCGCCGCCGGCAATGTTCAGGTGCGTGCCCCAGGAATCCTGGTTGGGGAACACCACGCCGACCTTGTTGACCACGGCCACGTCCTCGGGCTTGGTCGAGCGCATCATGCGCGCGAGGTAGTAGCTGTTGGTGACGGCGATATCGCATTCGCCCGCGGCCACGGCCTTGATCTGGTCGGTGTCCCCGCCCTTGGGAGGGCGCGCCAGGTTGGCCACCATGCCCTTGAGCCAGGCCTCCGCCTTCTGTTCGCCCAGATGCTCGGTCACGGCGCCGAAGAGGCTCAGGTTGTAGGGATGCGAGCCGGAGCGGATGCACAGCTTGCCCTTGTTCTTGGGGTCGCCGAGCTCCTCATAGGTGTCGACCTCCGACTTCTGCACCTTGATCTTGCTGTAGACGATCACGCGTGCGCGCGTGGACAGCCCGAACCAGGAAATGCCCCCGTCTGCCGCTGGCGCGCTGCGCAGATTGGCGGGAATGGCGTCGCTGAGCACCTTGGACTGGATGGGCTGGAACAGGCCGTCGACTTCCCCCTTGTAGAGGCGGGCGGCATCCACCAGCAGGATCACGTCCGCCGGAGATGCCGTGCCTTCGGCCTTCAGGCGTGCCAGGATGCCGGCGTCGTCCGCATCCACGCGGTTGATCTTGATGCCCGTGGCCTTGGTGAATCCGCTGTACAGCGCTTCGTCGGTGGAGTAGTGGCGGGCCGAGTAGAGATTCACCACCTGGTCCTGGGCGGAAACGGCGCCGGCGGCAACGGCCAGCGTGCACGCGCTCAACAAGGCTTTCACAGTCTTCGACATGGATGCGTCTTTCAAGGTTGTAACTCTGGCGATGATAAAACAAACGCGAATTATTCTTAATAAATGTCTGGGGCGCGCCAAGGAATTCAGAGGGAATTCCTGACGCAGCGCAAGCGCCGGAAGGGTGTTGCCAGGACACGGGCAAAAAAAAGCCCGGTCATGAACCGGGCTTTAAAAGGATCCCTGAAACGGGGGTTTCGAGAGGATCCAAGGAGACAACTGGTGCGCTTGTGGAGGGCTTCCGCAGCGCGTGGTTGAATTATCAGGGTATTCCCTGAACGCGGCCTAGAGGTTGCACTCCAGACCGCAGATGGCTCATCAGCGCTTGCGGGGTGCAGCGGTCTTGGCGGCGTTGGCAGCGGTGCTGGCCACGGCGTTGAAGTTGGCTTCGGCCACGTCGGACGCTTGCTTGACGGCCTTCTGCACCGATTCAAAAGCGTTGTTGGCGGCAGAGACGGCGCTCTTCATCACGGCCACGGCGGTTTCGGAACCGGCGGGAGCGTTCTTGGCGGCGCTGTCCACCAGGTTGGTGAATGCCTTTTGCGCGTCGGTGGCCTGGCTCTCGAAAGCCTTGCCGAATTCAGCGCCGGTGCCCGAAGCGATGTCGTACAGGTGGCGGCTGTAGGCGGCAGTCTTCTCAGCCAGTGGCTGGAACAGGCCGGCTTGCAGGGCCAGCAGCTCTTGCGCATCCTTCACGCCCAGGACGGCCTGGGTGTGGTTGGCGGCTTCCGACAGGGCAGCGCGCGAAGCGGTCACGTTCAGTTCGACCAGCTTTTCCACGCCTTCGAAGGCCTTGGTGGTCAGACCGAACAGGGTTTCGATGTTGGCTTTGTGCGAGGCCAGGATTTGTTCAGCGGTCAGCGTCATGTCATATCTCCTAAAAAATGGGGCCCGGGGGCCAAGGTGGTTCGCGGACATCTGCGCTGGCCCTGACCTGGTGAGTCATGTTGCAGTGCAGCATGGGATGAATTTTAGGCACTTGGCGTGGTATTGCAAGGGGTTTTTGTTGCGCTGCAGCAAATTAGGGACGGCGCCCCAGAAATCCGCCGCTTGCCACAATCGCGTCATGCATGCCTATTACGCAGACCATTTCGTGCTGCCGCTTCCCGAGGGCCACCGGTTCCCGATGGCCAAGTACCGGCTGCTGCGCGACCGCATCACGCAGCACCTGCCCGGCGTGTCGCTGCAGGTGGCCATGCCCGCGTCGGACAGCGAGCTCGCGCTGGCCCACACGCCGGAGTACGTCGATGCGATTGCCGACGGCACGCTGGCACCGCCCGCCCAGCGCGAGATCGGCTTCCCCTGGAGCGATGCCATGGCCGAGCGCGCACGGCGGTCCGTGGGCGCGACGGTGGCCGCCGCCCGCGTGGCGCTGCGCGAGGGCATTGCGGGCAACCTCGCAGGGGGCACGCACCATGCGTATGCGGACAAGGGCAGCGGCTTCTGCGTGTTCAATGACGTGGCGGTGGCCGCGCGGCTCATGCAGGTGGAATGGGCGCGCACGGAGGGCGCGGGGCGTGTGGCCCGCCCGCTGCGGGTGGCGGTGATCGACCTCGACGTGCACCAGGGCAACGGCACGGCGCACATCTTCCGGGGCGACCACAGCGTGTTCACGCTGTCACTGCACGGGGCGCGCAATTTTCCGTTCCGCAAGGAGCCCGGCGACCTGGATGTCGAGCTGCCCGACGGCTGCGCCGACCCCGACTACCTGCAGGCCCTGGAGCAGGCGCTCGAGACCCTGGAGCAGCGGTTCGCGCCCCAGCTCGTTTTCTATCTGGCCGGTGCCGATCCGCACGAAGGAGACCGCCTGGGGCGGCTGGCCGTGACCCACGATGGCCTGGAGGCGCGCGACCGGCGCGTGTTCGACTGGGCGTGGCAGCGCCGCATTCCCCTGGCTTTCGCGATGGCGGGGGGCTATGGCCGCAATCTGGAAGACACGGTGCTGGCGCAGCTGAACACCTGGCGCGTGGCCTGGCAGTACCATCAGCGCTGGCAGAATGTGCGGCCATGACTTCTGCCGCCAGCACCACCCCTGCCGCTGCGTCCGCGCCGGCCGCCCGCCCGTCCCCGCAGCCGCGCAGCGCCTACCGGGCCTTTCGCCCCATCACCACGCGCTGGGCGGACAACGACGTGTACGGCCATGTGAACAACGTCGTGTACTACAGCTGGTTCGACACGGCGGTGAATGCCCACCTGATCGACCAAGGCGTGCTCGATATCCATGCGGGCGAGACCATAGGCCTGGTCATTGAAACCCAGTGCAACTACTTCGCGCCACTGGCCTTCCCGCAGACGATCGAGGCCGGCATCCGGGTGGCACGGCTGGGTGGCTCCAGCGTGCGGTATGAGGTGGGCCTGTTTGCCCAGGGCGAGCCGCTGACCGCTGCGGCCGGCCATTTCATCCATGTGTATGTGGACCGCGAGACCCGCCGGCCCGTGCCGGTGCCAGAGGCCCTGCGCAAGGTCCTGCAAGAGCTGGTGGTGGCCGGCTGAGCACCGGCGGGCCTGCTATTGATCCGTTAGCTTCTCGCGCTTCTCCCAAGGGCGCGAAGGGCGTTTTTCCCCAGCGCATGGCGTCGCATGCCCGTGGCGCGGGGGCAGAGTCCCTGCACGGTGCGGGATGCCCCGATGGCCTACACTTTGAGGCTTTGCTGACCAGCCCGCGGTCTGAGGCCTGCCCTGTCCATGATCATCACCAGCCTGCTCGACACCGACCTGTACAAGTTCACCATGATGCAGGTGGTGCTGCACCAGTTTCCGGGGGCTCAGGTCGAATACCGCTTCAAGTGCCGCAACCCTGGCGTGCAGCTGGCGCCGTTCGTCAATGAGATCCGCGACGAGATCCGCTCGCTGTGTTGCCTGCAGTTCCAGGATGCCGAACTGGCCTACCTGCGTTCCATGCGCTTCATCAAGAGCGACTTCGTGGACTTCCTGGGCCTCTTCAAGCTCAACGAGAAGTACATCACCGTCACGCCACAGCACAACGGCGAGATCGACATTTCCATCCGCGGGCCCTGGCTGCACACCATCCTCTTCGAGATCCCGGTGCTGGCCATCGTCAACGAGGTCTACTTTCGCAACACGCAAAAGGTGCCCGACTTCCTGGAAGGCCGCAAGCGCCTGGATGCCAAGATCGCGCTGCTGCAGGGCGAGGGCCTGTCGGACCTCAAGATCGCCGACTACGGCACGCGCCGGCGGTTTTCCCGCGCCTGGCACGAAGAGGTGCTGCGGGTGCTGGTGGCCCGCCTGGGCACGGGCGACCGCCGCCCCGGCGCACCCGCGGGCCCCGGCCAGTTCGCGGGCACGAGCAACGTGCTGTATGCCATGAAGCTGGGCGTGACGCCGCTGGGAACCATGGCGCACGAATACCTGCAGGCCTGCCAGGCCCTGGGGCCGCGCCTGCGCGACAGCCAGGTGTTCGGCTTCGAGATGTGGGCCAAGGAATACCGCGGCGACCTGGGCATCGCGCTGTCCGACGTGTACGGCATGAGTGCCTTCCTGCGTGATTTCGACCTGTACTTCTGCAAGCTCTTTGACGGCGCGCGGCATGACAGCGGCGACCCGTTCGCCTGGGGCGAGCGCCTCCTGGACCACTACCGCAAGAACCGGGTGGACCCCCTGACCAAGACGCTGATCTTCAGCGATGCGCTCACCATTCCGCGCACCATCGAGCTGTACCAGCAGTTCCGGGGGCGCTGCCAGCTGGCGTTCGGCATCGGCACCAACCTGACCAACGACCTGGGCAGCCCGCCCGCACACGAGCCTTTGCAGGTGGTCATCAAGATGACGCGCTGCAACGACCAGCCGGTGGCCAAGCTGTCCGACACGCCGGGCAAGGGCATGTGCGACGACGAGAAATACCTGGCCTACCTGCGCCAGGTGTTCGACATCCCCGCGGTGGCATGATGGCCCGCGCCACCCGGATGCCGGCGCCCCGCGCGCTGGGCCTCTTGATCACCCTGCTCGTGTTGCCGGGCCTGGCCGTGGCCGCGGATGTGGACGGCAGCACCCTGTCGGTGCTGTGGGGCGTGCCCTTCGCGGGCATCCTGCTGTCGATCGCGCTCATGCCGCTGCTGGCACCCATTTTCTGGCACCACCATTTCGGCAAGGTCGCGGCCGCGTGGGGCCTGGCGTTTCTGCTGCCGTTCGCCATCGCCTTCGGCCCTGGCGTGGCCGGGGCCAGCCTGGTGCATGCGCTGCTGGCCGAGTACATCCCGTTCGTGGTGCTGCTCACGGCGCTGTTCACCGTGGCGGGGGGCATCTACATCCGCGGCAACCTGCATGGCAGTCCGGGGCTCAACACCGCCCTGCTTGCGATCGGGGCGCTGCTGGCCAGCTTCATGGGCACGACGGGGGCCTCGATGCTGCTGATCCGTCCGCTGATCCGCGCCAACGACAACCGCCGGCACGTGGCGCACGTGGTGGTGTTCTTCATCTTCATCGTGTCCAACGCGGGGGGCTCGCTCACCCCGCTGGGCGATCCGCCACTGTTCCTCGGTTTTCTCAAGGGCGTCGATTTCTTCTGGACGGTGGGCCACATCTTTCCGGAAACATTGTTCCTGGTCGGTGCGCTGCTGGCGATATTCTTCCTGCTGGACACCTGGTACTGCCGGCACCGCGAGGAGGTGCTGCCCGCCGACCCGACGCCCGACAGCCGCTCCATCGGCTTCGACGGGAAGATCAACTTCGCCTTGCTGGGCGCGGTCGTCGCGCTGGTGCTGCTCAGCGGCTTCTGGAAGTCGAGCGTGGCGTTCGACGTCGCGGGCACCCTGGTGGGGCTGCCGGGCATCGTGCGCGATGCGGGGCTTGTGCTGGTGACGCTCGCATCGCTGTGGCTCACCCCCCGGCAGGTGCATGCCGACAACCAGTTCGGCTGGGCGCCGATGCAGGAGGTGGCCAAGCTGTTCGCGGGCATCTTCCTCACGATCATTCCGGTCATCGCGATGCTCAAGGCGGGGAACCAGGGGCCGTTCGGCGCCATCATCTCGGCGGTGACCCGGCCGGACGGCGCGCCCGACCCGGCCATGTATTTCTGGGCCACCGGCCTGCTGAGTTCGTTCCTCGACAATGCGCCCACCTACCTCGTGTTCTTCAACACGGCGGGTGGCGACGCGGCGGTGCTGATGACCACGCTGGCACCCACCCTGGCCGCCATTTCCGCGGGTGCCGTGTTCATGGGCGCCAACACCTACATCGGCAATGCCCCCAACCTCATGGTCAAGGCCATCGCGGAAGACCGGGGCGTGAAGATGCCCAGCTTCTTCGGCTACATGCTGTGGTCGGGCGGCATTCTGGTGCCGCTGTTCATTGTCATGACCTTCATCTGGTTCCGGTAGTGACCATCCCCCTGCGCGGCTGCGCCGCTTCCCCCTTCTCTCATCGCTGCGTGATGGGAAGGGGGATGCCACCAGAGTGCAGCGGGGCGGCCCTTGCACGGTGGCCGCTGGTGCGGGCCGCGCCAGTTGCAAGGCACGGCAACCGTATCGATACATTGGAGACTAAAGATTCATGAGCAAACCCCGCATCCTGGTCGCCCGCGCCATCTTCCCCGACATCGTGGAGCGCCTGCGCGCGCACTTCGAGGTCGAGGCCAACCCGGACGACGTGATCTGGACCCCGGCCGAGCTGGCCGCGCGCCTGGCCGACAAGGATGGCGTGCTGACCACCGGCAGCCAGCGCATCGACGCGGCCCTGCTGGCCGCCGCGCCGCGCCTGAGGATCGCGGCCAACATGGCCGTGGGCTACAACAACTTCGACGTGGGCGCCATGACGGCGGCCGGCGTGCAGGGCACCAACACGCCCGACGTGCTGACCGAAACCACCGCCGACTTCGGCTTCGCGCTGCTGATGGCCACGGCCCGGCGCATGACCGAGAGCGAGCATTACCTGCGCGCCGGCCGGTGGACCAAGTGGAGCTACGACATGTTCGCCGGCAGCGACATCCACGGCAGCACGCTGGGCATCATCGGCATGGGGCGCATCGGGCAGGGCATCGCCCGGCGTGGCGCGCACGGCTTTGGCATGAAGGTGGTCTACCACAACCGCTCGCGCCTGCCGCCCGCGCTGGAGGCCGAATGCAAGGCCAGCTACCTGGGCAAGGAAGATCTGCTGCGCACCGCGGACCATGTGGTGCTGGTGGTGCCTTACACGCCTGCCTCGCACCACACCATCGGCGCCGCCGAGCTGGCGCTCATGAAGCCCACGGCCACGCTCATCAACATTGCGCGCGGCGGCATCGTGGACGATGCCGCGCTGGCCGCGGCGCTGCGGGAAGGCCGCATCGCGGCAGCGGGCCTCGATGTGTTCGAGGGCGAGCCCGGCGTGCACCCCGACCTGCTCACCGTGCCCAACGTGGTGCTCACGCCCCACATTGCCAGCGCCACCGTGCCCACGCGCCGTGCCATGGCCAACCTGGCGGCCGACAACCTGATCGCCTTCCTGGGGGGGCGTGGGCCACTCACGCCGGTGAACCAGCCGGTGCCCGGCCCGCGTGGCCGGCAGTGACATCGAGAATTTAAGCAAGAAGGGCCGCTGGCGCTTTATTCATATGCGCAAGCAGCTATCAAAAACATAGTATTCCTGCCTTGACTACCGATACCCTCATCCTGCTGGCCGCGCTGGCTCTCGTGCTGGTTTTGCTGGTGCTGCTCATGCTGCGCCGCCCCCGCGTCGATCTGCCGCCCGAGTGGCTGGCCCGCCTGCAGGCGCTGGAACACACCGCCCAGGCCACGCAGATTGCCGTGGCCAAGAACGACGGCGCGCTGGACGGCATGGGCCAGCAGCTGCGCGGCTTCACGCACACCACGCAGGCCACGCTGGAGACCCTGCGCCACGCGGTGGACGAGCGCCTGGCCCAGGCCGTGGCCGAGTCCCGCAACGGCCGCGCTGAACTGTTGGCGGCGTTCGGCGTGTTTGAAGGGCGGCTGGAGCAGCGCCAGGCCGCGCAGGATGCGGCCCTGGCCCAGCGTTTCGATGCCTTGCAGAATGCCGTGGCCGGGCGGCTGGAAGAAAGCAGCAAGGCCCTGCTGGCCCATCTGGCGCAGGGCCAGGCCGATGCCGCCACCGCGCGCACCGAGCTGTCGGCCACCCTGGTGGGCTTTCGCACCGAACTCACGGCCACCACGGCCGCGCTGGCGGCCGAAAGCGTCAAGTCGCGCGAGGCGATGGGCGAAAGCGCCGCGCTGTTCGAAAAGCGCATCCAGGAGCGCTTCGAGGCCCTGCAGGCGGCCACGCGCCTCACGCTCGATTCGCTCAAGGGCGACATCCAGACCCAGCTGGGCACGATGTCCAGCGCGCTCAAGGACCAGCTGGAAGCCAATGGCTTCCAGATCAGGAACCAGTTCTCGGTGCTGCAGGATGCGGTCTCGCAGCAGCTCACGGGGCTGGTGCAGGGCAGCCAGCAAAACGCGGAGCAGCTGCGCAACGCGCTCAACGAGCGGCTGGCCGCGATCCAGGCCGACAACTCCACCAAGCTCGAGGAGATGCGCCGCACGGTGGACGAAAAACTCCACGCCACGCTGGAGCAGCGCCTGGGCGAATCCTTCAAGCTGGTGAGCGACCGGCTCGAACAGGTGCACAAGGGCCTGGGCGAAATGCAGACCCTGGCGGGCAGCGTGGGGGACTTGAAGCGTGTGATGACCAACGTGAAGTCGCGCGGCACCTGGGGCGAAATGCAGCTGGGCGCCATCATCGACAACGTGCTCACGCCCGACCAGTTCGCGCGCAACGTCAAGACCGTGCCGGGCAGCGATGAGCTGGTGGAGTTCGCCATCCGCCTGCCGGGCAAGAGCGACGAGCATCCGGTGTGGCTGCCCATCGACTCCAAGTACCCCGTGGAGCAGTACCAGCGGCTCATGGACGCGCAGGACGCGGCCGACAAGGGGCTGATCGCCTCGGCCGGCAACGCGTTCGAGGCCTCGATCAAGCTCGAAGCCAAGAAGATCTTCGCCAAGTACGTCTCGCCGCCGCACACCACGGACTTCGCCGTGCTGTACCTGCCCACCGAAGGCCTGTTCGCCGAGGTGATACGCCGCCCCGGCCTGGTCGAGGCCATCCAGAACGACTGCCGCGTGATGATCACCGGCCCCGCCAACCTGGCCGCCATGCTCAACAGCCTGCAGATGGGCTTCAAGACACTGGCCATCGAGAAACGCTCGTCCGAGGTGTGGAGCCTGCTGGGCATGGTCAAGACCGAATTCGCCAAGTTTGGCGACGTGGTGGAGGCCACCAAGAAGTCCATCGACGCGGCGGCCAAGCGTTTCGACGAGGTGGGGGTGCGCACCCGCGCCATCCAGCGCAAGCTGCGTGATGTGCAGGACCTGCCGGCGCCCCCCGGCGCCACCCTGCCGCTGCCCGTGGGCGGTGGCACGGCGGCGCTGCCCGGACTGGACGCGGAGGACGACCCGCTGTGAACCGGGCACTGGCCCGTCTGATCGCAGGGCAGGTCTGCGTGCATGCCAGCATGGCCGGCATGCGCCTGGCCGCGCCGCTGCTGGCGCTGCGCGAAGGGTACAGCGCGGCGGCGGTGGGGCTGCTGGTGGCGCTGTTCGCGCTCACCCAGGTGTTCCTTGCCCTGCCCGCGGGCCGGTACGCGGACCGCCGCGGCCTCAAGCGCCCCGTGGGCTATTCGGTGGCCGTGGCCTGCGTGGGCGCGGGGCTGGCGGTGGTGTTTCCGACCTTTCCCGTGCTGTGTGTCTCCGCGCTGATGACCGGTGCGGCGGCGGGCCTGGCCACCATAGCGGTGCAGCGCCACGCCGGCCGCGCGGTCCATGACGCCACCGAACTCAAGCAGGTGTTCAGCTGGCTGTCCATCGGCCCGGCGGTGTCCAACTTCATCGGGCCTTTTTGCGCGGGCCTGGCCATCGACCACGCGGGTGGCGCGGCGGGCAGCCTGGAGGGCTACCGCGCGGCCTTCGTGCTGCTTGCGCTGCTGCCGCTGCTCAGCTGGTTGTGTGTGCGCGGCACGCAGGAACTGCCCAGCGTCGCCGCCGCCACGGGCGGCCCGCCCCAGCGGGCGTGGGACCTGCTGAACGACCCGCCGTTTCGCCGCCTGCTGATCGTGAACTGGCTGATCTCCTCATGCTGGGACGTGCACGCTTTTGCGGTGCCGCTGCTGGGGCACGAGCGTGGGCTGTCGGCCGCGGTGATCGGCACCATCTTCGGCGCGTTTGCGATCGCCGCCACGGTGATCCGCGTGCTCATGCCCTTTGTCGCCGAGCGCCTGCGCGAGCGCGGCGTGATGGCGGGGGCCATGCTGGTGACGGCGGTGCTGTTCGGGGCCTATCCGCTGCTGGACAGCGCATTCGCCATGGGGGTGTGCTCGGTGCTGCTGGGTTTTGCGCTGGGCACCGGGCAGCCCATGGTGATGAGCCTGCTGCACCAGATCACGCCATCGCACCGCCAGGGCGAGGCGCTGGGCCTGCGGCTGATGGCCATCAATGCATCGAGCGTGCTGATGCCGCTGCTGTTCGGGTCGGCCGGCGCGGTGATCGGGGTCAGCGGCCTGTTCTGGGCCGTGGGCGCGACGGGGCTGGGTGGCGCCCGGCTGGCGTGGCGCATCGGCGGGGAGAAGCCGGAGAAAGCGCACGGGCCGCAGTAGCGTGGCGGGAGGCCACGCCCCCGCACGCGGCCGCCGGCAGGTGGTGCCGTACCGTGCCGCGACGCAGCGCGGATCTACAGCTGGTAGAACGACTTGATCAGGCCCCAGGCTTCCTGCGGGTCGTCGGTGTAGTGGAACAGGCCCAGATCCTGTGCCGAGATCGTGCCCTGTTCGACCAGCACCTCGAAGTTGATCAGGCGCTTCCAGTAGTCCGTGCCGAACAGCACGATGGGCACGGGCTTGGCCTTTTTCGTCTGCACCAGCGTGAGCACCTCGAACAGCTCGTCCAGCGTGCCGAAGCCGCCCGGGAAGGCCACCAGGGCCTTGGCGCGCATCATGAAATGCATCTTGCGCAGCGCGAAGTAGTGGAACTTGAAGCTCAGGGTCGGCGAGATGAAGCGGTTGCCGCTTTGCTCATGGGGCAGGGCTATGTTCAGCCCCACGTTGAGCGCGCCCACGTCATGCGCGCCGCGGTTGGCGGCCTCCATGATGCCGGGGCCGCCACCGGTGCAGATGTAGATGCGGTCGGCGGGCGGCTGCAGCTCGCTGTGTTCCGCGACGATGCGAGCGAACTGGCGGGCCAGGTCGTAGTAGCGGGCGTTGCGCACGGCCTGGTGCGCGCGCTGCAGGCGCACTTCGTCGCCGCTGGCCTCGGCTTCGGCCAGCTGGGACGCGGCCTCGTCGGGCGCGACGAAACGGGCGCTGCCGTAGACCACGATGGTGTTCTCGATGCCCTGCTCGATCTGGCCGAGGTCGGGCTTGAGCATCTCCAGCTGGAAGCGGATGCCGCGCGTTTCGCGGCGGAACAGGAATTCGGGGTCTGCAAACGCGAGCCGGTAGGCGTCGGCGTGCAGCGGATTGCCGTTGGCGGCGTGGCTTTGCAGCTCCGCCCAGGCATCGGCCAGGCGGCGTTCATTCAGTTGGGTGTTGGCATCCATGGCAGATCAGGAAAACGCGGCCGGCCGGTGCGCGAGCGCGGGTCGGCAGTGGGTTGAATGGGGGGTGGTTGGCGGCCGTTGTGCCCGATTATCACGCACGATCAGGCGCGCCCTGCTAGCAAAAGAGTAGCAGTGTGGATGCCCAGCACGGTCAGCGTGAGCGAACCGAGCAGGTGCACGGAGGTGGTGCCCAGCGCGAGCAGGTAGCGCTGCTGCTGCAGCATGCCCACGACCTCGGCCGAAAAGCTGGAGAACGTGGTGAGGCCGCCGAGAAAGCCTGTGACGAGGGCCAGCCGCCACACCGGGTCCAGCTGGGGCAGGGCCTGGAACACGGCCACGCACACGCCTACCAGATAGCCCCCAACGAGGTTCGCGGCCAGCGTGCCCCAGGGCATGAGCGCTCCCACGGTGTTCAGCCACATGCCCAGCCGCCAGCGCGCCAGCGCGCCCAGACTGGCGCCGATGCAGATAGCCATGACTGCGAGCATGGTGCGATCACTCCCCGTAAATTGGATGCGGGCGCTATTGTGGCCCACGCCGGCCGTTCACGGCCTGCGCCCCGCGGCGGGGCCGGCCTCGCCGCAGCCTTCCGGGCGCGGCGGCGTGGACCGGCTGAGGGCGGCTACTTCTCCACGCCCATGACCAGGTCGGGAAGGATGGTCACGATCTGCGGGAAGATCGTGATGAGTGCGATGCACACCACCAGGCACAGGAAGAAAGGAATGGCGGCGCGCGCGATGGTGTTGCTGTCCTTGCCGGTCATGTTCTGCAGCACGAAGAGGTTGAAACCGACGGGCGGCGTGACCTCGGCGATCTCCACCAGCAGCACGATGAAGATGCCGAACCAGATCAGGTCGAAGCCGGCCTGCTGGATCATGGGCAGCACCACGGCGCTGGTGAGCACGATCATGCTGATGCCGTCGAGCGCGGTGCCCAGCACCAGGTAGACCACCACCAGCACGCTGATGAGCGCGAACGGCGACAGGTGCATGGCGTTGACCCATTGGGCCAGCTCGCGCGGAATGCCGGTGAAGGCCATGGTCTTGGTGAGGAAGGCGGCGCCGGCCAGGATGAACATGATCATGCAGCTGGTGCGCGTGGTGCCCATCAGGCCTTCCTTGAAGTTCTGCCAGGTGAGCGAGCGGCTCCACAGCGCCAGGCCCAGCGATCCCACCACGCCGTAGGCCGCGCACTCGGTGGCGGTGGCGTAGCCCGTGACGAGCACCGCCACGATGAACACGATGAGCACGCCCACGGGGATCAGGTTGCCCGACTTGCGGATCTTCTCGCGCAGGGAGGAGGGCGGGTCGGCGGCGGGCACCTTGTCGGGGTTGCGCAGGCTCCACCAGCCGATGTAGCCCGAGAACAGCAGCATCAGGAGGATGCCCGGCAGGAAGCCCGCCAGGAAGATGCGGATGATGGAGGCATCGGCGGCCACGGCGTACACCACCATGGTGATGGAGGGCGGGATCAGGATGCCCAGCGTGCCGGCCGTGGCCAGCGCGCCCAGCGCCAGCTTCTCGTCGTAGCCGCGCTTCATGAGCTCGGGCAGCGCCACCTTGCTGATGGTGGCGCAGGTGGCCGCCGACGAGCCCGAGACCGAGCCGAAGATGCCGCAGCCCAGGATGGTGGTGTGCATCAGCCGGCCGGGCACGCGGTTGAGCCAGGGGCGCAGCCCTTCGAACATCTCCTCGGAGAGCTTGGTGCGAAACAGGATCTCGCCCATCCAGATGAACAGCGGCAGCGCCGCCAGCTCCCAGCTCGCGTTGCTCTCCCAGAACGCCGAGAACAAATTCTTGGCCGGCTGCGTGGAGGTGAAGAACGCCTGCCCGACCCAGCCGCAGATCGCCAGGGTCATGGCGATCCACACCGC